>QHWQ01000356.1:4953-7626 GCA_003222635.1 Acidobacteriota bacterium | reverse complement strand
TCACGAGCCATTTCGATTTTGTGAACGCGTACATGTTCCGCGGGCTTCGACAGGACGACACCCGGCTCATCATGTGGCCCTCCGCAGATGCCGGCATCCGCCTTCATACGGGCAGCGGCACCCTGAAGCGCGCGGACCTGCATGTCGGCAGCTGGAACAGCCTGCATACCGGTCTCGCGGGGTCGTCAGGTCCGACGGGCCGGCTCTGGTATGAAAGCGACTTCTACTCGACGCTCGCGCTGGAGGTCGGCGACGGCGTCACTGTCGGCACGACCTATACGGCGTACACGAGTCCCAACAGCTCGTTCAGCGCCGTGAAGGAACTGTCATTCAGGGTCGGCACCCGGGATGGCCTGGCTCCGTACGGGCTGATCGCGTTCGAGCTCGATACGCGTCCGGGCCTCGGGCAGGCCGACGGAGGACAGAACGCCGGCACCTATCTCGAGCTTGGGGTCGCACCAGGATGGACGGACTTGCCCGTCAACGTCACGTTTCCCATCAAGATCGGCTTGAGTCTGAACGACTATTACGAGCTCGCGGGGATCGATCACCCGTTCGGATTTCTGAGTCTCGGGGCGGCGGCGAGCGTTCCGCTGGGCCACCGCACGAACTACGGCGTGTGGAACGTGCACGGCGGCTTGGAGTTCCTGTCACTCGGCGACACCGCGGAGGCGTTCAACGCGGGCAGCCAGCAGAAGCTCGTGGGTTCGGTCGGAATCGGCTTCTCCTACTGAGCGATGTGCTATCTTGCTGGTCACTCTGGCCGAGTTTTGACACGGATTCATCGGAGGTCACCTATGAAGCGCATTGCGATCTTTGGATTTGGTGTCCTGGCGATGGTGGCCGGCGCGTTCGCGCAGACGCCGGACACCGACACGCCGTTGCTGGCGCTGCCGCAGAACCTGCGCGCGGACGCCGGCGTCATCAAGTGGAAGCCCGATCACACCTACGACACGCTCAAGCCCTCGAAAAACATGCTGGTCTGCTACGACCGCTCCGGCTTCCCGCTGCAGCAGCCGTTCTCGATCGAGTGCACGGACCAGCGGAACCTGCCGCGCGTGAAGCAGAACCTCGACGCCGAGGCGCTCGGCGACCGGATGAAGTCGGAAGCGCAGCTCATGGATCTCGAGAAGAGCGGTAAGCGCGAGAAGCCCGTGTTCGGATCCGTCTGGTATCACCTGATGGGGATGAGCAAGGAGATGGCGCGGCCGCACATGACGATCGCCGTGCCTGGCGCCACGCAGGCGTCGATGGGGCTGCCGGAGAACGGCCGCGGCGGCGGCGTCTGGATCATGAGTGCGGGAACGACGACGGCGCATCTCATGACCCCGGGCGAGTAATGAAACGCCTGCTCCTCGCCATCGGCGTGCTTGCTCTGGCGTCGCTCTCCGCGGCGCAGGGTAAGCCGCAGACCTTCGTCGGCACGATCACCGACAACATGTGCGCGAAGGCCGATCACTCGCAGATGCAGATGGGACCCACCGACGCGGACTGCGTGAAGGCGTGCGTGTCGGCCCATGGCGCCACGTATGTGCTCTATGACGGGAAAGGCAACGTCTACGAGCTGAGCGATCAGAAGACGCCGCAGCAGTTCGCCGCGCAGAAGGTGAGTGTCACCGGCACGCTCGACCCGAAGACGAAGAAAATCACCGTACAGAAGATCAGCGCAGCCAAGTAGGCTGCGCTGATCCACTCGCGCTACTTCCCTATCTCCACGATCGTGAACGTGCCGGGTATCGCGGCGCCGCGCCCCGCGCGACCTCCGGGCGGCGTGGGCGGTGCCGGCCCGCGCTCCTCGGCCATCACGAACAGGCGATTCGTCTTGGTGTCGAGCGTCGTCGTCCGCGCGAAGTTCATCGTCTCGAGGTTCTGCTCGACCTCGAAGGCCGTCGGGCTCGTCTCCTTGACGATGGTCATCGTGCCGTTGCCGTGCGAGCTGAACGCCTCCATCGTCGACGGGTTGAAGACGGCGCCGTCCGAACCGCCGGCCAGCGGCAGCGTCGCGAGAATCTTCCCGTCCTTCGCGCTCAGGATCACCATCTGCGGATGCAACGGCTGCGGCGGTCCCGCCGGCGGCGCCTGCGTCGTCTCCGCGCCCGAGCGCGCGCATGCCGCGAACAGTACCTGGTTCTTCACATCCAACGCGAGCCCGTTGCAGCCGCCACCCTTGTCGCCGAACGGATAGTGCGTCGTCGTCTTCATCGACTTGACGTCGACGACGGCGACGCCGCCCTGCGCGTCCTGCATGACGACGTAGAGCGTCCCCTTGCCGTCGGAGATGGCCTGCTCCGGCACGCCGCCCAGATCGATCGTGCCGAGCGCGGTGCCGTCCTTCGCGTCGATCACGAGCGTGTCCTTTGTCGGATGGCTGAAGATATACACGCGCTCGTTGAACGCGTCGAAGTAGATGCCATCGGGCTGAAACATCGGGGGGACATCGATCGTCTTGATCAGCTTCATCCCCTTGGTGTCGAACATCGACACCGGTTTGCTGCTGGTGAAGCCGTGGCCTGATTTCGGATCGACCGCGGCGCCATTGCCGCCGATGCCGTCAATCTCGCCGGCCGGCTCGAGCGTGTCGAGGTTGAAAATCGTCAGCCGCGTGCGACTGCCTGACGGGGCGCCTTCCGCGCCGGGCGGCGCGTTGGGCGCACGGCGAGGAATATAGAGTCG
>QHWQ01000356.1:0-4722 GCA_003222635.1 Acidobacteriota bacterium | reverse complement strand
ATGTTCGATCGCGCCCGGCTGCTCGGCGTGGATGTGATCGACGCGCATCTGGAACGCGCCCGCGCCCGCTGCGCGGCCTTTGGCGACCGTACCCGCTTCGAGCATCGCAGCATCTTCGATCTCGGGCTGCCCGATCGGACCTTCGATCTCGTCGTCTGCCGGCACGTGCTGCAGTCAATCCCGCATCCCGAACGCGTCGTCGCGGAGCTCGCGCGCGTGACGAAGCGCGGCGGGTGGCTGCACCTGATTGCCGAGGACTACCTGATGATCAACTTCGAGCCGCGCACGGTCGATCCCGACGACTTCTGGGCGCGCGGCCCGCGGCAGTTCGGCGAGGCGATCGGGACGGACCTCCGCATCGGGCGCAAGACGTACGGCATCCTCTGCCGCCTTGGCTTGACCGAGATCACCATCGACTACGTCATCGTCGATCCGCTGCGCGTGCCGCGAGACACGTTCGCGGCGATCTGGATCGCGTGGCGCGACGGCTTCGCGGACGCGATCGCGCAACACACGTCAATGCCGCGCGAGGAGTTCAATGCGCACTTCGAGGACATGATCGCGACGATTCGCGACGAGTCAGGCTATGGCGTCTGGCACGTGCCGGTCGTCGCCGCGCGCATCAGCGGAGGCTGAACTTCACCGTAACGGTGACGATGCCTTCGTGACCAATCGGCGTGTACTGCCACTGCTTCACCGCGTCGATGGCGGCGCGATCGAAGAGCGGGTTCAGCGACTGCAGGATGGTGATGTCGCCGATCGTTCCGTCGGTGTGGATGATCGCGTCCAGAACGACGCTGCCATCCTGCCGCGCGCGGATCATCGCCGGCGGATAGACCGGTTCGACCTTCCGAATGAGTTGAAGCTGGCCGATGCTCATGCGAACCGGCCCGCCGGCT
Organism: Acidobacteriota bacterium; assembly: GCA_003222635.1. Classification (GTDB taxonomy): domain Bacteria; phylum Acidobacteriota; class Vicinamibacteria; order Vicinamibacterales; family UBA2999; genus Gp6-AA40. The sequence goes on along the minus strand of QHWQ01000356.1, from coordinate 3,823 downwards.
TGCGCGGATCCGACCGCCTCCTGCGCGGCTGACGAATCGGCAGTGGACGCGGGCATCTGCACCGGCATCACGGACGGCGCCTTCGGCACCGGCCTCGGCTTCGCCGCCGCCGGCCGGACTCCCGTCGTCCCGACGGGCGTGGTCATGACGTTGACGTAGGCGCTGATGGCGCCTTCATGCGCAACGGTTACGCGGACGGGCTTGTGGCGCGGAACGAAGATGATGGCCGCGAGGATGACCAGGTACACCACAACGGTTCCGACAATCGCTTCCGTGCGGATGCGGCGCACCGCCGGATTCAGCGTGATTTCGTCCTGACTGAGCGACAGGAGCTTATCCGTATCGACCCTCCGTCATGGAGAGGGCAAATCGAGGGCCAGCGCGAGCTCATGCGGTAGCTATGCAGTGACGCGGATGTTGTCGTGAAGAAATTCCGGCGCGAGATCAGCACCGTTGGGCCACACGAGCGTGTGGAATAGCGGATCAATCTTGAACTGGCTGAATACCGTAGGATCGCGCAGCGGCTCGAATACAGGTCCCCACAATTCCGGACCCAGATCGATCTTACCGGCTGTGCCGTCGCGGAATCGAAGCCAGACGACGAAACCACCGCGGTATTGCGCTTCGAGAACGTCGTAGTCCATAGTCAATTACTCAAGCAGCGCGACTGGTTGCAGTTCCTCATGCCGTCGGGCGCGTTCCCAGCTGCGCGGTTGGCTACAGTGGTTTCTTCCGCTCGATGAGCACGTCCCACCAGCCGAAATGGACCGCGAGCACGTGATCGAGCTCGCGCGTGTCGGCGGTGGTGTCGGTCTGGCCTTCCGTCGGCAGACAGTACGCCGCGTGGCGTGAGGCGGCGAGCATGTGACGTACGCCGTCGGAGAATCCCTGACCTGCGTACGCGATGCAGCCGGGCATCGGCACCGCCAGCAGATCGTCGAGCGCGTACGGGATCTTCTCGTCCACGGTGCCCTGGCTGTCCTGGAACTTGCACTCGATGGCGAACGCTTTCTGCAAGTCCTCCGCGACGCACAGGATGTCGATGCAGCGGTTCTTGCCGATGATCGTCTTGCCGATGCGGATTTCGCGGTACACCTTCAGCGACCGCGGCGCGAAGCGGCGCGCGACATAGGACGCGACGAGGTTCGCGTAGTCCGTGCCGCTCATCTTCAGCGCGGCACCGGGAAGCTTCGGCTGGAAATCGTCCATCTCGATCTGTTTCATGGCATCAGTCCGCCTTCGCTTCGCTTCGGCGGGACAAGCGAGTCGAGAAGATCCGGCTGTTCATCCGGCATAGCGGCAATCTCCGCGGGCACCTGGCCTTCGCCGAACTCGCGCAGGCGCTGCGAGGCAACCTTCACCGCCTGCGGATTCACGTCGTTGCCGGCAAAGCGGCGTCCGAGCCGGGCGGCCGCGACGCCCACGCTGCCCGATCCCATGAACGGATCGACGACGAGATCACCGGCGTTCGAGCTCTGTCGGATGAGGACGTCCGCCACCTGCGGCGGCTTTTCCGCGGGATAGCCGCCGCGAATACGCGGAACGGTGATGATGTCCGCGATGCCGAGGTCGTCGAGCCGCCGCTTCCCTTTCTCGAAGAACAGGATGAGCTCGTACCGCGCGCGATAGTGATAGCCCATGCCGATCGTGCACTTGTCCCACACGAGCGGCTTCCAGAACTTGAACCCCGCCTGCTCCGCCTCCGGCTTGGCCACGAACATGGTCTCCGCGTCGCAGAGCAGATAGAAATGTGTGTCGTCGCGCAGCACGCGGTAGATCTCGCGAAACAGCTCGCCGAACCGCGCGTTCGGAAAAATCTTGAACCAGTCGTTGCTCGACGCCTTGCTGTGCTTCAGCCTCGTCGTCGTGCCGACGGCGCGATGCTTCTCGAGCGATTCGTAGGCGGGATCGGTGACGACGAGATCCGCGGACTCGGTCGGCAGTTCGCGCAGCCAGGCAACCGCGTCTTTGGTGGAAAGTTCGTAAGGGATTCGCGTCAAGGTGACGGGCGCTATTCTACGACGGCGAGTTTGACAGCGCAGGTCACAGAACAGCCTACCAGGGCGGCAGCGTCATGTAGAGGAACTCCTTGACGTACTTGTCCTGAGACGCGAGGAGCTCCGAGCCGCTGCCGCGAAAGACGATACGGCGATCGTGGAGCACCATGAACTCGGCGTTGTCCGCCTGCGCGGCGTCGAGCTCGATGATCTTCAGATCGCCGTTCTGGCGCACGGCTTCGTGGGTGGCGACATAGAACGCATCGCGGATCTGGTGCGTGACCATGATGCAGGTGATGTGCTCGAGGTCGCGCAGTTTGACGATCTCCTCGTTCACGTCGACGGCGGTGATCGGATCGAGACCGGTCGTCGAGTCGTCGAGCAGCAGCAGCTTCGGCCTCGAGGCCATGGCCCGGGCAATCGCGACGCGCCGCCGCTGGCCGCCGGACAGCTCCGACGGCATGCGCTCGAGATAGTCGCGCAACCCGACGAAGCCGAGCACTTCTTCAACCCGCTGCTGCACGTCATCCTCTGACAGGCTGCTTTCCTGATCGAGCCGGTAGCCGACGTTCTCGCTCACCGTCAGCGAATCGAAGAGCGCGATTTCCTGAAACGCCATGCCCATGTCGGCGCGCACGCGCAGCAAATCGTGCTCGCGCATCGTGTCGATGCGCTGCCCATTGACGGAGATGCTTCCCGAATCGGGACGCAGCAGGCCGAGAATCAGCTTGAGGATCACCGACTTGCCGGCGCCGCTGGCGCCGAGCAGCATCACCATGCTCCCTTTCGAGACGGTGAAGCTGACGCCGTCGAGGACGAGATTCTCGTCGAAGGCGAGCGACACGTTGTCGAAGACGACGGCGGGTTCCACCTACGTTCTTACCCGCCCCACCCGCCCTACCCGCCCTGTCCGCCCGGCCCGCCTCATCGGATGCCGTAACGCTCGCCGAGAATCGCGAGGTGATGCTCGACGTGACCGAGGATGATGTAGACCAGCGCGCGCGCCGAGATGACGTGATCGCCGGCGGTTCCGCGGCGCCCCCACGCTTCCGACGGCATGCCGCGCACCAGCAGCAGCGTCGCCTTCCGCGCGGCGGCCCATTCGTCCAGCACGTCGCTGAACGGCCGGCGCTCGAACGCGCCCATGCGCACGTAACTCTGATCGTCGAAGCTGGCCAGCGGCGTCTCGTCGCCGCGCCCGATGCGCAGCAGACGGTAGGCGAAGACCCGTTCCACGTCCGCCAGATGTCCGATGACTTCCGTCACGCTCCACTTGTCGGGTGCGTACCGGAACGACGCGCGTTCGCCGGTCAGCCCCGCGAGCCGGACGATCACCTGCTCGCGCTGCAGCTCCAGCGCGCGCGCCGAGTCGCCCAGGTCCGGGACGCGGGCGATGTACTTGCCAAACACGGGATTGAACTCGTCGCCGGCCGGACGAGGAAGCGTGATGCGCGTCTGCATGGCGTTATAGTCCGCGAACACCTCGCGAATCGTGAGGCCGCTGCCGCACTCGATCGGCGTGATCGCGTCGCCCGCGCGCAGCTCGCCTTCGTGCGCGATGCTCAGGTAAAAACCGCTGCGGCCGCTCGCCCGGAAGCGCGCCACCATGTCCTTCTGCGACATGCGGATCGCCAGCTTATAGCATGGCTTCCGCGGCCGCGTGACGACGAGCTCCGCCGAGCCGACGCGCAGCCGGTCGCCGATGCGCACGTCGTCTTCGAGCAGACCTTCGATCGTCAGGTTCTCGCCGAACGCGCCCCACGGCAGCTCTCTGCCCGGCAGCTCGCCGCGCCAGAAGGCGTAATGTTCGGACGGATACATGTAGA
>QHWQ01000355.1 GCA_003222635.1 Acidobacteriota bacterium | reverse complement strand
TGCTGTGCAAAGGCTGACAGGGTGCCGAGGAGCAGGAAGGCGGCGGCCATGGCCGCGCGCCTGAGAAGGTGGTTCATGTCTCCTCCCGGTGAGAGAGAGCCTTGTTTACTCAGGCAGAGTATTGCGTGGCGAGCCTAGAGCCTCAGACGGATGCTGTCAAGGCGGCCCGGACCGGCCTATAATCTCGCCACTACAACGTTCGGCCCCGAGCAACACTTCACGAAGGAAGGTGCACCGTGCGTACTGTTACTTCGATCACTCTGGGAATCGCGCTTCTCGCGTTCGGTGCGTGGAGTGTGACGCTCTCCGCGCAGGCGACGGCGCAGACTCACATCGGCCACGTGCTCGACAGCTTCAACGGCACGCCCGACAACATGGGCCTGCTGCCGACCGCGATGGCCGAAGCGAAGGTCGCCGCGGATCACGCGGCGCTCGCCGCCAAGGCCACCTCGCTGCAGATGATTCAGACCCACGCCGGCCACGTGATCAACGCGATCGATCCGACGATCGTCGCGCAGGGGCCGGGCAAAGGCTACGGCTTGAAGAAAGCCGCGCAGGGCGTCGCGCAGCATGCGATGTTCGCCGCCAACGCCGCCAACGCCAACGACATGGTGAAGACGCACTCGATGCACGTCAGCACCGCCGCGCAGAACGTCGTCGCGATGTCGGACGAGGTCGTCGCGCTCGCGCAGAAGATCCGGATGTCGACCTCTCTCGACGAAGCGAAGATGCTGGCCGCCGAGATGCAGACCAAGGCCGAGCAGCTGACGACGGGTGTTGACGCGGACAAGAACGGGCAGATCAGCTGGAACAAGCCCGAGGGTGGACTCGCGCAGGCGCAGCAGCACATGAACTTCATGAAGGCTGCGGCCGGCACTCAGTAGCCGCAGCAGCCGGGGTGCCGCGGCCAAAAGACGACGGCACCGTGTTCCGTGTGCCGAACAGCACGGTCGGCATGACGTTGACGCAGGCGCGCAATGCTGCCGATGTGCCCGACTGGCATCCCGACGAGCATCCATCGATGCCCGACGTGGTGCGCAAGGGGCGCGTCGCGGAAGGCGTTCGCGCCTGCGGCTACTGCGCAAGTCCTCGGAGCCCGGCATGCGGCCGCCGGAGCTGATGATTCAGACGGCGAAGCCGCGACCGATGCCGACATCCGCACCGCGGCGGAGTACTTCGGATCGATGAAGCTGAAGCCGTGGATCAGAGTCGTCGAATCGAAGACCGCGCCGAAGACGGAAATTCTCGGCGGCATGCTCGTGCCGCTCGAAGACAAGAGCGTCGGGAGCAGCAGCGAGCCGATCGGCAATCGCACGTCGAAGTGCCGGTTGACGGGCATCTCACCGAAGGGCTCCGCGACTCGCAGGGGCGGCGCGCATGTCACCGGCGGCGAGGTTGTCCCTGGCAAGACCGCGGCGATTGCCGCCTACGTCAGCTCCGCCAGCCGCTGACAGATTCGCACCTGCTTCGCTGAAGCATCAGCGCGGACGCACCGGCAGACGCATTGCAGCCACCGTGCGGGGGACTGAATGGCTGAAGTGCTCACCTCGTTCGCGACACCGGTGCGCGATCATTTCGGGACGTACTACGCGCGCGCGGTTGGCCGTCAGGCGTCCGACCACATGTGGGAGAGCTGGATCGAATTCGTCCCCATTGATGGCGGCAGCGACGTACTCGTGAGCGAGATCGAGTCACGCCAGCCGGAGCGCCAGCATCTGGTGTACTGGGCGACCGGTCTCACCCATGTGTACCTCGAAGGTGCCTTGGGCCGAGCACGGAAGCCGGTGACCATCCGTGTTCCCGTTATGGACGAGCCGATCTCCGATCAGCCGGCGGCGCGCCGGGTGGTCATGCAGCGCGTCTTTCCGAGGCCGGACGCGGTGCTCGATCCGTTCGAGGTCGGCGGGCACAGTATCGAGGTCCTGCGTCAGGAGCTCAAGGCGCTGAACCGTCGGCGTCTGCTGAACATCATTTCTGCGTTCGATCTCGGTCGCGATCGCGATGTCACGCAAATGTCCGACGCCCACCTCGCGGCCGTCATCGTCGCCGGCGTCGAAGGCCGATTGTCCACGCGATCGCGTTGACGTGAGAGCCCGCCCAGTTCCCTCCGCGAGCCTCGCCGCCATCGGACGCAATGATCCCCAGGATGTCGTTGAGGATCCTTGCGAGTGCGCCGGGTCGAGCGAGCAGGTCGGCGACCGCGCACAGCAGATTGCCGAGACGATTTCCGTCGCCTTCTTGTGCGGTGATGTCGAGAACGATCTCGCTCAGGTTCACGTGAGGGCCGCCGCGAAAAACGAGCGAAATTGGCCCGATATCGAGATGCAGGATCTCGCCTGTCGCGGCGCCGATGTTCACCGCCGCCTGCACGTTCTGCGCGACCGTCGTGACGGTGCCCAGCGCGTCGCTCACCTTGCCGATCATCGTGCCCACCGCAGCGATGCCGCCGCCGCTCGCCACGAATTTCTGCAGGAGAATTGTTCCGGTGAAGGAAGCGCCAGCACCGTTGCCGCTCACAGGGAGCTCGAATCCGCTCATGGCCGAGAGCGTTGCGCGGTGAACAACCGTCGAGGCTGCCGTGCTCAGCGCGGGAGCGCTTGCGGTGACATACCGCTTCATGATGTTCTCCTTTGTCGGTCTCTGGCTTATACAAGCGCCCTGCCGGCTACTTCACTGCTCAAGTAACGGGACAAATACGGAGAATTTGGTCGCCGACGCGCTGCCGCCGACGAAAGCACTGCAATTTGGATTGGGGAGCAAACGTTGCAAGGTGGGTAACGCGTTACGTATGCGGTCAGGTAAGACCCACGTCGTCATCACTGTGCTGCGCCGCTGCCTCGTGTGCGACGAGGAGTTCGAGGTGGAAGAGCCGGAGACGGCTGATCAGATCGGGACGCCGTGCCTCAGCTGTTCGGCCCCGACGGAACGCGTCGAGATTCGCAGCCGGCGCACGAGGCCGGTCGTGATCAATCCGCACGCAGCTGCGCTGGGACGGCTCGGCGGGTTGAAAGGCGGTCCCGCGCGCGCCGCCAGCCTGTCGCCGGAACGGCGGCGGCAGATCGCGCTGCACGCGATCCGGACACGGTGGGGCTATGAAGACTAGCGCAGCGTCGGCAGCTTCGCCTCGAACTCCACTTCGCGCGCGGCGGAGAGCTGGCGGAAGACGTCGCGATTGATGAACAACTTGTTGTCGGTCTTCAATCGCGCCATCCGCTCCGTGATCGTGCCCGACGGCTGGGTGAGCGTACCGGACCACGCGTACGCGCCCACCTCGAGGTAGACATCAATCGGCAGCAGCGTACGCCAGAGATCGATCGTGCGGCGCGTCGTCGCTTCGGTGATGAATCCCTGACGGCTCAGATCGTCGGGATACTCCCAGCAGCAGAATTCGAGCACGCGGTAATCGCGTCCGCCATCGCGCACCGTGTACAACCAGCTCGTTGACGATGGGCTATGTCCTGGCGCGAGGTACGCCGTGACCTTCAACGGGCCGACCTGCACGACCTCGCCATCGTGGAGTGCGCGATCGACCGTCACGGCTGGATAGCGTGGCCCGCCGCGGCCACTCGGGTCAGGTGGCGCGAACGGACTTTGCGCGTGGATGCCGCGCTGCAGGTACGGCACTTCCGCGAAGCCGGCCATCACCGGCGCGCCGGTGCGCCTCTTCAACTCGGCGGCCGCGCCGGACTGATCGACGTGGCTGTGATTCAGGAGGATCGCCTTGATGTCGGACATCTTGAAGCCGAGCGCTTCGATGTTCTTCTGAGTGCGATCGACCGCCGCCTCGAAGCCCGCGCCCATCAGGATGTGCCCCTGCGGCGATGTCAGGAGGTAGCTCTCGCCGTTTGCCGAGCCGACGAAGTACAGGTTGCCGAGAATCTTGAACGGATCCGCGGGCGCCGCGGTGTCTTTGATCTGCGCCCGCAGTTCGAGCGACGTCGCGACCAGTTTCTTGCCCGCTTCGGCATCCTCGCGGGTGAACGGAGCTTTGGGGGCTTGCGCATGAACCACGCTCACCGCCGCCGCGAGGGCCAGGATCGCCACAGATGTGCGTTTCATGGGCAGAGTATAGACACGGCAGACTCGCCGTGCACGAATTCTGATCGCGTGTCGCTCGTGTCGTTGAAGCGGGACGCGCGGCGATCTGTACTGCGGCCATGGCGACGGAAAATTCCGGGAATGTCGTCCTGCTCATCGATCGCCAGATCAGGACCGCGATTGCGCACCGCCATCTGATTCGTTTCAAGTACGGCTCTTCGGTGCGAATCGCCGAACCGCACGACTACGGCATCCAGCATGGGCTCGTGCACCTGCTGGTCTATCAGCGTCGCGCGATGCCGTTCTCACGCGGATGGCGGATGCTGGAGGTCGCGAAGATCACCGAGCTCGAAGTGCTCGGAGAGACATTCGCCGGCAGCCGCCGCGCTGCGCACAGTCACCACTTCACGTGGGACACGCTGTTCGCGAGAGTGGAATAGGTGGCGGCAATCAGGCGCGCTTCAGGCTCGTGGTATCTCCAGCGATCAGAGCTTCTTTTTTTGCACGACTCCACGGCTTCAACTGCCGTTCTCTCCTAAGAGCCGCACTCAGTGATTCGCACGGTTCAACGTAGACCAATGAAACGGGAAGTCTCGAGCGCATGTACTTTGCCCCTTTACCGGAGTTGTGAACCTTCATCCGCTCGTGCGGGTCTCGTGCGAGGCCGGTGTACAGCGTTCCATCCG
>QHWQ01000354.1 GCA_003222635.1 Acidobacteriota bacterium | reverse complement strand
CGTCCCGCTGCGAACCGACTTCTTCGACGCCTTCTCCCGCGCCGACTTCTCGCTGAAGGTGAGCCGCACGCCCCATTCGACCTTCTTCTCGACGCGCTTGAGGATGCGCGTGATGCGCGAACGATCGGAGCGCACGTGATCCGCGACGCGGTCGTCCGCGGTGAACAGCGTGAAGAGCTGCATCGGCAGCAGCGCCGGCGCCGAGAGGAACGATTCGATGACGCGCTCGTGCGCGATCGCTCGCGGACCGACCCAGTCGAGATTCTGCAGCCCACGCGCGAGCGCTTCCTCGCCGTACTGCGCTGCGGGGACGCTCTGCACGATCGCCCAGAGGCCGCCGCCTACCTCGATGGCGCGAAGCTCGGATCCGCCGGGCATGCCGTCCGTGACACCGCGCAGACCCGGACGTCTGGCGCTCCGCACCAGGCAGAAAACATAACTCAGCGTGGAGCTCACCGTCGTCTCGTTCGGATCGTTCGAGACGTTCGGGTCGTTCGGGTCGTTCTCGTTCTCTTCGTTCTCTTCGTGTTCTTCGCGCCCTTCGCGGTGTGACGGCGGCGTGTGATGGTGGGAAGTGGAAGTGCCGTCTCCTCGAGCGTCTCCGCGTACGTCGGCTCGATGTCGATCACGCGCTCGACCTGACCTCGTGTGGTGCCAATCAGACCTGGCCGCTCGGTCTCGTCCTCGACGATGGTCGTGTGGGGCGCGGTGGACGGCTCGTGGAAATCGCCGGAGACGCTCGCCTCAATCTGGAGGCGGTCATCTTCGCCGGCGTCGATCACCTCGCCTTCGCCAAAGGCCAGCGGCCCCGAGCCGCCCTCGCGGCGCTCCTTGATCTCGCGGATGCGCTGCAGCAGCTCGCGCACGATCTCCTTGAAGTCATCGTCGGTGATCTCGCCCATCTCGCGCTGCATCTCGGCCGCGAGCAATTGCTCGCGCAGCGCCGTGTCGTCGTTCATCTCCGCCTCGGCCGCCGTGACGACGGTCTTCAAGGCCCACGAGATGCCGTTGATCATCAGCGAATCGAGCAGGAACATCGATTCAGTTTAATGCTGGCCGGCGCGCTCGAGCTTCAGTCGGATATTGACGAAGTTATACGGAGGCCACGGCCCCGTGTACTTGAAGGTCAGCTTGTCGAAGGCCGACGCAATCTCCTTGATGCGGCGGTCGAAGGCCGGCTCCTGATCGCGCTGCACGAGGAACGCGGCGTTCATGATCATCTTGTCGCCGATGGCGCGGTTGACGCGCGAGGCGACCGACACGTCGCGCAGCCGCTGCAGGAACTCGGCGACGTAGCGCTCCGAGCGCTGCTGCAGGGCGCCGTCGATCAGCCGGCCGTACTGCATCCGCGCGGCATCTTCGAGAGCACGTCGGCGAAGGCATCGTACGCCGACCGCAGCAGCTCGACGATGTCCTCGCGGGTCTTGAAGATGGTGCCGAACGACATCGGAATGACCGTGTGGTCGCGCATCACCGTCTCGTTCACGCGCTCGTGGGCGAGGACGTTTTCACGCGTGGAATCGAGCGGCGCCAGCGGGATGTCGGAGACGACCGCGGCCATGTCCTTGAAGTTGATGGTGTAGACCTCGGGCCACTGCTCGTCCATGCCGATCGCGCCGAACTTGAGCGGCTGGCTCGCGCGGATGATGCAGTAGACGTAGCGGCCGCGCCCCGCGGAGCGATCGACATCGGGCAGGCTCGGCTTCGGCGCGCGCTCGACGACGCGCTCGACGCGCGTCTCGGTGCCGCGCACCTCCGTCTCGTGCGTCACGCGCGTCACCGCCGTGTCGTCCGCTTTCTTGCGCACGGCGGCTCGCACTGCACGTGGACGTGAAGGAGCCGTGGGTCGTACTGCCGCGGCCTTGCGTGCCGCTGGTTTCTTGGGAGCCTTCGCCATCTCCGTCCCTCTCAGGCCTTCTTCACGGTATCGAGCATACGCCGGACTTCGACGACCAGGTCGTCGGGCAGACACGGTTTTGTGACAAACGAATCGCAGCCGGCCTTGCGCGCGCCCTCCGACGCACCCGCCAGCGCATGCCCGGTCAGCGCGACCACGGGAATGTGCTTGGTTCGATCGTCCGCCTTCAACACCCGCGTCGCTTCCCAGCCGTCCATCCCGGGCAGCGACAGATCCATAAGGATAAGGTCGGGCCGCAGCGAGAACGCCTGGGCGACGGCCTCGTTGCCGTTGCGCGCCTCGGCGACGCGGAAGCCCGAAAACTGCAGATACTCGGCGTACATTTCGCGGGCATCCTGATAGTCATCGACGACGAGAATCAGCGGCGAATCTGATTGGGTCATTGTTCTGCTTCGGCCGGGATGGTCAGCGTAAACCTCGAGCCTTTCCCCATCGTGCTTTCCAGCGTAATCCGTCCTCCCAGCGCCGTCGCGAGCCGGCGGCAGATCGCAAGTCCAAGGCCGGTGCCACCGTACTGCCGGGACGGCGAGTCGTCCACCTGACGAAAGTCTTCGAAGATCTTCTCGTGGTTCTCCGGAGAGATGCCGATGCCCGTGTCGGCCACCGATACGCTGGCATTCCGATCGACACGATCGTAGCCGACCGTGATCTGGATGCCGCCCTCGTGCGTGAACTTCAGCGCGTTGCTCAGCAGGTTGACGATAATCTGCTTCACCTTCTGGCGATCGCTGTAGACCATCGGCAGCTCGGGACAGAGCTTCGGCGCCACCGTCAGCTTGGACCGCGCGATCACCGGGTCGAGCTCCGTCATGACCTCGGGCACCAGCTCGTTGAGATTGAACTCGCTGAGCTGCATCGGCATCTTGCCCGCCTCGATGCGGGTGATGTCGAGGATCTCGTTGATGATCGTCATCAGGTGGCGGCCGTTGCTGTCGATGCGCTGCAGCTGGCGCTTGACCGCCGGCAGCAGGTCGCCGGCGACCCCCTGCAGGAGCATGTGCGTGTAGCCCAGGATCGCGTTGAGCGGCGTCCTGAACTCGTGCGACATGTTGGCGAGGAACTGCGACTTCAACCGCGACGCCTGTTCGAGCTCGATCGCCTGCCGCCGCAGCAGCTCGTTCTGCGTCGCCAGTTCCGCGGTCGCCGCCTGCACGCGTGCCTGCAGTTCGTCTGACGCCGTCTTCAACTGCTCGTAGAGGCGTGCGCGCTCGAGCGCCTCGCGCCGGTCGTGCAGGATCGTGACGACGGCGGTCAACTCACCGGTCTCGGTCAGCACCTTGCCGGCAATCGCTTCGACTGGAATCGGCTCGGCCGTTGACGGATTCATCAGGCCGATCTCACCGCGCCGGATCTCGCCGGGGCCGGTCTCGCCGAGCAGCAGGCCCGAGATGAACGAGGAGAAGTGCGCGTCGTTGGCCTGCACGGTGCGCGCCGCGGTGTCGCTCGCGCCCCCGAGGTTGGTGAACAGATCTTCGGCCGGCGCGTTCATCAGCACCGTGTTGCCCTGCGAATCGGTCACGATAATCGGGTCGGCGACCGAGTCGATGATCAGGTTCAAGCGATCGCGCTCGGCGCGGACGGCCGCTTCGGCCACGCGCAGCTTCTGATAGTTCTCTTCGATCTGCTCGGTGGCGCGCCGCAGATCGGTAATGTTGCGCAGCACCGAGACGACGCCCGTGCCCTCCCGTGGATCTTCAACGGTCGTGGAGAGCACTTCAAACAGCAGGTCCGAGCCGTCGCTCGGATCGACGAGCAGCAGCTCGCGCGCCTCCTGCGAGCCTTCCACGGCGGAGCGCGAGAGCGCCGCGGAAAAGAGCATGTTGTTCAGCTCCACCGCGCGGCGGCGGCCTTCGCTCTCCTCTTCGCTCGCCGCAAAAAGCTTTTCCGCGCGCGCGTTGGCGACGATCAGCCGGCCTTCCGTGTCGGTCAGCATGATCGGGTCGGTGACCGCGTTGATGATCGTGAAGAACAGCGTGCGCTCGCGACGGAGCTTTCTCGTTTCCTCGGCCAGGCTGCCGCGGCCGCGCATCTGATCGATCTTCTGGCCGAGCACGGTGACGACCCAGTTGATGTCGGGCGTCATCGCCGGCGTGCGCAGCAGCAGCAGTCCCGGCGCCATTTCCTCGGCGTCCGTCGTGCTGCCGCGCATGCCGAGCGGCACCGCGGTAAACGGCCCGCGGCCAAGCGGCGTCGATGGCGGCTGCGCGGCGTAGCCGTTGGGGCGGTACGTCTTGAAGGGAATCGGGCCACGCGAGGCGAGCGCCGCGATGAGGGGATCGTGGCCGTCGGACAACGGGCACGAGAACAGCTCGACGTCCTCGCCGACGGTGCCGAACGCGGCGATGCCGACGAGCATGTTCGATTCGGCATCGACGGCCAGACAGGCGGATTGCTTCACGCCCGCATGGCGCCCGAGCCATTCGAGACTCACCTGCGCGCACCGCACGATATCTTCGTAGTGCGCGAGGTACTGCTCGAGCAGCTCGAGACGTGCAGCATGGTTGACGGCAGTGCCGGCTGTCCGACTGAAGGTCCGCGCCTGCAGCGAGCTCATTCCCTACCTGGATGGTTGGTTCCGTCGTGGACGGCGTCGCGCATGACGCCGCGTACTACTGCCTCGTCCGCTTCCGGGTGCCGGCGGGCGTGCGCGTGCCGCCGACGGAAGGACCACCCTCCAGTTGCGCTCGCAACGAGACGTTCTCCGCCGCCAGTTCGTCGTACGGGCGCGGCGTCTCGATCGTCGGGCGGGCGGCCGATGCGGCCGCGCCGACCGCTTCGGAGTACTTCAAGTAGGTATCAATCGACGCCACGACGACGCGCGCCTCGACGGTGATCAAGTCGATCCCGACGAGTGAGACACGCACCCACGCATCGATGACGATGCCTTTGTCCAGGACGCGGTCAAGAACGTCAATAAGACTTGTTCCGCCAGCAGCTCGTTCGACGGCCATCGTGACTCCTTAATCGTTTTCAGTCTTTGCCGGTCGCACGGCGGCGCCGGCCGGAGGCGCGCGTCAATGACGCGACCCGCCGCTCGAGCAGCCGGAGCTGCTCCCGCAGTTCGAGGTTTTCCTGCAGCATCTGATCGCGGCCCGGCGCGAGATGCCGGTCGTACTTCCACCAGTCGAGCCCGATCTCCTGCGCCTTGTCGATCGAGCAGATCATCAGGCGTATGCGGATCGTCAGGAGCTCGACTTCGGCGAGCGAGACCTTGATGTCGCCCGCCACGACGAGCCCCTTATCGAGCACCCGATCCAGAATGTCGACCAGCCCGGCACTGCCGCGGGTCGGAGGTCCTGTCATTTCCGTCGGCATGCAAAAAGTGAGATCGGCTGGCCTTTCGCCGGCGTGATGGTGGGCATAGCGCCCGACACGAAGCTCACGCGAACCGAGGCAGTATAGATCGTCAAAGTAGAGGCGACCAAGGCACTTGCGATCGGTCATGCATTCAGGTGCAGCCGACTCAGCCGTAGTCCACGCGTACGGTCGAGCCGTTTACATGCACGACATTGGTCATCGCCTCTCCATCGAGCAGTTGATGCAGATCGACGTCACGCTCGCCATCGGCGTGCCGAACCGGTCTCGACGGCGCCGACGGCGATCTCGGAGTACGGCGCCCTCGTCACGGCCGTCGAGAGCGCTCACGCCGCGCTGCACGCGATCGATCGCGAGCGGCCCGATGTGCTCCTCAGCGACATCGGGATGCCGCGCGAGGATGGCTACGAGCTGATTCACCGCATACGCGTCGGTCAACGATCGTGCGGCCGCGCTCGCCTCCGGCTATCAGGTGCATGTCACCAAGCCGTTCGACCCGGAGGAGCTCGCGCAGGTGATTGCGAGCCTGCGCGGCGAGAGCGGTTACGCGTCGTGATCGCGCAACGCTGCGTTACCATGTGAGCGCATGGCGACGCAGTGCTCCTTCGACGTCACGTCGAACGTCGACCTTCAGGAAGTCGACAACGCACTCAATCAGGCGCGCAAAGAGGTGGCGCAGCGGTACGACTTCAAGGGATCGAAGGCGTCGATCGACTTCGACACCAGGGAATCAAAACTGATCCTGACGGCGGACGATGAGTTCAAGTTGAACGCCTTGTGGGAGATCGTTTCCACACGCCTCGTCCGGCGGAACGTACCCGTGAAGAATCTGACGCGTGGCACCGCCC
>QHWQ01000003.1 GCA_003222635.1 Acidobacteriota bacterium | reverse complement strand
GGTATCGCGTCAGCGAACAGCCGGTCTCCCACGGCCGGTTCAATGTGTTCGCGCAGCTCGATGCCGCGCCGCTCGTCGTCTTCTCGACGCATTTCGACTGCGTGCCGCCGTTTGTGCCGTTCCGGCAGGAGGGGGGGATGCTCTTCGGCCGCGGTTCCTGCGATGCGAAAGGGATTCTCGCGGCGCAGGTGATGGCCGTGGAGCGGCTGCGCGCGAGCGGCGAGTCGCGCGTGGCGATGCTGTTCGTCGCCGGCGAAGAGCGCGGCAGCGACGGGGCGCGCGTCGCCAACGATTGCGCACCCGCGGACGTGAAGTTTCTGATCAACGGCGAGCCGACGGACAACCGGCTCGGGTTGGCCACGCGCGGCGTGCTGCGCGTCAGGCTGCACGCGACCGGACGCGCCGCGCATTCGTCGTTCCCCGAGCTCGGTGAATCGGCCATCGACAAGCTGCTCGACGCGCTGATGGTGCTGCGCGGCATCGGCTTGCCAGACGATGCGGTGCTCGGGCGCACGCATTACACCGTCGGCCTCATCGAGGGCGGCATCGCCCCGAACGTCGTCTCGCCGCACGCCTCCGCCGAGATTCTCTTCCGCATCGTCGGCGAGGGGGCGCCGGTTCGCGCCGCGCTGCACGTTATCGAACAGCTCGTCGCGATTGAGCCGGTGCTCGACATTCCCGCCGTGCGCATGCACACGCTGCCTGGCTTCGACACCGCTGTGTTTCCCTACACGACCGACGTCCCGCTGTTGACGCGATGGGGAACGCCGCTGCTCGTCGGACCCGGCTCCATTCACGTCGCGCACACGGACGACGAGCATGTTCCGCTCGACGAGTTGAATCATGCGGTTGAGTTATACGAGCGCATCGCGCGGCAACTGCTGATAAACTGAACTTTCGGCGGGCCGCACCGCGGCCCGGACCCTGTGCAACTTCAGCCTGCGAACCGCGTCAGGGCCGGAAGGCAGCAGCGCTAAACAGACCCTGAGGTGTGCCGCAGGTGCACCGGGTCGCGGTCCGGCCCGTCACTTGCCTCATGGCTTACCAGGTTCTCGCCCGCAAATGGAGACCGCAGCGGTTCGATGATGTCATCGGGCAGCAGGCGGTCACCCGTACGCTGCGCAACGCGCTCAGCAGCGGCCGCATCGGCCAGGCATTCGTCTTTGCCGGGCAGCGCGGCTCGGGCAAGACGACGACCGCGCGGATTCTGGCGCGGGCGCTCAACTGCGTGAACGGGCCGACGGCGGAGCCGTGCGGCGTCTGCGACGCGTGCGTGGAGATTGCGCAGGGTCGCGACATCGACGTGCTCGAAATCGACGCCGCGAGCCACACGGGCATCGAGAACATCCGCGAAGTGATCATCTCGGGCCTCGCGATTACCCCCGTTCGCGACCGCTACAAGATTTTCATCATCGACGAAGTCCACCAGCTCTCGACGCCGTCGTTCAACGCGCTGCTCAAGTCCATCGAGGAGCCGCCGCCGCACGTCGTCTTCATGATGGCGACGACCGAACTGCACAAGATTCCGGACACGATTCTGTCGCGCTCGCAGGTGTTCGAGTTCCGCACGATTCCGACGACCCTCATCACCGTGCAGCTGCGGAAGATTGTGGATGCCGAGGGCATCGACGCGGAGGATACGGCGCTGTCGCTCATCGCGCGCGCGGCCGAGGGAAGCATGCGCGACGCGCAGAGCGCGCTCGATCAGGTGATCGCGTTCGCGGGCAACACGGTCAGCGTCGACGACGTCTCCACCGTGCTCGGCCTCGTGGGCCGCGATTTACTGTTCGATCTCGTGGATGCCGTCGTCGCGGAGGATGGGCCCGCCGCGTTTGCGCTGGCGGATCGCGCGGTCGAAGCGGGGCACGACCTGCGCCTGGTGCTGCGCGAGCTGTCGCGCGTCGTCCGCGACCTGATGATTGTGTCCGTCGATCCGGCGCGCGCCGGCGAGGGCGAGCTGGCCGAAGGCGAGCGCGAGCGGCTCACGCAGCTGGCG
This sequence comes from Acidobacteriota bacterium, assembly GCA_003222635.1. GTDB lineage: Bacteria > Acidobacteriota > Vicinamibacteria > Vicinamibacterales > UBA2999 > Gp6-AA40. The sequence goes on along the minus strand of QHWQ01000003.1, from coordinate 11,833 downwards.
TCGCGCTTCTCGCGCGAGGACTTGATGCGCGCGTTCGACCTGCTCTCGAACGCCGAGCGGGAGATTCGCGTCGCGTCACATCCGCGCTATCAGTTCGAGATGGCGCTGCTGAAGTGGATGCACACGCGGAAGCTGACGCCGCTTGTTGATTTGCTGACGGCAGGTCCGAAAGGACCCGCCCTCCTCGGCGTAGGGACGGCCGGCGCGGCGAAATCCCAAATCCCAAATCCCAAACCCCAAATCCCAACGCGCACGACGGCAGCGCCGACGCGGCCTGCCGAACCGACGAACCCGCGAACCGCTGCACCTGCGAACCCGCGAATCGGCGAACCCGCGAACCTCAAGGACAAGCTGCTTGCGGAGATTCGCTCGGGCAAGGCGACGTTCTACAACACGGTCGTCGCACAGGCACGGCGCATCGAGGTTTCGGACGAACGCATCACGTTCGTGTTCGGGCCTGCGCATTCGTCGCTCCGCGGATTGTTCGACCAGCAGAAGTCGTGGTTGGATGCAGCGGCGGAACGTGTGGCAGGCAGGAAGATTCCCGTCGTCAGCGTCCAATCGGATGCCGCCGAGTCCGCGAACGCCGAACCGCGAGCTCAGAACCCCGAACCTCGAACCCCGAACCCCGAACCTCCGAAACGCGATCTGAAAGCCGAAGCGATGTCATCCTCGACCGTCCAGGCGATGCTCGACGTCTTCCCGGCGGAAATCAGAGACGTGGAAGAAACTCCATGAACATCCAAGCGATGATGAAGCAGGCGCAGGAGATGCAGGAGCGCCTGAAGAAGCAGATGGCCGAGCTGCGCGTCGAGGCGACCGCCGGCGGCGGCATGGTCACCGTCGTCGTCAGCGGCGACAAGCAGCTGCAGTCGATCACGATCGACCCCGAGGTCGTCTCGAAAGACGATGTGGAGATGCTGCAGGACCTGATTCTCGCGGCGATCAACGACGCGCAGCGCAAGGTGGACGACCAGCTCTCGCAGCAGATGTCCGGCCTGATGGGCGGACTCAAGATCCCCGGCCTCTGATTGCTGCCCGAACCTCTCGCCAGGCTCGTTGAGCAGCTGCAGAAGCTGCCCGGCATCGGCGCCAAAGGCGCGCAGCGCCTCGCGTTTCACATCCTCAAGAATCCGCGTGACGAGGCCGAGCGGCTGTGCGACGCCATCCGCGAGGTGAAGGAGCGCGTCACCTACTGCTCCACCTGCAACAACATCACGGATCAGGATCCGTGCGTCTTCTGCACGAACCCGTCGCGCGACCAGCGCGTGATCTGCGTGGTCGAGGAGCCGCAGAACGTATCGGTGGTGGAGAAGACGCGCGAGTTCCGCGGCGTCTATCACGTGCTGATGGGCACGCTCTCCCCGCTGCACGGCGTCGGGCCTGACGATCTGAAGATCACAGGGCTCCTCTCGCGCGTCGGCAACGGCGGCGTCGAGGAGATCATCCTCGCCACCAATCCCACCGTCGAAGGCGAGGCGACCGCGCTCTATCTCGCGCGGCTGCTGAAGCCGCTCGGCGTCCGCGTCACGCGCATCGCGATGGGCATTCCCGTCGGATCCGATCTGGAGTACGCCGACGAAGTGACAATGAGCCGCGCGATGGAAGGACGGCGCGAAGTATAGAATCTCACACCACTAATGTTTCCCGCTCAGTACCAGCTGCTCGTGGCAGCTTCGATCCTGATGGGTGGCGTCATCGCTTGTTTTTTCGGTTATCGCCTCTTCCGCACTGTTCTCGCGATTATCGGATTCGGCCTCGGCGCGCTGATGGCGACCTCCGTGTTCGGTATCAGCAACGCGACCATGCTCGTCGCGGCCGGAGTCGTCGGTGGTTTGATCGGGGCCTTCATCCTGATCGCCGCGTATTTCGTGGGAGTCGCGCTCGCGGGAGCGTCGATCGGTGCAGTGGTCGCTAACGTTCTGTTTTCGATCGGAGGCCGCGACCCACGCGTGATCGTGGTGATATTTCTGGCAATTGCGGGGGCTGTTGCCGCCACATACCTGCAGCGATATTTCATCATCGTCTTCACCGCGTTCGGCGGCGCGTGGACGATGATCGTCGGCGCGATGGCGCTGGTCGGCAATCGCACCGCGCTCAAAGCCGCAACGAGTGGTGATGTGTGGGTGGCGTATCCGATGAACCCCGCGCCCGGTCAGCGCTGGGTCGTCGCCGTCTGGATCTTTCTAAGCCTGCTTGGTGCCGTGGTGCAGGTCGGAATTACTGGTGGCGAGAAGGGAAGAGTCGTGAAGCGGAAGAAGAAGCAATAAATCCTTTCAGAAAGACTTTGTCGATGCGTCGCGTGTTGGTGATGTCGTCGAGCGGATTGCCGTCAAGGACGATGAAATCCGCGCGTTTACCGGGGGCGAGTATGCCGGTGTCCTTCAGGCGCAGATAGTCCGCGCCGCGGCTCGTCGCCGCGACGATCGCCTGCATCGGCGTCATGCCGGCCTCGACCATCAATTCCAGCTCGCGATGTTCGGCGAAGCCGAACGGATCATCCTGCAGGCCGGTGTCGCCGCCGAGCACGATGCGCGCGCCGGCATCGGACAGCTTCTTCAGGCTGCGCTGCAGGATCGCGTAGCGCTCGCGCGCGGCGGCCGCCTGCGCGGCGGTGCGGCCGCTGTAGGCGGCGAGGATCTTCTCGACGAGCGGCGCGCCGATCGCATCGTGCGCCGGTCCGTTCAGCCACGCGGCGAGTGATGGCGGCGGAGCGGTGTTGCGTCCACGCTCCGCGTTCTGCAGCGTCGGCATGATGACGACGCGGCGACGGACGATCGCCTGCACGAGGTCGTCATCCATGTCCTTGTCGCGGACCAGGTGCGTGAAGCCGTCGATGCCCGCGTCGACCAGACCCTTGGCATCGACGAGATAGAAGACGTGTGCGTTGACGCGGAGGCCGTGCTTGTGCGCCTCGTCGATGATGGCGCGGTAGAGCGGCGGGCTCAGCTCCGGCGCTCGGCCGTTGCGATCGTCCACCCAGATCTTGATGAAGTCCACTTTCTGCGCGGCGAGCTCGCGGACCGCGCGGCGCCCCTCGTCCTGCGTGGTGATGTCGTAGGCGATGCCGCGATACGTGTCGGCGCCTGGACCGGCATTGGGCGCGCCCATGCCGCGGCCGGCGGTGAAGAGGCGCGCGCCCCCAAGCTGTCCGGAGGCCTGGTCCTCGCGGATCTTGAATGCCGCGTCACCGGGATCGATCCCTTCCGACACCACCGCGCTGACGCCGAAGTGCAGCGCACGATTCAAATCTTCGATGATCGTGTCGCGTCCGTAGTTCTGCGGGACGTAGGTCGCGCCCTTCTGAAAACCGGTGTGCGTGTGGATGTCGATGAGCGTCGGCATCACCGTCTTGCCGGACAGGTCGACGCGCATGGCGCCCGCGGGCGCTTTCACATCCTCCGCGCGGCCGAGCCGCGTGATCATCCCGTTCTGGACGATGAAGGCGGAGTCGTCGATGGCGGGCGTGCCGTCGCCGCGAATCAGCGTGGCACCCTGGTAGATCGTCGTCTGCGCCAGCGCCGGCGAAGCGATCAGCAGGATGAGCAACGCAAGTCTTTTCATCGTTCCGTCACCTTCGCTCCCCGTGGTCCGGGAAGTGCTGCTTTCGCGCCCCCGCGCCGTTCGCGCCCGAGCATCCGCAGCATGGCCATTTGCTGCCCGCGGTGGTGTGACGTGTGCGTCAGGCGGCGCGTGAATACCCACGCGCGCGATGAAGTCGAGACGCGTTTCGTGTTCCGGCAGCGGCGGGGCACCGGCGTCGATGCCGAGCATGGTGCGAAACCAGGTGTCCTCGCTGACGCACTGATGCACCATCTGCTCGCGCACGCTGCGTCCCCGCGCATCGTCCGGCTTCGGACGCACGTCGAGATCCTCCTCCCGGAACTCGCTCCAGACGCTGAGCACCTTGATGCGCTCCGACTCGTAGCTGTCGATCAGGAAGTCGTACGTCACAACGACTTCAAATATTCCACCAGACGGGCTGCGGCGAGGGACTATAATCGCGACCCTGCGTTCCTGACAAGCAGAGAAGGGGCTCAACATGAACTCGTTGAGCGTTCGCGTGGCCACGGGCATCGCCGTGGCCGCCTTTGTCGGCGCCCTGACGTCCGCGCGCCTGGAGTCGCAGCAGCGGCCGCTGCTGTCGGATCAGGTGTTCAAGAACGTCCAGGCGCTCAAAGGCATTCCCGTCGACGAATTCCTGGGAACGATGGGCATCATGGCGGCGTCGCTGCAGTTCGACTGCTCGGACTGTCACGTCAATGCGGGGACCGCCAACGTCGATTGGGCGGCCGACACGCCGAGGAAGATCACGGCGCGCCGGATGGTGAACATGGTTGCCGCCATCAATCAGAACAACTTCGGTGGACGCCAGCTGGTCACGTGCTGGACCTGCCATCGCAACCGCGACAAGCCGCTCATGACGCCAATCATCGCCACGATTTATGGAACGCCCACCATCGAGCCGGACGACGTGGTCACCCAGTTTCCCGGAGCCGATTCTCCGGAGTCGATTCTCGATCGATACATTCAAGCGTCCGGCGGCACACAGCGCCTCGCGGGGTTGACGAGCATCTCCGCCAGAGGCACCGCTGTCAGCTTTGGCGGGTTCGGCGGCGGCGGCACCGTCGAGCTCATTGCGAAGGCTCCCGACAAACGGTCGACGATGATTCTCTTCAAGGCCGAAACCAACCGCGGCGATCAGATCCGCGCCTACGACGGCACCACCGGATGGGTACGGACGCCTCTCAACGTCGTCGGCGAGTTCCAGTTGCTCGGCAGCGATCTCGACGGCGCCCGGGTGGACGCGCAGCTGTCGTTCCCCGGTCAGATCAAAAGCATCCTCACGAACTGGAAGAGCGGCCCACCGACGACGATTACGGATCTTCCGGCGCCGACGAGCCAGGCGACAGTGCTGCAGGGCGCGATCGGCAATCAGAGCCACGTTGTTGATGTCGTCCAGGGAACCGGACCGAGAGGGCTGCTGGTCACGTTGTACTTTGACCAGCAGACCGGCCTGCTCCTGCGCGAGCTGCGGTTTGGCCTCTCGCCGATCGGGCGCGTCCCCACGCAAATCGACTTCGCGGACTACCGCGACGTCAACGGCATCAAGCTGCCGTTCCGCATCACCTACGCGTGGCTCGATGGACGCGATGCGATCGTGCTGGACGACATACGGACGAACGTTCCGGTAGACGAGACAAAGTTCGGGAGACCGGCTCCGCTGCAGCCGCGGTAACGACATGAGAAAGCCCATCATCACGTTCGTCGGATTCGCGTCGCTGACAGTGTTGCTCTCGGTCGGCGCGCCTCGTCAGCAGACGGTCGTGGTCGCGCAGGATCAGGCATCGGGATCAAGGGCGGTCCTGCCCATCTTCGAAGTCGATGCACGATTCCCAGCGATGCCGGATCGGATGCTGCTGGGCGGAGTGGGTGGCGCCACCGCCGACTCGCACGGCAATGTCTGGGTGTTCCATCGGCCGCACACGCTCGAGGAAGGCAATGCGACCGAGAACGGCTACACGCCGGGTCCGCCGGTCATGGAATTCAGCGAGACGGGGAAATATCTTCAGGGCTGGGGCGGGCCCACGCACGACGGCCGCTACGAATGGTTCAACCGTGGAGGTCTCTTCTCGGCGTTCGCCGAATGCGCGTCATGCTCCAAGGAGCACCGCACCAACGGCGACGGACGTCCGGGCAGCGGCGAGCACGGCATCGCGGTCGACTCCAGAGACAACGTGTGGCTCACCGGCAACGGCGACGGTGACGGACAGATTCTCAAGTTCACCAGGGACGGCAGGTTCCTCCTGCAGATTGGCAAGGGCGGCTCGCGCGTCGACAGCAACGCCACCGATCACTTGAGCAGGCCCGCGGGCATCGCCGTCTACGCGAAGACCAACGAGGTATTCGTCGCCGACGGCTACGGCAATCGCCGCGTCGTCGTGTTCGACGCCGATACCGGCGCGTACAAACGCCACTGGGGCGCGTACGGAAAGAGGCCGGACGACAAAGCGCCGAACGCGCGCATCCCGTCCGGGCAGGCCGCGCAGCAGTTCAACACGCCGCACGGCGTCGCGATCGCGAACGACGGCATCGTGTATGTCGCCGATCGTGCGAACAACCGCATCCAGTCGTTCACGATCGACGGCACGTTCGTGAAGGAAGGATTCGTCCGGCGCGAATCACAGGGAACCGGGACGGCATTCGGCGTCGGCTTCTCGGGCGATCCGCAGCAGCGGTTTCTCTACGTCGCGGACGGCTCGAACGAACGCATCGCGATTCTGGATCGCAAGACGCTCGAGGAGATTGGCCACATCGGACGTCCCGGGCGGAAGGCGGGCGAGTTCTTTCACCTGCACAGCCTCGGCGTCGATCCGAAAGGGAACATCGTGACCGGCGAGTCGCAGGGCTATCGCGTCCAGAAATTCGTGTACAAGGGCCTGTCGACCAACTCGAGCCGGTAGTTAGAACACGAAGCGCAGGGCCACTTCCCCCTGCTGTCGCGGCAGCGACGTCAGGATGCGGCCGAACGAGTCCGAGCGCACGTTGGTAATGTACTGACTGCTGAGTCCTCCGAGATTGTCCCTGCCGAGCACGTTGAACACCTGTCCGATCAGTTCGACTCTCGTGCCTCTGCCCGTGTTGATCGCCTTGCTGACGCGGAGGTCGAGCTGACTTAACCGGTTGTTGTCAATCTGGCTCGCGGGGATTGGCGCGAGGTTCAAGGTTGTCCGGTACGCATTGACGGCCCCGAGCATGGCCGCAGTGTTGCGGTTTCCCATGTTCTTCGTCGTCCCGGGCACGTAGTCGGTAGGGTAGTTGCCGCCTACACCAGCACCGCCACCCGTACTCTGCCCGTCTCCATTGATATCGACTCCGGCCCTCGCGCTGAACGGCGTCGACGTTCGAAAGTTCCAGATGATTCCGAGCACGATGTCGGCGGGAAGTTGCGCGGCCCCGCTGAACACGAGCGCGTGGCGGCGGTCGCCGTTTGCCGGGCCGAGATCCCAACCAGGGTTGTAGACGTCGGTGATGCTCCCGCCCAGGTTTATCCCCACGGTGTCGGGCGACGCGGTATTGGCGTCCTGCTTCGCGAGCGTGTACGACAGCTGATACTGGTACCGATTCGACAGACGTTTCTCGAGGCGCACGAGAAGCGCCTTGTAGGCGTACCAACCGATCGGCTGCCGCTGGATGATCTGACCCCATTCGGGAAGGGGCCGAACCAGCGTCACCGGGTTGCGCGTGTTGACTTGAACATCGGTGGGAATCCGGGTGGCTTTCTGGTAGATGGCGTCGACATGGACCGCCGTATCGGGCCTGAGCCCCTGCGAGAACCCGACGCTGCTGGTGTGCACCGGCGCGCTCACGAGATCGTTGCCGTTGATGGTGATGTTCGGCGGCGCGGTCGAGACGAAGGCCGCCGGATCCCTGCCTTGATACGGATCCGGGTACGACGGGTTGGTGATGTTGATGGTGGCCTGCTTCAGGGCGCTTCCTTCCACGCGCGGGATCAGGTTCGTGATGTTCGTGTAGACGAGACCGTAGCCGAGGCGGACGACCGATCTCGCATCGTCGCGAACGTTCCACGCAAGACCCAGGCGCGGTCCGATATTGTTCTTGTCGCCGCGCGACGCAAAGTCCACGTACGGCAGCGGCCGCGGATACTCCGCCTGCGTGCGCCACTCGTTCCACACGCCTGTCTGCACGTCATAGCGGAGGCCGAGGTTCAGCGTCAGGTTGCCCGTCGGCTTCCACTCGTCCACGACGTAGGCGGCGTAGGAATGATTCCGCATCTCCCGCTGCAGGTTGGGGAACGAAGCTTGAAATTGCGTTGCGCCTCTCAGGTTCGCGAAGCTGAAGTTCGGATCGTCGGGGTTGAAGTACTGATCCTGGCTGAAGGTCCACGTTCCGAAGATGTTGCCGGCGGCCCATTCGTGCGTCGGGAAGATCTGAACACTGCCGCCGATTTTGAACGTGTGCGCTCCACTGCTGATCGATAGCGTCTCTTGCGCTTCAGTGAAATCGGTGTGGGTCCCGGCGCCCGCCAGGCACGGCGGCAAGCACTGGCTCTGTCCCCATATGAAGCTTGGGAAGACGTAGCGCGTGGTGCCGATGATCTGTCCGCCACCCATGGAGGCCGGGATCGTCGTCACCTGCTGGTACGGGGCCGGAGCGTAGTCCTTACTGAGATAGCTGCGGTCCGACGCCGTTCCTCGCATGAAGTAGAGCTCGTTCAACACACGGTTGGAGACGACCCACGTGTGCCCGACCGCGTGCATGTCGCGCGGAATCAGGTTGTCGTTGTTGCTGAACGCCGAATTGGTCCCCGGGTTTCCGCACCCGCTGCAGAACCAGTTGGTGTGCTGATTGATGTAACGGTAGAACAGGTTCTGCTTCTCGCTGGCCTGGTAATCGCCGCGGATGAAGTAGATGTTGTTATACGACCCGCCCTCGAAGGTGCCTTCGAACTGCTTGTAGAACTCGGGCTTGCCGGTGGCGACGGTGAAGAAGTCGTGCTCGCGCGTCCGTTCGAACGTGCCGAAGTAGTGCAGCCGGTTCCTCACGATCGGGCCGCCGAGCGCGACGCCGTACTGCTGCCGGCTGTAATCCGGCTTGGTCGCATGCTGCAGTTCCTGGAACTTGTCGAGCGTGTTCAGCAGCTTGTTGCGGAAGAAGTCGAACGCCTCGCCATGCACGTCGTTGGTGCCGCTCTTGGTGGCGATGGAGACGACGCCGCCGGCCCGCTGCCCGTACTGGGCCGGTACCTGACTCGTGTGGACGAGGAACTCGCGAATGGCGGCCGCCGGAATGTCGTGCCGCTGCTCGCCGCTGATCGCGGTGGCATTCGAGACTCCGTCCACCAGGTACGTCGTCGAGCTGGTCGAAATCCCGGCCCCGAGGTTGACCGCGCTCCGTTTCGCGCGCGTGGTGTCGATGGCCGCGCCTGGCAGCAGCAGCGACAGCCTGAGGGCCACGCGATCTCCGGTGGGCAGCGTTTCAATCTGATCCTGCGTGACCACCGCTGCCACCTCGGTCTTCGTCGTTTCGATGACGGGTGCTTCGCCGGTGACGGTGATGGACTCCTGCACGCCCTGCACGCCCATCGTGAAGTCCCTGGGATATTCGAGGCCGAGCGTGAGCGTGACCTCCTTCACGTCGACGGTCGCAAAGCCCTGCAGCTCCGCGATCAGGTTGTAGCGTCCGGGTGGAATTCCGCCGAGGCGGTACCGCCCGTCGGCTTCGGTGACGATCGTGCGCGTGACTCCGCTTTCGACGTTGCGCACGGTGATGGTGACGCCCGGGAGAACACCACCCTGGGCATCGGTGACGATCCCGGTGATGACCGCGTTTGCGACCTGGGCCCGGGCCGGCACCGCCAGTCCAAGAAGGATTGCCAGGATGGCAAAAGCTCTTCGCAGCATCATGTCCTCCCATCGTTTCAACTTTTCCACGGGCGTGGGTTCGGAACGGAGCGGGTTCGTAAATCCGACAACTCAGAACGTGAGCCTGAAGCCCACCTGTGCGGATCGATATTGGGCGTTGATGTTCTTCAGGTACTGCGACGGCGTGCTCTCCTCGGTGCCGATCGTCCAGTTCGGCCGGTCGAAGACGTTGAAGACTTCCGCGATGGCATCGACCGCCATGCGGCCGCGCAGCGGGATCCGCTGCTGCGCCCGCGCGCTCGTCGTATTCTGCGGCGGCGAGATGATCGAATTGCGCGGGACAATCGATCCGTCCGGACGCAGGCGGCCGGTGAAGGTCGATCCGGTGTTCCGCAAGTCGCCGCCGTAGTTGCTCGACTCCCGGATGCCGGCGCCCAGGTAGTGGAGGCCGCTCAATTGGAAGCCGTGCCCCACCTGCCAGATGGCGCTGAATACAGCCCGGTGCCGTTGATCGTCCTCCGACAATCCCCACTCCCCGCCCAGATCGCGAGCAGTGGGGAAGGGAACCATGAACAGCCCGCTGAACGGTCTCGTATCGGCGGTCCAGAGACCTGACAAGGTGTAGGTGGCCGAGGCCTGCCAGCGGTTGCTGAACCGCTTGGTGAAGCCGGTGATCAGGCCATGGTAGGCCGAGCGGGCGGTATGTACGTTCATCGAGATGACACCCCAGTCCGGATATGGGCGGTTGCTCCGGACCCTGAAATCCAGGTTGGCGCCGGTTGCCGGATCGAATTTCAGATTCATGTTGTCGAGCACATCCTTCTCGAAGCTGCCTTTGTAGTACACGTAGTCAGCTTCGAGGGCCATCGTCGCGCCGAACTGATGCTGGAAGCCGATTGAGGTCTGCCACGTGCGCGGCAGTTGGATGTACTGCGGTATCGCCGTGAATTCACGGACGTCGCGAATCAGGCAACCCGGCGCATTGTTGTTGTTGTAGCAATACAGCGGGTTAGCCTCCTCGTAGGTTGGCAGCGGCCGGCCGCCGGTCGGGTTCGCGCCGAAATCGGGCTGGCCGTTGTTTTCGTACCGAATCGTGGTGATCTGGGTGTTGCCGATCGCCGACCCGGCATCCGCGAACGCGTCCCCGTAGTAGATTCCCGACCCGCCACGGATGACCGTTCGATCGGTGACCCGGTACGCAAACCCGAGCCGCGGCTGCACGTTGTTCCAGTCGTCGGGCCGGCCCGCGTCCTGGAACGGCGGGAAGCTGATGTCATTGGCAAAGATGCCGATTCCGACGTCGTAGCGCACGCCGAGATTCAGGGTCAGGCGATTCACGATCTGCCAGTCGTCCTGCGCCCAGAGCGCGAACCGTTTCGAGCCTTGATCCACCGGGAACTTTCCGACACCGATCGTGTAGCTGCGTATGAGCGGCGAGATCGCCGCCAGGTTCCAGGTGTCGACGTTGAACGCGTCGGGGAACCACGCCTGGAGCTGAGCCGCCGACGGCAGCGGACCGCCCCGGGCGTCGATGAGCCCCATGTTCTGCCGGCGATTCACCGCGATGACGTCACGCAACAGGTACTCGCCGCCCGTTCGTACGTCGTGACGCCCTTTCGCGCTGAACGCATAGGTGAGATCGTCGCGCACGCTGTACACGTCCTGGTCCAGCTCACGTGGATGGTTCTGGTTGCCGGTAATCAGAAAGCCGGTGAACGTGATCCGGGGCGATCCGGCCGTGATGCCGTTCGCCTTCTGCCAGTGGTTCGACCAGTGCGTGAGGTTCGTGTTGGCGAGGCCGAACGCCGTCTTGCCGGCTTTGATCTCGTTCACCATTCGATTGCTGATCGCGTGCGTGAACGATCCGAGGATCTCGTCGTTGTATTCCTTGGTCGTATTCGTCGACGCCGGGTGGTTGGTGGCGGAGGGGAGACCGAACGGCTCCCACAACTGGCCGTGTCCGACCTTGCCCATCACGCGCATCTGCGGCGAAAGTTGGTAGTCGATGCGCGCGCCGCCGATCTTCCGGTTGTTGGTCCCCTTCAGCGAGACATTGAAGAACGGGTACGGCGTGCGCCAGATGCTGACTCTCGGCTCGCGCTCGAATTCATAGTTGGCGAAGAAATGCAGCTTGTCCCGTACCAGGGGGCCGCCGACGGCCGTGCTGTACTGCTGGTTGTTGATCGGCTCGACCTGGTCGAGGACCCGATTCTTCGAATTGAGGCTGCTGTCGCGAAAATTGCTTCGGAACAAACCTGAGAGCTGGTTCGTCCCCGACTTGGTGATCACATTGACTTGCGCCTGGGTCGACCGGCCCTGCGTCGCGTCGAACCGGTTCGAGATGTACTGGAATTCGGCAATCGCATCCTGGCTGTAGCGCGGCTGGCCGCCGGTCCCGAACTCCGAGGTCACCTGCTGGCCGTCCACGTGGTAATGGAACTCGCGCG
>QHWQ01000002.1 GCA_003222635.1 Acidobacteriota bacterium | reverse complement strand
CACTTTTCCCGTCGCGAGCTCCACCTTGCGGAGCGTCGACTGTCCGTTCAAGCCGGTGCCCTCGTACAACACGCCGTCGCGGTACTCGATGCCCTGCGTGAATGCGCGCGGATCGTGTGGATACACCTTCGTGACGGTGTAGCCGGCGACGGGCGCGGTCGAACCGACGGGAGGAAGTCGCTGCACCTGATGCGTTTGCGCGTCAAGCGACATCAGCCACGCGGTCGAGACGAGTGAAATCACGAGCAGACCCTGCCGCTTACGCACGATTAATCGTATCCTCAAAGTTACATGTCTCCGTCCTCATCGGATCTCGTCGCCGGCCAGGAGGCCCTCGCACCCGAAATCGCGCGGCGCCGCACCTTCGCCATCATCTCGCACCCCGACGCGGGCAAGACGACGCTCACCGAGAAGCTGCTGCTGTATGCCGGCGCCATCGAGCTGGCCGGTGCGGTTCGCGGCAGCAAGACGCAGCGCCACGCGGTCTCCGACTGGATGGAGATGGAGCAGCAGCGCGGCATCTCGATCAGCGCCGCGGCGCTCGAATTCGAGCTCGACGGGCGCCACGTCACGCTGCTCGACACGCCGGGCCATCAGGACTTCAGCGAGGACACCTACCGCACGCTCCTTGCCGTCGACAGCGTCGTCATGGTGCTCGATGCCGCCAAGGGTGTGGAACCGCAGACGCTGAAGCTGTTCGAGGTCTGCCGCTCGCGAGGACTGCCCGTGCTGACGTTCATCAACAAGCTCGATCAGCCGGCACGCGATCCGTTCGAGCTGCTCGATCAGATCGAGCGGGTGCTCGGCATCTCCGCGGCGCCGAGGAACTGGCCGCTCGGCGACGGGACGGATTTCCGCGGCGTCTACGACCTGGAGCACAACTCGGTGCTGCTCTACGAGCGGCAGGCACGCGGGCGGAGGACGGCGCCGGTCGTGGTCGCCAGCGCGGACTCGCCCGACGTCGCCGAGCTGGTCGGCGAGAAGCGGCAGCAGGAATTGATTGAGGCGATCGACATCATCACGGGCGCCGGCACGCGATTCGATCGCGACGCGTATCGGCACGCCACGCAGACGCCGGTCTTCTTCGGCAGCGCGCTGAACGACTTCGGCGTCGAACCGTTCCTGCATGCGCTGCTGACACTGGCGCCGAGCCCCGGCCCGCGCGATTCCGATGTCGGGCCGATCGAGCCGACCGATGCAAACTTCTCCGGGTTCATCTTCAAGATCCAGGCGAACATGAACCCGCGGCATCGCGACCGCGTCGCGTTCCTGCGCATCTGCTCGGGCCGCCTCGCCAAGGACATGTCCGTCGTCAACGCACGGCTCGACACGCCGCTGCGGATGTCGCGCGTCTACCGTTTCTTCGGCCGCGACCGCGAGACGGTGCCCGAAGCCTTTCCAGGCGACGTCGTTGGCGTGGTCAATCCCGGCCGCATCGCGATTGGCGACACGCTCTATGCCGGCAAGCGCGTGCAGTTCCCGCCGATCCCGCAGTTTCCCTCGGAGCAGTTTGCGATGCTGCGGCCGGTCGATGTGCGTCACAAGCGTTTCGACGAAGCCATCGAGCAGCTCGCGGAAGAAGGATTGATTCAGCTCTTCATGCCGATTTCCGGATTGCGTCATCCAATCATCGGCGTCATCGGTGCGCTGCAACTCGATGTCGTCGAGGCGCGGATGTCCTCGGAGTACGGCATCGCCTGCACGCTCGATCGCCTGCCGCACGTCGCCGCGCGGTGGCCCATCACACCGCCGGGCGTGGAGCTGGCGTTGCCGACCTCTGGCGTGATGCAAGCCGTCGATCGCCTTGGCCGCGAGGTGCTGGTGTTCGAATCCGAATGGGTGATGCGGTACACGTTCGAAAAAAATCCCAAGGTCGAGTTCAAGCAAACGATGTGATCTAGAATCGGCGCACCATGAGCACAGTTACATTCACACGTCCAGATGGGAAGGACTGCTCCGGCTATTACGCCGAGCCCGCGAACGGCACGAAAGCGCCGGGCCTCGTCGTCATCCAGGAGTGGTGGGGTGTCAACGATCACATCAGGAGCGTGGCCGATCACTACGCGAAGAAGGGATACCGCGCGCTCGTGCCCGATCTCTATCGCGGCAAAGTCGGTCTCGACGCGAAGGAGGCCGAGCACCTGATGGGCGGCCTGAACTTCGGCGACGCGGCAACCCAGGACGTCCGCGGCGCCGTGCAGTATCTGAAGCAGTCGAGCCCGAAGGTCGGCGTCACCGGCTACTGCATGGGCGGTGCGCTGACGATTCTCGCGGCCTGCTTCGTGCCGGAAGCGGACGCCGCGGTCGCGTGGTACGGCTTCCCGCCGCTCGACTACGTCGATGCGTCGAAGATCAAAGCGCCGCTGATGGGCCACTTCGCCATCCACGACGGCTTCTTCAAGATCGAGCAGGTCGACGAGCTCGAGTCGAAGCTGAAGGCCGCGGGCGTCACGTACACGTTCTACCGGTACGAGGCGGGGCACGCCTTCGCCAGCGACGATCCGATCATCCACACCGTCGGCCTGAAGAAAAACGAAGCGGCGGCGACGCAGGCGTGGACACGGACGCTCGAGTTCCTCGACCAGCAGCTCGGTGCCGCGCAGCCTGCCTGAGCCCGTCTCCTTCGTGCGCGCGTCTGCGGCCTTCCGCGAGGGCCGCAGCACGCCGCGTGCGTTTCTCGAACAGTGCCTCGCCGCGGTCAGGCGGTACGACGGGTCGATCCACGCGTTCGTGACACTCGACCTCCGTGCCGCGCGGAAAGCCGCCGACGCCGCGACGCGCCGGTACAAGTCGGGAAAACCGCTCTCGCCGATCGACGGCTGCCCCGTCGCGGTGAAAGACATCATCGCGACGGCCGACATGCCGACGCAGATGAACTCGCCGATCTACAAAGGCTGGCGGCCGAAGTCCGACGCCGCAGGTGTGGCCGCCCTCCGCCGCGCCGGCGCCATCATCCTCGGCAAGACCGTGACGACGGAATTTGCGATCGGACGATCGGGGGCAACGCGCAATCCATTCGACGTCACGCGCACGCCGGGAGGATCGTCCAGCGGCTCCGCCGCGGCCGTCGCCTGCGCGATGGTGCCGGCCGCGCTCGGCACGCAAACGCAAGGCTCCGTCATCCGTCCGGCCGCCTACTGCGGCGTCGTCGGTTTCAAGGCGACGCATGGCGTCCTGCACACCGGCGGCATTCATCTGCTGTCGGCGACCTCCGACCATCTCGGCGTGATTGCCGCCAGCGTCGCCGACGCGTGGCAGGTGGCGGCGCAGATCTCGCTCGGCGCCGCCGGTCCCGGCGTCGGTTTTCTCGCTGCGGCCACGGACGGCACGCCCGCTCCGCATCAACCCAGAAAACTGATTCGTCTCTTCACGCGCGGCTGGACGGAGACCGACGCGGAGACGCGCGCGGCGTTCGACGCGCTCATCGACCGCGTCAAGGCGCGGGGCATCGACGTCACCTCGCGCGACGAGGATCCGGAAGTGGCGGAGCTCGAATCGCAGTTCGAACACGACCTCGATGGCCATCTCGATCTCGTCGCCTACGAGATGCGATGGCCGTTCGAGGGGTACATCGCGCGCTACGGTGCGAAGACGGTCGGCCCGAAGATCCGCGAGCTGGTCGGCCGCGCGCGCGAGATGACTCCCGCTCACTACGAGTCGCTGCTCGCCACGCGCCATCGCCTCCAGCGGGCGGCGGCCGCGGTGCTGGCGCGCTGCGATGGCTTCATCACGCTGTCCTGCTCGGGCCCCGCGCCGAGGGGGCTTGCCTACACCGGCAGCCGCACGTTTCCGTCCTACGCATCGTGGCTCGGCCTCCCCGCGTTTTCGCTGCCGCTGCTCGTGATCGGCGAGCTGCCGGTCGGCGTGCAGCTGATCGGCCGCGCCGGCGCCGACTCGACGCTCTGCTCGAGCGTCAGATGGATGATGGAAGAGGCCTGTCTCGCCGACATACGGGCGAAGGCGGATACAATTGAGGCCTGAAACGGAGGTACGGGATGAAGAACGTCGCCACGCTCGTTGCCGTGTTCATGATGTCGGCGCTGCCCGCGTTCGCGCATCACGGCTGGGGCGGCAACGAAGACAAGATCTCCGAGGTCACCGGCACGGTGACGACCGGCGTCAGCCTCGCGGGGCCGCACGCGACGATGAAAATCAAAGATGCACAGGGGCACACCTGGGATGTCACGCTGGCGCCGCCGCCCCGGACGCAGGAGTCCGGCGTCACGGAGAAGCTGATTCCGGTGGGCTCGACGGTCATGGTGCACGGCCATCGCAACAAGAATCAGAAGACCTACGAGATCAAAGTCACCAAGCTCACGTACAACGGCAAGTTGTACGACGTGTATCCGGGAATGGAATAAGCGCGCCGTTGCGCGACATCCTCGTCTGGATTGAACAGACCGGGCTCGGGCACTGGATGCGCGAGTCCGGTCCCTGGACCTACGGGATCGTCAACCTCATACACATCCTCGCGGTTTCCACGCTCTTCGGTTCCGTTCTCCTTCTCGACCTGCGCCTGCTTGGTGTCTGGAGCCGCCGCGTGCACATCGCGGATCTGGCGGCGGCGGTCATGCCCGCGGCGATGACCGCATTCATCGTCGCCGTCTGCACGGGCGCGGCGATGCTGGCGACGAAGGCCACGGCGTACGTCGACAATCCGTTCCTGCTGATCAAGTTTCCCGCGATTGCGGTCGGCTTCATCAACGCCGCGGTGTTGAATACGCGGCCGGCGTGGCAGGAGCTGCGTCTGCGCGCGCTCACCGCGCGCGAGCGGCGTCAGCTGGCGGTCTTCGGCGGGATCTCGCTGACCGCGTGGCTGACGGCCGTCACCTGTGGTCGCATGATCGGCTACTGGTAGATCGCGCGACAGGGCTATCCACGATGGCCTGGAGTTTCGTCGGCGACATCGCTGTCGTCGTCGCTGTCGAACTCTTCCACTTCTCCAAAGTCTTCCGGCGCGTCCTCGTTGCTGAAGCCGCGCTCCTCCGAGCTTTCGGTCTGCGAAGGCGTGCGCGCGGGATCCTCATCCGTATCGAACGGGAACCTTCTCATCAGCTCAACCTCCACAGTGATGCAAGCAATCACGGCTCCCGATTTGCGATTTAATTGATCCATGGCGCGAGGATGGGAGAGCAAAGGCGTCGAGGCGCAGCAGGACGCCGCGGTCAATCAGCCATCGAGAGCGCGGAAGATCACGGCCGAGGAGATGGCGCGGCGTTCCGAGCGGGCGACGCTGTCGCTGGCGCGAACGCGCGCGATGGCGGACTTGCAGAAGGCGTGCGCCGCCGCGCATCGCGCGATGCTCGAACAGGCGATCGCGGATCTGGAGAAGAGGATCGCGGCGCTCGACGGGAACTAATTTCCGTCGCGACGACGGTCGGTGGTCCCGCGCGGCGCGACGCGGCGCTCGAGGCCGCTGCGCCGATCGGTGAACTGTTCGAGCGTGAAGCCGTCGTTGACGAGCTCGCGTTCGAGCTCCGACTCGCGGTGCGTGCAGGTGATCGCGTCCTGGAATTCGTGCGTCACCTGCGTGTTTCCGGGCCCGTAGACGAGCAGCCGTGCGCGCCCCTCAGGGGTTGCCGCACGTATCACGCGCACCGATTCCTCGCCGCGCACGAACAGCCAGATGGTTTCAACCAGACCGGTCATTGAAAGTGGTCGGCGCCGACCTCGAGGCCGGCCCGGCGAGTCTACCCGACGGCCCATCGGCCGGCAACGCTCGGACTTGACTGAACCGCAAATAGGCGTAGGATTTGCCCCTGCAGACGTAGAGCCGGCCCTTCACGCCGGCCTGGACCCAAGGAGGCGGTAATGACAGATCTGCACTCGCCGTCGCAAGAGCTTCGTCCACACGTTCCCACCAAGCTGGTCTCTTTCGACGGGGCTGAGCTGATCTGGATTAACGCGATTCTGCTGGTTCCGGTCATTTTCGGTGTGATGTTCCTGCCGACCATCCTGCGCGCGGTCGCCATGAGCGTGATGTTCGCGCTCGTCGTCACCTACTTCGTGCTGTATTCGTGGGCGCGCGCGCATCGCGACACCGCGATTGCGCACCTTCTCGACCTGCTGCACATCGGCCCGCCGCGGACGCGGACGCCGGTTTAGCCTTCGACCCGGCGATACGCTAGAGTAGCCCCCGAAACGTAGGGCGGACCTTTGGGTCCGCCTGGGAGCTCCATATGCGTGTCGCCGCCGCGCTCGTCACCAGCGTGTTGCTCATCTCGTCCTCCGCATTCGCCCAAACCTATCCAGCGCTCGATCAGGAGCCCGCGTGCCAGACGCTGATGCCCGCGGCGGCCGGAGGTCCGCTGCCGCGCAACCCTGACGTCCTCGTGTTGCGCTTCCTCGGGGTGTCGAATTACGAGCTCGCCTACCGCGACAATGTGATTCTGCTCGACGCCGGCATCGACAAGCTGGCGTGGTGGGCGCCGAACAACATCACGCCGGAGGAGATGACGAGGCATGTCAACGCCATCCTGATTGGCCATGCGCACGGTGAGCACTTGTGGGACGCGCCATACATGGCGGACAAGACCGGCGCGCTCGTCGTCGGCGATCCGATCTCGATGCGATGGGTCCGCGGCACCGGACGCGTCGGCGAGAAGAAGATGGCGGTCGTCCAGGGTCTTGGCGGCGAGACGTTCACGTTCAACGGCTTCACAGTCGAAGCCGTGCAGGGCCATCACAACATCGTCCCTGATGAATACATGCGGAAGGATCGCGCGGCGGCCGAAGCCGTCGGCGCGCTGAAGGGCGGGCTGACGCCGGACCAGCAGGCGCACGATCGACGTCTCAATGGGATGGTGCCGCTCGACGCCGAAGAGCGCGAGAAGCTGATCACCGAAGGCACCGTCGCCTACTTCTTCACGTTCGACAACGGCTTCAAGGCGTTCTACACCGACAGCGCGGGACCGACGACGGAGGCGGAAAGGAAGATCGCGCAGACGAAGGGCAGCATCGATCTCGGATTCATTCCGTATTACGGCGGCGAGCTGGCGATTCCGATCACGATGGAATACATCCGGATGTTCAAGCCGGGCGTCATGCTGCCGACGCATCACGACGGGCATCGCAACCGGATGCTCGACATGCCGATGGGGCCGCTCAACCTGGCGATCCGCGGCGAGTTCCCGACGTCGAAGGCGATCGCGCCGCTGCTGCGCGCCCCCGTCTGCATCAATACCGTGACGAAGGAACTGTATATCGGCACCGGAACATCGCAGGCGCCCGCGCCGGGCGCGAAAGCCGCCATGCTGCAGGATCCCGCCTGTCAGGTATTGACGCCTGTTTCAGCCGGCGGTCCCGCGCCGAAGGATCCGGAAACCGTCGCCGTCCGCTGGCTGGGATGGACCAACTACGAGGTTGCCTACCGCGGCAACGTGTTCCTGCTCGACGCGTACTACGATCGTGGGCCGCGGATGCATCCGATCGGCGTCGCGCCTGCTGACATCAAGAAAGCGAACGCGATCTTCATCGGCCACGCGCACTTCGATCACATGTCGGATGCGGCGGTCGTCGCGAAGCAGACCGGCGCGCCCGTCATCGGCGCATCGTTTGCCGGCGAGGTGTTGACCACAGGCGGCGTCCCTGCGAGGCAATTCAAAGCGATCAAGGGCGGCGAGACGATGCAGTACCCCGGCGTCACCGTTGAAGCGGTGCTTGGTCATCACAACGTCATCGCGACGCAGGTGCCGCAAGGATTTCTCGAGAAGCAGGCGACCTCGCTCGACGCGGCGTCGCTGCAACAGCCGGTCACCGGCACGGAGCAGCGGCAGCTCGACGCGATCCGTGCGCGCGGCAGCCGCGACCCGAAGATCTCGACGGAGGGCGTCATCAACTACATGTTCACGTTCGGCAACGGATTCCATCTGCTGTTCGCCGACAGTCCGGGCCCCATCACCGACGCGCAACGCGCGCTCGCGCAGAAGGTGCCGGCGGTTGATGTGGCGATGCTGCCGTACTTCGATTTCGACGCCGGGATTCCGCCGCTCGCCGAGCTGGTGAAGACGTTCAAGCCGTCGACCGTGTTTCTCGGGCATCACGACGCCGAGGGGACGATGAAGTGGGCGTCGAACTATCCGCCGGCGCTGGCGATTCGCGACGTCAGCCCGAGGACGCGGACGATGGATGTCATTTACCGGACGCCGGTCTGTTTCAACACGGCGTCCAAGGAAATGGTTGTTGGCTGGTAGACCTTCGCTTCCGGACCTGGCGACAGTCACGTCGCTTGCGCTTGTGGCCTACGCGGCATCAAACATCCTGCACGAGGGCGTTGGGCACGGCGGAGCCTGCATCGCACTCGGCGGAAGGCCTCTCGTGCTCTCCTCGATCCACTTTGAATGCGGTGACGACGCCCTGAGTGCACTTGCGCGTCGGGGCGTCGCCGCCGCGGGCACGCTGGTGAACTTCCTCGCCGGCGGCGTCGCGCTGATTGCCTTGAAAGCGATCGCTCCGGCGCGCAAGCCGCATACCGCCTACGTCCTTTGGCTCTTCACGACGTTGAACCTGCTCATGGGCGCGGGGTACTTTCTCTTCTCCGGCGTCGGCAACATTGGCGATTGGGCGGCGGTCGCCGCCGGTACCGTGTCGCCGCGGATCTGGCGGCCATCGATGGCGGTCTTCGGCGGCGCGCTCTATTTCTTCTTCGCCCGTCGATCGGCAACGTGGCTGCGCCGGTTCGTGGGCAGCGACGATCTGTCGACGGCGCGAAGCCGGCGTCTCACCGTTCCCGCGTACGTCGCGGGAGGTCTTCTCTACTGCGTCTCCGGATTGTTCAACCCGGTAGGGCCCGTCCTGATCGCGATTTCGGCTGCCGCAGCGTCATTTGGCGGCGCCTCGGGACTGCTCTGGCTCACCCGCTTCCTGCGCGACGGCGCCGGCACGGAGGCACCCGTTCGGCTGGACCGAAGCTACGGGTGGATCATCGCGGGGTGCATCGTATCGCTGATCTTCATCGCGATTCTCGGCCCCGGAGTCCGTCTCGACCGCTGACGCACCGATGCGCCTGACCAGGTGCGTTCTACTGGCGGAGGCGGAAGCCTTCCTTGAGCACCCACGCTTTGGCGGCGAGGAACAGCGCCACCATCCGCTGGTGATCGTCGGGATCGACCACGATCACCAGTGAATCGCCGTCGGTGCCGCGCGTGTGGCGCACTGACGCCTTCGATCGCATTCTGCCGTTGAGCGATTTCAGCCAGTACGGAAGCTTCTTTTTCTCGTCTACGCGCGCGATCAACCGCGTGCGCTCGCCCGCCGGATCCGCGAGCGCCACCTTGCAATAGCAGTCACCGGCATTGCGCCCGCGTCTGACGCGTTCGAACATGATGGCTCGCCGATCCATGCCGCTCCACGCCTTGACCGGCGGCACCGATGAAGGCCGCACTTCGATGGAGCTTCCTTTCTTCTTCGGGACGCGCACGAGGAATTCCCATGCATTCCGCTGCGCGTAATTGCCGTCGGTCACCTGGTACACGTATTCGGTGCCGCGGACGAGCGGCTCCTCGCGAATCTTCCAGCGTGCCGGACGATTGGATTTCAGCTCGATGTTGACGCGCTCGAGTCGATAGCGTCCCTGCGGCATGAGAGCCTCCGAAGGATGTATCGACAGGAGGCGGAGCGGGATTATTCGCGGTGTGCAGCTATGTGTCGAAACGGCCTTCGAAGTGCGTGTTCATGAAAGGTCTGACGAGTTGATACGCCGCCAGCCGCTGACCGCCAGGATCGCGAAAGACGATGCATGGCCCCTGCGGAATCTCGAAGCGCACGCCTTCGATGGACCAGCCGTGCTCCTTCAATGTGCGCTGCGTGGCTTCGAGATCGTTCACGCGGTACACGAGCAGTCCCGCACCGGCCTGCAGATGATTCGCGAGGAGGACAACGGGAGCAGACCCCGCGAGGCGGACGGCCGCGACCCAGGTCGAGCCGTCACGCACGCGCCACAGCAGATCACCGCCGAGCGTTTCCGTGTAGAACTTGATTGAGGCGTCGATATCCGGAGCCGGCAGATACAGGTAGTCGAGCGATTCCAGCACGGCGCTTGACTCAGAGCCTCCTGGCGCCGTCGACAGCTCCAAGCAGCCGATCGAACGTGCCCAAAGGACCGTGGCCGGCCTTCCGGGCAATCTCGACCATCAGGCAATCGGCGAATCCCAGCTTCGGCCGTTGCCGAAACTGATTGAGCGCCGCCGCCACCGTATCTGCATCCTGCACCGTCAGGTGCTCATGATGAACCAGCATCTCGATAGCGGTGGCAATCGACCGAGGCTGGCGACCGTAGACGGACTCGAGAACCCAGGAGACTTCTGCAAGCGCGACGTGCGATACCCACGCGCCGCCGGCGATAAATGCATCAGCCGCGGTCGCCTGTCGTTCCTCGTCTCGGATGATCAGCCGGACGAGGACGTTCGTGTCAACGGCGCGCATGACGGCGTTTGACGTGCCGCCGGATACCTTCCTTGAGCTCCGAGAGCGTCCGGCGCCTGGGAGGCGTCGAGAACAGCGCGCGATGAATATCCAGCGATGTGTAGCGACCGGCCTTGCGAACGACGACCCGCCCGCCCTCTTCATCCCATTCGAGGACCGAACCCGGACCGACGCCAAGGCGCTGGCGCACCTTCGCGGGCACCGAGATCTGACCCTGAGCAGTCAGCTTCGAATGCGCGAGAGCCATACGCTTATATTACCACGGTAATGAACTTGGCGATGTTAGGAGACGGCGTCGACTCCCGCCTTCGCGCACTGACCATCCTGCGCGCTGGTGCCGCCGGACAAGCCGACGCCGCCGACCACCTTGCCGCCCATCATGACCGGGAGCCCGCCATCCACTGGTACGGCACCCCTGATACGCAGCACGCGTACGCCCTCGCCGCCCGCCGCCAGCATGTCTTGAAACGCCTTGGTCGGCCGCTTGAACCGCGCCGCCGAGCGTGCCTTCTCCTGGCAGACGATGGCGCTGCCGATCGGCGTGTCGTCCAGCTTTTCGTAGTAGACGAGATCGCCGTTCGTATCGACGACCGCCACCGCCATCGTCCAGTTGTTCTTGCGCACTTCGGCCAGCGCCGCGGCGGCAACCTTCTTGGCGTTATCAAGACTGATTGAGGGTCCGTACGACATCTCACTCTCCTTGAAAGGGACTTGGGGACTTGGGGACTTGGGGACTTGGGGACTTGGGAACGAAGTTCCTTAGTCCCCCCGTTCCCTTGTTCCCTTAATCGACCGATCGATCAGTTCGATCGGGTGAACGATCTTCCAGCTGTAGCCGAGCCGCCGTCCGGCTGCGGCAATCTGCAGCGTGCATCCGGGGTTGCCGGTCGCGATCATGTCGGGCTCGAGCGCGGCGATGTTGCGCGCCTTGCGCTCGCCAAGCTGCGCGGCCGGCTCCGGCTGCACGAGATTGTAGATGCCCGCGCTGCCGCAGCAGATCTCCGATTCCGCGGGCGACAGCAGCTCGATGCCGGGAATCGCGGCGAGCAGCGCGCGCGGCTGCGATCGGACGCCCTGCGCGTGCGCGAGGTGACACGCATCGTGGTAGACGACGCGCGCCTTGATGGGATGCCGCTTCGCTCGCGGCTCACCTACTTCGGTCAGCACTTCCGAGATGTCGCGCACCTTCGCGGTGAACGCGCGAGCGCGATCCGCCCACGCCGGATCGTCGTGAAACAGCTCGCCGTATTCCTTCATCGATGATCCGCAGCCGGCGGCGTTGACGGCGATGCGATCGACGTTGGCGCGTTCGAAGACTTCGATATTGTGCCTGGCGAGCGCGCGGGCCTGATCGATGTTGCCCGCGTGCAGCGCGAGCGCGCCGCAGCAACCTTGCGCGGCGGGCGCTTCAACCGTGCACCCTTCGGCGGCAAGCACGTTGATGGTCGCCTGATTCACGCCGGCGAATGCGAGGCGCTGCACGCATCCAGTCAACACAGCGACCTTCATGCGCGAGGCGCCAACCGCCGGCGTGTGCTCCGGCGCGCGCGTCGTCAGCGACGCGAGCGTCGGCTGCGGCGCGACGGCGATGAGCGAACGGATGCGGCGAGGCAGCACTCCCGCGAGCGCACGCAGCAGCGGTCCGAAGATGACGAGCGGCGCCATCGCGATCCGCAGACGCGCGGGATACGGCAGCAGGGCGAAGAGGATCGACCGGAACAGCCGCTCGCCAAGCGGACGTTCGTAGTGCCGCTCGATCTGCGCGCGCGTCTTCTCGATCAGCGGGCCGTACTGCACGCCTGACGGACAGGCCGTCACGCAGGCCATGCAGCCGAGGCACTTGTCGAAGTGGCTGACGAAGGTCGGCGTCATCTCGGCGCGGGCGTCGAGGCCCGCCTTCATCAGATAGACGCGCCCGCGGGGCGAGTCCATCTCCTCCTGCCAGAGCACGTACGTCGGACACGACGGCAGACAGAATCCGCAGTGTACGCACGCATCGATCAGCGCGCCTGACGGCTGATCCGCGCCGCTGAACGCCGGCTTCATACGGGACCCCTGCCTGCGTTCAGAATGCCGTTCGGATCCAGCGCGCGCTTCACCGACGCACCGAGCGAGCCCGCGTCGCCGAGCGGTCCCCACACGTCGATCTGCTGTTTGAACTGCGCGTCCGCGCGCAACACCACGACGTGGCGGAAGACGTCGGCGCGCGAGCGGAGACGCTCGACGATGTTCCGCTGGACGCGGGTGTCGGCGTCCACGCGCAGCAGGCCCGAGCCGATCGCGGCGCGGCCGATCAACTCGACGTCCGCGACGCTGCCACGCACGTCGTCGATGAACGCCAGCACCGCGCCGAGCGACGCCGGAAGCCAGGCGAATTTGATGACGATGCCGTGTGACGTCCACAGCGCGCGAATGTGCTCGCGCCACAAATCAATTTCTGACTGCGACGACACCTCGTCGAACGTCGCGTTGTCGATGAGCGCGCGCGCCTGGCGCACGTGAGCGCCGAGCGCGCCCGGTGTTGATTCGAATTTCAGAATCAGCTGATAGGTCCGGCTGAAGCCGGACACGACCTCGACTGCAGATGCCTCCAACTGGCTGTTCGTGATCGCCGCCAGCGCGGTGACGAGCGCATCCGAGCGCTGACACGTCGCGACGAGCGTCGTCGATGCGCCCGGCAGCGGCATCAGCTTGAACGTCGCGCTGACGACGGCCGCCAGGCTGCCGTGCGACCCGCTCACAAGCCTGCCGATGTCGTAGCCCGCGACGTTCTTCACCACGTTGCCGCCCGCCTTGATCAAACGGCCGTCGGTGAGCGCGAGGCGGATGCCAATGAGCAGGTCGCGCGGAGTGCCGTAGCGATGCCGCAACGGGCCGCTGTCGTTGGTGGCGATGGCGCCGCCGATGGTCGAGTCGTCGAACGCCGACTCGATCGGGAGCCACTGCCCATGCCTCGCCAGCGCACGATTTACATCGTCCAAGCGCGCACCGGCCTGCACCGTCGCCGTGAGGTCCGCGTGCTCGTGCGCGACCAGCGCGTTCAGACGCTTCGTGCTGAGAAGGATGTCAACCGATGCCGGCGTACGCCCCCATCCGAGCTTCGTGCCTCCGCCGCGAATGACGAGGGATGCGCGCTGCTTCGCCGCCGATGCCAGCGTGGCGGCAACGTCTTCGGCGGAGAGAGGCTCGATGATGTCGCGCGGCAGGACGCCGTCAACCGACTCAGTCAGGACCATCAGAACCGTTCGCCCAGTCCTGCTTTCTCGATCGGATGCGCGTGATAGGGACCCGGGACTTCGCCGCACAGGCGCGGCGTCGGGAACACTTTGCCGGGATTGCAGAGGCCCTTCGGATCGAAGGCGCGCCGCACCGTGAGCATCACGTCGAGATCGTTGTCCGAGAACATCTTCGGCATGTACTCGGCCTTGTCGGCGCCGATGCCGTGCTCGCCGGTCAGCGATCCGCCGGCGTCGATGCGATGCGAAGGCCGCAGCGCTTCTCGAGCTGACGGATGCGATCGAGCACCTCGGGCAGCTTCGTGCGCGGCACCACGCCGTCCTGCACGTAGTAGTTCGGCGTCACGCGCCCCATCGATGCGAACGCCCCCTTCCTCCCCTTCCAGATGCGCGCGCGATGTTCCTCGGTCTTGGCGATTTCGACGACCGAAGCGCCCGCACGATGGCAGATGGCCTCGACCTGCTCGAACTGCTCGCGCACTTCGGCGACGGGACCATCGAGCTCGACGATCAGGATCGCCTCCGCCGGCGGGAAGTTGGGATGCACGGCCGCTTCGACCGCGATGAGCGACACGCCATCCATGATCTCGACCGCCGCGGGAATGATGCCTGCGGCGATGATGTCGGAAACCGCTGCGCCGGCGGACGGGATGTCGTCGTATGCGGCAAGCAGCGTCATCACCGCCTCGGGCTTCCGCAGGATGCGCACCGTGACCTTCGTCACGATCGCGAGCGTCCCCTCGGACCCAATCAGGACGCCGAGCAGATCGGGGCCTGGCGCATCGGCGATCGAGCTGTCGAGGTGCACGAGATCACCGTTCGACAAGACCGCTTCAACGCTCAGCACGTGATGCACGGTGAAGCCGTACTTCAGGCAGTGCGCGCCGCCGGAGTTCTCCGCGACGTTGCCGCCAATCGAACAGACCTGCTGACTCGAGGGATCCGGCGCGTAGTAGAAACCGTGCGGTGCCACCTGCCGCGTGATCTCGAGATTGGTGACGCCCGGTTCAACGGTCACGCGGCGGTTCGGGATGTCCACGTCGAGCACGCGATTGAGCCGCGCGAGACCGATGACGACGCCGCCGGCGATCGGCATCGCGCCGCCGGACAGCCCGCTGCCATGGCCGCGCGCCACAAACGGCACGTCGTGCCGGTAGCACAGGCGCACGACTTCCTGGACGTGCTCCGCGGATGACGGAAGGCAGACGAGCGGCGGCGTCTGTTTCAGATGCGGCAGCCCGTCGCACTCGTAGGTCAGCAGCTCCAGCGGATCGCTGACGATGCCTTCATCGCCGACGTGCGCGCGCACCGCCGCGATGAAGGCCTGATCGATCACGCCGCGACGCCTTCCGCGGATTCGAAGACGTCGTACACGTAGTCGTGCGCGCGGAGAGCGCGCTGCGCGAGGTCGCGGCTCTTCTCGTCGCGCGCCTGCTGCACGCGCGCCAGCAGCTGCTCGCGCGAGTCCTTGAAGATCGCGTCCATGAGGACCTCGCGATCCGCCGGGCTCTGCTCGATGAGCGAGAGCAGCACGCGCGAGCCGTACTTGATCCACCGCTGCTGCGGTTCCGGCGTGCCGCTGCTGTCATCCACGACCTGGCGTTTGAGAATCTGCAGCACCAGCTCCGCGTCGGTGTCCTCGTACTTCTGATTCAGCTTCTTGAACAGCTCCTTCACGGTCTCGCGGCGCTCGTCGATCAGCTTCACGAACAGCTGCGGCGTCACGCGCTCGCCCTTCTTCGAGTAGCGGCCGTCATCGGTCAGCTCGGCGCCGTGCAAGACGGTCAGATACAAAAAGTGCCAGAAGATCTCGTAGGTCGCGAGGTCGTTCATGAAGCGGTTGCCGGTGAGCGGATCGTCGATGGCGGCGGCGTTGTTGCCATGCAGCTGTTGATACATGAACTCCGTCGCCATGTACATCGCGTAGCGCATGCCGTCTTCCGTGGTCGGCCCGTTCGGCCGCTTGAGCAGCTGCTCGCGCGCCTGCGATGACCAGAGCGTGTCCACCGTGAGATCCGCTTCGGAAAGCTCCATCGGCGCGATCGTGCCGTTCTTGATCAACCCGAGCGCTTCGAGCCGTTCCTTCTCCTGCGGGGTCGTCTTGTCGATGACGCCCTGGAGATCGTTGTAGTCGCTGACGAGCGACTCGCGGCCGGCGGCGACGTAGTCGGGCGACACGGTGGCGACCCAGCTCTGACGGTAGGTGTCGTGCAGCGTGCCGTTGATCACGAACAGGCCGGTGAGGCGCTCGCGCAGCTTGT
>QHWQ01000353.1 GCA_003222635.1 Acidobacteriota bacterium | reverse complement strand
GCTTGCAAACGTCGAAAATAGCCGTATAGAATCCTTCTTCCGGCCTAGGCGGCTCTCGATTCGTGTGTTTTTGAGGCTGAAAATGCGGTCTAGATTGGCTTTTGCGGTGGTTGTTTCGGCTCTGTTTGCGTTGCCGGCCTGGGCACATCACTCCCACGGCAACTACGTTGATTCGTTCACCGACATCGCGGGCACGGTGAAGGAAGTCCACCTCCTTCTGCCGCATTCGTGGATCTATCTCGAGGTGAAGGATCCCAAGGGCGGCGAACCGCAGATCTGGGCGCTTGAAGCGACGGGCCGCAACGGTCTCGAGCGCATCGGCGTCACGAAGGAATATGTGGCGCCGGGCGACACGGTCAAGGCCCGCTGCCACGTTCTGCGCGACGGCTCCAACGGCTGCCTCCTCGGTTTCCTGAAGGCAAAGGACGGCACGATCAAAGACTGGGACGGCAACAACGCCGCGCTCCCGAAAGACTTCTGATCATCGTCAACGGTTCGAAGGGCCGGGTTCGACAGCCCGGCCCTTTTTGTTTCTCGCCAAACATTCCCGATGCAGCCTCGCGAACGCGGACCTTACTCAGCCATCATCGATCGCCCGCCGTTGCCGCCGCTTCCCGGAGGCAACCGCATCATCTTCTGGACCATCGTCAACGTGGAGGTGTGGGACATCACGCGGCCGATGCCGCGCCTGCTCCTGATGCCGCCGCAAGGGCAGGTCCGCTTCCCTGATGTCGGCAACTGGGCGTGGCACGAGTACGGAAACCGCGTCGGCTTCTGGCGCTTCTATGAGCTCTTCGAGCGGCTCGGCATCAAGCCGTCGCTCTCGATCAATGCCCGCATCTGCATCGACTACCCGCGCATCGCGGAAGCGACGACGAAGGCCGGATGGGAGATGCTGGGCCACAGCTACGACCAGCAGCCGATTCACGTCGAGCACGAGCCCGAAGAGATGATTCAGCGGACGCTCGACGTCCTCGAGAAGCACACGGGTCAGCGCCCGATCGGATGGCTGAGCCCCGGCTTCGGCCAGACGTTCCAGTCGTCCGACTATCTCGCGGCCGCGGGCATCAAGTACACCTGCGAGTATCCGTTCGACGATGAGCCGACGCGGCTGAAGACGAAGCACGGGCCGCTCGTGACGCTGCCGTATCCGATCGAATGCCAGGACGTGACCACCCTCGCCGTGCAGACGCAGGAGGCGCCGTACTTCGCCAGCAAGTGCATCGACGCGTTCGACCAGCTGTACAAGGAAAGCGAGAAGCGGCCAAAGGTCTTCTCCATCGCCATCCATCCCTACGCCGCGGGGCAGGCGCACGCCTTCAAGTATCTCGAGCAGATCTACGACCACGTCCTGAAGCAGAAGGGCGTGCTCGTCTGGAACGGCCGCGAAATGTACGAGCAGTGGTACCTCAAGAATCCAGATAAATTCGCAGGCGCTCCCGTTTAGATGGCGTTCACGGTCGGGATCACGCGCGACGTCGTCCGCGCTGACGGCACCTCCATCTTCGACAAGCGGGCGCTGCGGATCTTCGACGAGGCGAAGCTGCCGTGGGAATTCATTCGCGATGATGTGCGCGAGCTGGGCGCCGCCCACGGCTCGCAGTACGAGGCGCTCTGCGTGTTCAATCCGAAAGTGCCCGCGGCCGTTGTCGCCACCCCGGAGAGCAAGGTGCAGATCGTCGCGCGCATGGGCGTCGGCTACGACAGCGTGGACGTCAAGGCGTGCACCGAGAACGGCGTCATCGTGACCAACACGCCCGACGGCGTGCGCCGGCCGGTCGCGACGAGCATCCTCACGCTGATCCTCGCGCTGTCGCAGAAGCTGTTCATCAAGGACCGCATCACGCGCGCAGGGCGATGGGCGGAGACGACCGACCATATTGGCATCGGCCTGACGGGCAAGACGGCCGGATCAATAGGTGTCGGCAACATCGGCGGCGAAGCGTATCGGCTGCTCGCGCCGCTGGAGATGCAGCACATCGCGTTCGATCCGTACATGAAAGCGGAAGACGCCGCGACGCTGCGTCTACGGCTCGTGGACAAGGACACCGTGTTCCGCGAAGCGGATTTCGTGTTCGTCAATACGCCGCTGACGCCGGAAACGCGCGGGTCGGTCGGCGCGCGCGAGTTCGCGCTGATGAAGCCGACGGCCTACTTCATCAACACGTCACGCGGCCGCATCGTCGACGAAGAGGCGCTCTACGCGGCGCTGCGCGAGCGCCGCATCGCCGGCGCCGCCATCCACGTGTTTCAGCACGAACCCGTCGATCCGGAGAACCCGCTGCTCGCGCTCGACAACGTGATCGTCACTCCGCACTCGATCTGCTGGACGGACGAGTTCTTCCGCAGCAACGCCGAGAGCGCGTTCCGCTCGGTCGCGGCGGCGGCGTCGGGAAAAGCGCCGGCTTTCGTGGTGAATCGCGAGGTGCTCGGGCGCAGTAACGTGCGGGCGCGGTTGCTTGACCGAGGCTGATACGGCCCATAAAATGGGCCGACTTTTCGCCACAATTCACGCCCGTTAACACCCACTTCTGGGGGAATCGAGAGCTATGGCGGTTTCAGTACAGGCAACTCACACACAACCGGTCCGCATCAAGACACCGCTGAATGCCAACCAGAAGAAGGGATTCGTCGCCGCCTACGCGGGCTGGACGCTCGACGGCATGGATGCGTTCATCTACGGGCTCGTGCTCGTGCCGGCCCTTCGCGAGCTGCTGCCGTTATCGGGCATCCAGGCGACGCAGGTGAACATCGGCATCTGGGGCAGCGTTCTCTTTGCGATGTTCCTTGCGGGATGGGGCCTGTCGATGTTCTGGGGAATGATCGGCGACCGCATCGGACGCGTGCGCGCGCTGGCGCTGACGATCGTCGCCTACTCGGTATCGGAAGATCGCCGCGTGAAGTTCGCGGGGTATCTCCACACCGGCTACTACGTCGGCTTCCTGCTCGCGTCGGTGGCGAACTACACGATTGGCGCGAACTTCGGCTGGCGCTGGATGTTCGCGTTCGGCGGCGTGCCCGCGCTCTTCGTCGGCTGGATCATGTCGAACGTCAAGGAGTCGCACAAGTTCGAGGAGATGAAGAGGACGAAGAAGCCGTCGATCATCCAGGCGTTCGGCGGGCTCTTCACCTCGAAGTACAAGAACCGCACGATCATCATGTCACTCGTGTACCTCGTGTCGATCATCGGCCAGTGGGCGGGCTCCATCTACGTTCCCACCGCGCTCACGCAGATCGCGCAGCGCCAGGGGGCAGCCGCGGCCGATGCGGCGCGCATCGCGTCATGGGGTGGCGCAGTACTGGCGATCGGCACCGTCATCGGCTGTCTGCTCGCGCCCATTCTGGCCGAGAAGTTCGGCCGCCGCGTGGCGATGGCCATGTTCATGTCGCTCCTGACGGTGACCACCGCCGTGTCGTTCGGCTGGGCCTTCTTCATCATGGGATCCAACGCGCTGCCGATCTTCTTCGGGATGACGGCCCTGCTCGGCCTCGCGGGCGCGAACTTCGCGATGTACACGCTGTGGCTGCCGGAACTGTTTGAAACGAGCAGCCGTGGCAGCGGCATGGGCTTCATCAGCTCGATCGGCCGCTTCGTCGGCGTCGGCATGGTGTTCCTCATCGCCGCCGGCGTGAACCACTACGGCAACATCGGCACGCCGATCGCGCTGACGTCGATCGTGCTCTTCGCCGGGCTCTTCCTGCTGCCGTTCACCGTGGAAACGAGGGGGCAGCCGCTGCCGCATTAACGCGCCAATCTGGCGGGGCGTAACGCCCCGCCCTACACTCCTTATGAAACGAACAATTGCAATTGCCGCCCTCGTCGCCGGATTCACCGTTGGTCTCGCCGCGCAGGGTGGCGGCGGGCGCGGACAGGGTGCTGCCGCGCAGCCGGCGCCGCCGGGCATGGAGATCATGGATGAATGCGCGACCGCTCGGGTCATCGCACTGGAACAGGCAGGGACACGATGAAAGCGACATCAATGTTTCTGGCGACGGCTCTCGCCGCGCTCGCGCTGACAGGAGAGGCGCGCGCGCAGGGACTGCCCGGCATCATTGAAAACTACTATCCGGCGCAGCTTGCGCCCGGTCAGACGACGACACTCAACCTGGCGATACCGAACGGCCGGCAGAACATGCTGACGGGGCTCGAGATTGCGCCGGCCGCGGGCGTAACGGTCGGCATGCCGAAAGCGAGCGACGTGCGCGAAGGGGTCATCTGGTATCAGATCCCGATCACCGTGACGACGGACGCATCGGCCGGCAAGCGGACGCTCGTCGCGGTCGGCACCGCCGGCAAGACGCTGCCGGTGGATATCACGATTCCCGATCATGCGCTCATGATCTCGAATCTGAAGGCGACCTCCGCGCCCGCCAACGGCAAGACGGTTGAATTCCAGTTCACCGCCGCGGAGCAGGGCACCGGCACGCTCGGCACGGAGCCTATGGCGTGGTTCTCGTTGAACTGCGGCCAGACGCCGGAAGTCGGAGTCGTCAAGGGAAAGGTGGCCAACGGCGTCGTCACCGCCAGCATCCCGCATCCGAGAACGATCACGGGTCCGGCCGCGCCGACCTTCGCGGCGAAATGCGAGTTGCAGGTGCACGCGACCGACGCCGCCGGCGTCGAAAGCAATCCGATTACGGCACCGATGGAGTTCAAATAGTCATGCGCAAGCTGCTTCTTTCGTCCGCGCTCATTCTCGCCATTACGGCCCCCGCGTTCGCGCAGGAGGATTACACCGAATTCGCGAGCAAGGAAGACTTCTTCACGATCACGTTCCCCGGCAAACCCGTCGTCTCGACGGGGACCTGGATTACGGAGTACAGCGTCGTGCTGCCGTCGAAGATCTATACGATCAACGAGCCGAACGGCAGCCATCACGTGCTGACGGTGGTCGACTACACGCCCGTCGAGCGGGTCCTCTCGCAGAAGGCGAACGAGACGTGTCCGCCCGGAGCGGAGACCTGCCTCGGCGTCGGCGACACCGGCCTCGGCTACTGGAAGAACGACGTGCGAGGCGCCGTGACGCATGCGATCTCCACGCTGCTCATCGACAAGGACGTCAAGGTGACGCACCTGGCGTTCAACTTCATGGAGATGGTCGGCGGCCAGGAGATGCAGATGGTCAACCTGAAGGATCAGTCGCGCACATCGGCATCGGCCTACATGCACAAGAACCGGCTGATCTTCGCGGTCTCGACGACGCCCAAAGGATGGCCGGAGGCGGAGACGATGCAGCAGTCAATCGGCTGGCTCGACGAGAACGGCCGCGGCATCCGCTACGCGTATCTGTATCTGAACGAACCCGATCATCACGCGCCGGTCATTCCGGTCCGCGGTCAGGTGGCGCCCCCTGCGGCCAACGGTCAGCAGGCGCGGCCCGATCGCATCGATCCCGGAGCGCGCTAAATTAGCGAACCAGGGGTTCGTCGGTTCGGAGTTCGCCCGTTCGAAGGTTCGATTAGGTTCGACGTTCGAAGCCAGCGAACGTGTGCCGATGGTGTCGGGATCCTTCATGTGCGAGTCATCAGCCGTCGTAAGTTTCTGAGCGCGATCGCCGCTGCGAGCGCGATGCGATGTCGAGCCGCGACCGCTCAATCTGCGGTCACGAGGCTCATCCTCCTCGGGACTGCAGGAGGACCGCGGCCACAAAAGGCGAGGGCTGCCTCGGCGCAAGTGATCGTCAGCAAGAACGTCGCGTACGTGATCGATTGCGGCGATGGCGTTGCCCGGCAGTTGACCTTGGCCGGAGTGCCGCTCACGACGCTGCGCCATGTCTTCATCACGCACCACCACTCGGATCACAACGCCGACTACGGCAACCTGATCTGGCTAGCGTGGACAACAGGTCTCAGCACGCGCGTCGACACGTGGGGACCG
The DNA here is from genome assembly GCA_003222635.1 of Acidobacteriota bacterium. Classification (GTDB taxonomy): domain Bacteria; phylum Acidobacteriota; class Vicinamibacteria; order Vicinamibacterales; family UBA2999; genus Gp6-AA40. The sequence continues at coordinate 7,567 of QHWQ01000353.1, read as the reverse complement.
CCGCCGATTGAGAAGATGACGAAGCTATTCTTCGAAATGAACACGTACGACATCGACACGCGGATTTCAAACGAGGGCAGAGTGCCGCTCGCACCGCTCGTTCACGTTCATGAGATCCGCGGCGGTGGTGTCGTGATGAGCGATGACAACGTAAAGGTCACGTCCGCGCTCGTTGATCACCCACCGGTCGTGCCGGCGTTCGCCTACCGGTTCGATGCGCGCGACCGTTCGATCGTGATCTCGGGCGATACCGCACCGTCGGACAATCTGGTCAAGCTCGCCCGAGGCGCCGACGTATCAAACGTCAGCACAAGACGCCGGTCGAATCGCCGCGGCCGCCGGCGTCAAAACGCTCGTGCTCTCTCACCTTGTGCCCGCCGACGATCCGCAGGTCACCGATCAGATGTGGATTGAAGCCGCGCAATCGCGCTTCGTCGGAAAGGTCGTGTTGGGTAAGGATCTGCTGGAGATCTGAAATCTGTGCGAACCTCCGAACCCTGACTACTGCGCGACCCCGCCGCCCTTGGGATTCGCGTTGCACCGATCGGCCGTGAGCGAACCGGTCGATGCGCCTCCTGACGCGGACACGTCACGATAGACCTTGTGACAGTTCGCGCAGGTGTCATTCAGTTTCTCGGACAGATCGCTCACCGTCTCCTGGTTGCGTGTCTGCGCGGCCTTCCAGAGCTCGTCGGTGAAGGCGACGAGGTTCTTCACGGCCTGCTGAAAGTCGGCGTTCTGGATCGGAACCGGCCGGCCGTTCTGGCATCTGCGTCCGGGCAATAGCAGCATTGGCGACGTGTCGCGCAGCGCGAGGATCGCCTCGTCGACGGCCTCCCACCCGTAATACACCGTCTTGCCCCAGAGGACGTAGTCGTACGGGATCGGCATCTTCGGCTTTTCCTTGCCCGGGTCGTAGAGCTGCGTGTTGAAGATGATGTTCGCGTTTGGGAACGTGACGGCGCGCATGAACTGCGCGAGATTCGCGGTCGCGGTTACCGTCGGCAGGCCACTCGTATTCACGGCTGCAGCCGCTGCGGCCGGAGTCGCGCCGCCACCCGGCAGCGTGAACTGCGTCGCGGTCGCGTCGGTCAGATCCGGACCGCCGGGGTATTTGTTGAACTGCAGGATGTACGCGGTGAGATCCGTCGCCTGCGCGCGCGTCAGCGTGCCCGGCGCCTGCTGCGGCATCGTGCTCTGAATCTTCTGCACGACATCGGCGACGGGATGGCCGCCGAAGTCCACAAGGAAGTCGCTGCCCGACAGCGGCGGACCGACGACGCCCTCGAGCATCTCGCCATGGCAGGCGACGCACTGATCGGAGTAGAGCGTCTTGCCCCGAGTCGCCTGCGCGGCCGAATACGAACCCGCGGCGGTCACCTGACGCGCCTGCCCGGCAAGTCCGGTAATCGAGAACAGCCCCACCACTGCCCAGAGCGTGGCCGCCACGGCGAACGCGCAGCGAATCCCTGCCGGGCTAAATCCTTTACGGCGCATCTTGTCGTCCTCCAAGCTTCCCGCTTGCACTAATTACGTCGGGCGCTCCGGTTTGTTCAAAAGAACCGAAATTATATCGGCTGTGAGAGCATTGTGTCGACGTACGGAGTCACGTGTATATGTGGACTGTGTCATCTGTTTTCTCGCGTGTTCTGTTGTGTGGAGCGCTCGCTGCGGCTGTTGTGACGTCCGTCGAAGCGCAGGGTCGACTCAGCGGGCCGGCGACGATCAAGGTCGATGAGATTCCCTGGCCGTCGGCGACGGCGGGAGGCGCGGGGACGTCGGGCGCCAGCGGCATCGAAACCGTCGTGCTGAAGGGCGATCCCACCAAGCCCGGCCTCTATGTGCTCGCACTGCGCGCCGCGCCGAACATGACCATTCAGGCGCACTCGCACAAAGACGATCGCGTCGCCACCGTGCTGAAGGGCACGTGGTATTTCGGCTACGGGCAGAAGTTCGACGAGAAGGCGCTCGAGGCGCTGCCGGTGGGCAGCTCCTACACGGAGCCGCCGAATACGCCGCACTTCGCGCGCACGCGCGATCAGGTCGTCCTCGAGATCGTCGGCTACGGCCCCTCGTCGACGACCTATGTGGATCCCGCCGACGATCCCGCCAACGCGACGAAGAAATAGGAAGGAGGACCAGCGTGACCAGGCCGCTTTCTCTCGCCATCGGCGTCGCCGCGCTTGCGGCCGTCGCCGCCCTCGCGCAGCAGACGACCCCGCCGCTCACCCCCGACATCCCGTCCCGCTTCGACGAGCCGACAGGCGGGTACGACTACGTCAAACGCGACGTCATGATCCCGATGCGCGACGGCGCGAAGCTGCACACGGTCATCGTCGTGCCGAAGGGCGCACGCAACGCGCCGCTGCTCCTCACGCGAACCCCGTACAACGCGTCGGCGCGCGCGCAGCGCAACCGCTCGCCGTACATGGTCTCGACGCTGCCGCTCTTCGACGAGCTGTTCGCCGCCGACGGATACATCCGCGTCTACCAGGACGTGCGCGGGAAGTACGGATCCGAAGGTGAGTACGTGATGACGCGTCCGCTGCGCGGTCCGTTGAACAGCAGCGACGTCGATCACTCGACGGATGCATACGACACCATCGACTGGCTCGTGAAGAACGTCCCCGAGTCGAACGGGCGCGTCGGCATGGTCGGCAGCTCCTACGAGGGCTTCACGGTGGTGATGGCGCTGGTCAATCCGCATCCCGCGCTCAAGGCCGCGGTGCCCGAGAGCCCGATGGTCGACGGCTGGATGGGGGACGACTGGTTTCATTACGGCGCGTTCCGCAACATCAACCTGGACTACTTCACCGAGCAGACGACGGTGAAGGGCGAAGGGCACGCAGTTGTCCGCGGCGGCTACGACGATTACGAGACGTTCCGCCGCGCCGGCTCGACGGGCGACTGGGCGAAGGCCGCGGGCTTCGATCAGCTCCCGTGGTGGCGCAAGGTCTCGGAGCACCCGGCGTACGACAGCTTCTGGAAGGATCAGGCGCTCGACAGAGACGTGGCGCAGCAGCCGCTGAGCGTGCCGACCATCTGGCTGCAGGGGCTGTGGGACCAGGAAGACATGTGGGGCGCGATTCACAGCTACATGGCCGTCGAGCCGAAGGACCGCGGCAACGACAGGAACTTCCTGATCATGGGGCCTTGGTTTCACAGCGAGATCAACCGCGAAGGCACATCGCTCGGTCCGCTGCGCTGGGCGACCGACACGACGCTCGACGTCCGCCGCGACGTGATCAAGCCGTTCTTCGATCAGTACCTGAAGGAGGGCGCGCCGAAGGCGAACACGCCGCCGGCGCTCATCTACAACACCGGCGAAGACCACTGGGATCGGTTCATGTCGTGGCCGCTGGCGTGCGAGACGGGATGCGCGACCAAATCGAAGCCGCTGTATGTGGCGGCGGGCTACGCGTTGTCGTTCACGGCGCCCGCGACCGGCACGCAGTCAGCCGGCGCGTACGACGAATATGTCTCCGATCCGGCGAGGCCGGTGCCGTACACGCCCCGGCCCGTGCGCTTCAGCGACGCCGACGCCTGGCGCCGGTGGCTTGTCGCCGATCAGCGGTTCGTCGATGGCCGCCCGGACGTGCTCACCTACGTGATGCCGCCGCTCACCGAGCCGCTGCGCGTCAGCGGACCGCCGGTCGTTCACCTGACCGCGTCGACGAGCGGCACGGACAGCGACTGGGTGGTGAAGCTGATCGACGTCTACCCGGACGAGGTGCCGAGCCAGCCGGAGATGGGTGGCTACCAGCTGTCGATCGCGACCGACATCTTCCGCGGCCGCTACCGCGACAGCTTCGAACGGCCGCAGGCCATCACGGCGAACACACCGCTGCCGTACGCGTTCGCGCTGCCGACGGTGAATCACGTGTTCAAGCCCGGTCACCGCATCATGGTGCAGGTGCAGTCGACGCTCTTCCCGCTCTACGACCGGAATCCGCAGACGTTCGTGCCGAACATTTTCTTCGCGAAGCCGTCCGACTATGCGAAGGCGACGCAGCGCGTCTATCACACGAGCTATATCGATCTGCCGGTGGTCACGGCGCCCGCGACGCAGACACGGTGACCCTTCGCGGGTCGGTACGATCGTTATGCACGGTCGGTGCGATCGATCCTCGATGGTCGGTGCAAGGGTGCGATGGAACGTGGACGCGGTTCAGTGCAAAGCGTGTGCACACCGAAACGGCGACAACACAGCCTTCGAAATTTCAGCGACTGCGGCGCCCAGCTTTTTTCACGGTCCGTGAAAACTCACGGTTCATATATTTCTTACGTCGGCGACGTTCTGCCTTTATCGTTGGACCAAAAAAGATATTTACGACGTCGCGGTCGCCGATGGTTTTCGGGATAATGCGGGTCGAAGACCACACTTCACGCAAATCATCAGGATCATCGAACAATTCGAAGGACTCGATCGCCTTCAAATAGCGCGTGACCACCGATTGCCCATAGGGATTTACATAGCGCGGAGACACATATTGAGAAGCTTCGCGTTCTCCTCTGCGAATAGCATCGTTGTGATCGGTGGCTCGAAGCACGACGACCCGTTCCTCAACAAGCGTGGCCTCTCCATCGTAGTCCTGATCCGTTCCTGCAGGTTTACCACGCACTGAGCTTCGATAGACGGTCTTTACTGCGAACCACTGAAGCGGCATAGTGAGCACATCCAATCAGTCCTTCAGTATGCGGCTGATGTCGCGACCAGCGAAGACCCCTCGCACCCCAGCGTCAGGCGACTCGCACCAACTGTTCGACGCCAGCAGCCACCGAGAGAAGAGCCTCTGTCTGATTCCGGAGTCCGACGAGCTGAAGGCCGCATGGCAACCCCGCTGACGTGAGGCCGCACGGCAGAGAGATCGCGGGGTGGCCCGTGACGTTGAACAGCTGTGTCTCGCGCAGCAGCAGCGCCCGGACTGGGTCGCGTCCGTCCATCGCGCGCACGTAGTCCTGCGCGAGCACATAGCGGCCAAGCTCCAGCCGGCGCCTGACGATGGGCGTATAGCGATCCGCATGCGTGTCGAGCGTTGACGCGTGATAGGTCGCGCCTTCCGATGAATGAATGTGGATGTACACCGCCGGCGTCATCGCCGCGCTGGTGATCGTGACGTCCGTGATCCGGGCGCCGGCGGAGCGCAGCGCCGCGACGGCGTCATCGAACCGCGCGCGCACGTCCGCGTCGAGCAGGTCGGTGAGGTAGCCGCGAGGAATACCGAGTTTCGCGGACCTGGTAAGGTCCGCGCCGCTCCGGTTCGGGTGTGCGCCACCCTTGTCCGAGAGCGGCGCAGGCCTTGTGAGGCCCGAGACAACTCGATAAACGATCGTGACGTCGGCAACGGTCGCGGCGAATGGCCCGAGGTGATCGAACGTGCGCGACAGCGGGACGACGCCCTCGGTCGAAATCTCACCGATGGTCGGCTTCAGTCCAACGATGCCGCAGGCGGCGGCGGGGATGCGGATGGATCCGCCCGTGTCGCTGCCGAGCGCCGCCAGCGCCATGCCGGCGGCGACCGCAACCGCCGATCCGCCGCTCGACCCTCCAGGCGTCCGCGCCGGATTGATCGGATTGCGAACGGGACCGAACGCGGAGTTCTCGCTCGTCGTGCCGAACGCGAACTCGTCGAGATTGGTCTTGCCAATCAACACGGCGCCCGCATGCCTCAGCTGCGTGATGACCGGCGCATCCGCGGATGCGATGTGCCCCTCGCGTACCCGCGACGCCGCCGTCGTCGCGACGCCCGTGATGTCGATCAGATCCTTGACGGCGATCGGCACGCCGTGCAGCGGACCGCGATCGCGGCCGGCGGCGAGCTCGCCATCCGCGACCTCCGCATCGCGGCGCGCCTCCTCCGCCATCACGGTAATGAACGCGTTGAGCCGCGGCTGCAGCTCCGTGATGCGGCGGAGGCACTCTTCGGTGAATTCGCACGCGGTGATTTCACGCCCGCGGAGCTTGCGGGCAAATTCCTCGATCGTCATCGGAGGACAAAAAAAGGCGCACCCGAAAACGGGTGCGCCCTATATGAAACCACGAAGGTCACGAAGAACACGAAGTTACGAATCTTCGTGTTCTAACCTTCGCGGCCTCCGTGTGCTTCGTGGTTCACGTACGTCTTCGTGTCCTCTCCCTAGAAGGCGAGATGGAACCCGAGCTGCAGAATGCGCGGCTGATACGCGGTCGCCAGGTTACCCGACGGCTTGCCATAACTGGCCGCGTTGCTGAAGGTCGTCGTGTACGACCCGTAGTTGGCGTGGTTGAAGAGGTTGAACACTTCAAACATGCCGTCGATGTTGCGGCGGCCGCCGAGCGAGATGCGCTTCTGCAGGCGCATGTCGACACGGTGGAGCGGCTTGCCAACCAGCTGCGTGCGGTCGAGCAGGAACTGGCCGTTATACGTCTGTCCCTTCACCGTGCAGCCGCAGAGCGCGCCGAGCGATTCGGCGGTCGTGCCGGCCGGCGTCAGGATGCCGAAATTGGCGCCGCCGGTGTTGCGGAGATCGCTTCCCCACGTCGTGTGTAGAGCGGGCCCATGTCGGGCGCAACCGTCCCGCTGTACGGCGTCAGGATCGTCGTGATGTTCGCGTTGGGATCGAGCGCCGTGAGATACGGCCCCGTGATCGCACCGATGCCGCCGTCATCCTTGAACCACGAGAGCGTATAGGTGGCGTTCGCCTGCCAGCGGTTGCTGAACCGCTTGGTGAACGTGTTCTCCCAGCCGTAGTAGTTCGAGCGGCCGTTCATGATCTCGCCGGCAATCGGCCCCCACGACGGAAACGGCAGGTGCGCCACATCGACCCCCGCGCCCGTGGCGGTGTAGTTCGCGCCCGTCGCCGGGTTGATCGAGCTGTTCAGATTCTGCCGCCGCTCTTCCGAGCGGCCGCCGGTCCAGACGAAGTTGCTGTCAAGTCCGGTGTTGGCCGCCAGCTCCCGCTGCATTCCGATCGACACCATGTGGCTGTACGACACCGGGTGGTCGCCAACCGGAATTTCAGAACCGTTGCGAATGGACTGCGGGAAGCAGTTCGGCGAGTTGAACGGCAGGCCGACGATGTCGCACCGGCGCGCGATGATCTGGTCCAGCGTCGGTGCCGGTCCGCCGAACGGATTGATGCCGAAGTCCGCACGGCCGTTGTTCGGCAGCGTGATGTTCGCGTTCTGCGTCAGGATGTACGACTGGTGCAGCGCGTCGTCCTCGAGCTCGGTGAAGAACAGCCCCCACCCGCCGCGGATGACCGACTTGTCGTTGACCTGATACGCGAAGCCGAGTCTCGGCGCCAGGTTGTTCTTGTCGGTCGGACGCTTGCCCGACAGCCACGGCAGGAACTTCACCCACTCGCCCTGTGCACCGTGATCGAGATCGTAGCGGAGGCCCATGTTGGCTGTCAGCTTGTTGCCGATCTTCCAGTCGTCCTGGTACCACGCCGCGTAGATCTGGCGGTGCACCGAGTACGACATATTCCCGATCGTCACGTTGTAGTCGCGGAACAGCGACGACATCGCGGTCCAGTTCCACGTGGACGCATCGAGGTAATTGGGGATCAGCTGCTCGAAATTGGC
>QHWQ01000352.1 GCA_003222635.1 Acidobacteriota bacterium | reverse complement strand
GTCGAGCAGCGCGAGACGCGGGCCATGAATGAGCGACCGCTCGAGCGCCACGCGCTGCCGCATGCCGCGCGAGAAGCTGGAAATCGGATCGTGTGCCCGCTCCGCAAGTCCGGCGCGCGTCAGCGCCGCGTCAGCCGCTGCATGCGCATCGCGCGCGCCGTACAGCCCGGCAAAGAACGCCAGGTTCTCGCGCGCGGTCAGCTCGGGATAGAGAAACAGATCGTGGCCGAGGATCCCGATGCGCGATCGCAGCGCCGCGCCCGCCGCCGCCGGCGTGTGGGCGCCGTAGCGGATGGCGCCGCCGCTCGGACGCAGCAGCGTCGCGAGCACGGCAATCATGGTGGACTTGCCGGCGCCGTTCGGCCCCAGCAGGCCGAGAATCGATCCGGTGCGGGTCTGAAAGGAGATGCGGGAGAGCGCCTTGCGGCGACCGAAGTGGCGTGAAACGTCTTCAGCCTTCAGCTCGTCGAAGTCGATGGACACCATCTACGCGGCGGCGCCTGGGCTCGCCTCGTCCAACTCTCCATAGATCTGTTCGAGTTCAGCAAGCACGCGCGGCTTGCGGGCAGTGTCCTTGGGCGTCTGGCGGCCCGTGCGAGACCGCTCCTCGATGTGCGCGAGCTCGGTGAGCAGCGCATCGCGCCGGGCAATCAGCTTCTTGTGCGCGTCGCGCGCGCCGGTCTTTCCGGGAAGCGCCAGCCAGAGCCCGAACACAGCGATCGCGAACGCGATGGCGAGCGCGCTGTAACGCGGAATCGAGCTCTTCACCGGCAGGCCGGTTACCTGCATGCGCAGCGTGCCGCCCGCCGGAATGCCTGGCCCGTTCGCCAGCACGAACGGCGTTCCGTTGTCGCTCTTCACATCGCCGACCGACGAGAACTGCGGCGAGCTGAACGACAGCCCTTCGATCTTCTCCGAGCCAACCGTCACCTGTTCGAGCGGCACCGGATACTTCTGCTCCAATGTGATCGAGGAGCTGTTGAACGGCATCTGGAAGCCGAGCTGCACCGTCGTCACGCCGGATGCGAATGGACCCGTGACCGTGATGCGCGAGCCGGCGACCGTCGCCTGCGGCGACGAGCCTTCGAGCGGCGAGGCGCCCGCCGCGCCCTGCGGCAGATCGATGATGAGCGGCCCACCGATGTCCACGCGCGCCCGCGCGTTGTTGACGATCTCGAGCATGTAGTAGACGCGCATCAGGTCGTCAGGGAACTCGAAGATGATGCGGCTGTTGCCGCCGAGCACCACCTGCCCTTTCACCGGCGGCGCCGCGGCCGCTTCCGCTTCTTCCTTCTTTTTCCGCGCGGCCACGTCGGCAAGACCCGCGACGAGGATGACACGCAGGCCGCCGGACGACGGGATGACGATCGGATCGGACTGCAGCTTCTCGCCCTTGACGTCCGCCTCGGCACGAGCGTTCGCGCCGGCAGGCAGGCCCTTGAACTCGGCGCGTCCCTGCTCGTCGGTCGTGGCCTTCCTTGTCTCGCCGTTGATCGTGAGCGTCACCTGCTGGCCGACGACGTTGTTGCCGAGCGCCTCGCGCACGACGCGCACCGTAATCGTTCCCGTCGTCAGCTCGGCGGCAGGAATCGCCTTGCCGTTGATCACGGATGGATCCGGCATGTTGATCTGCGCGGCGACAGGCGCGGCACACGCAATCAGGAAAACGAGAGCCTTCTTAATCACGAGTCACCCAGCTGATACCCACAGCCCTTGCAAAACCTCGCATCGGGATCATTGGGCGTGGAACACGACAAACAGAGTCTCGTCGTGCTCTTCGGCACGGCTGCGGCTGCGGCTGGCTTCTCTTCCGGCTTCTTCACGTGCACGCGCTTCTCGACCTCGGCCTCGATCGCCTGCCGATAGCTGGTGCCCGCATCGAGCTGACGGATCAGCCCCGCCGCGCGCAGGCGCAGGCGCGCGCCCATTTCGGCGAAGTCCTTGTCCGAGACCTTCCCCATCGCATGATCGAACTCGAGGTCCTTGATCGACCGCAGCACGAGCGACTTCTCACGCTCGAGCGCCGCGCGCGTGCGGCCGCCGAAAATCTGCGGACCCGCCGGTTCGTCGCTGCCCGACAGCGGCGAGAACATCCGCCATGCCGCGGTCGCGACGGCGGACGCGGCAAAGACGACCATGCTCAGAAGAATGATGGCGGCGACCCGTTCGCCGCGCGTGAAGTTGGCCAGCGACGCGTTGTTGGATAGCGTGACGACAACGGTCGCGCCAAGCAGTCCCGCGAGCGTGAAGAACTGCCAGGGCTGAAACGATTGCTGATCAGTCGAGGTCGCGGAGCTCATCGTCCAGGCGGGCGTTGATGGATGGATCGAGTCCGATGTCGGGACCCGCGGTCGCGATCCTCGGGCCCGCCGACCAGCGGCGCGCGGTGACGATGATGGCGATCAGGCCGGCGACGCCGACGATGTAAGGGAACGCCCACGCGACGCGGTTGAAGCCCTCGTCGATCGGCGCGGTCAGCACCGCCTGGCTGCCGTAGTCTTTCACGAAGGCCGCGATGATCTGATCGTGGTCCTTCCCTTCCGCGAGGTACGCGGCGAGCTTCTCTTCCTGCGCCTTGTGGCCCGGGCAGTTCAACATGCCGCACGAACCCACGGGCAGCCGGCAGCCGCACGTGCAGATGATTTCGTTTTCGACCTGCTTCTGCAGCGGGCTCTTCTGATCGACCGGCACGGTCTGCTGCGCCAGCAGCGTCGTCGGCCAGAGCAGCATTGCGAGCAGCAGCATGGACGCGGTCGCGGCGCCGGCCGGCAAGCTCGCGAGCGCGAACGAGAACACGGTCTCGGGCAGCAGCGCGATGCCCGTGCCGATGGCGAGGACGCCGAAGCCCGCCCACACCCAATCGACGAGCGGATTGATGTGGATGCCCATGCTCGCGCTTTGCTCTTCGACGCTGAACGCCGGCATCACGAGGTAGACGTCTTCCATGAGGCCGCGCCGGATCGCGACCTCGGTTGTCGGCTCCTCCTCGTGCTTGCGGTAGAACCAGCGCGCCGGATACATCCGCGCGATCTCCTTGCCGTCGCGCAGCACCGTCGTATCCGCCGTGATCATCTGCTTCTGCCCGTCGTCGGTGACCTTTACGCCGTTGAGGCGCACGGTGAAGTCGCCGACGGTCGTCTGCTGGCCGGGCTTCAGCGTCACCTCTTCGCTGCGGGAGAAGCCGTTGCCGGCGAAGCCGAGGAAGATCAGCACGATGCCGACGTGGATGATGTAGCCGCCGTAGCGACGCTTGTTGCGCGCGATGAGACCGATCGCGGCCGTCAGGATATCGGTGCCCGTCGCGCCCTGCCGCACGCGCGCGCCGCGCCAGAATTCCTGCGCGATGGTGCCGACCACAAGCGCGCTGAACGCGAAACAGATGCCCGAGGCCCAGACGCGAACGCCGAGCGCGATGACGGCGATGCCGACGACGAGCGCGCACGCGCCGGGAATCATGAAGGAATCGCGGAGATTGATGAGCGTTGACTTCCGCCACGCCGTCAACGGTCCGTAGCCGGTCAGGAACAGGAGGATGAGGCCGATCGGCAGCATCCACTTGTTGAAGAACGGCGGGCCGACGGTCAGCCGCTGGCCCGTCACCGCTTCGCTCAGCGTCGGGAACATCGTCGCGAAGAGGACGAACAGCGCGGCGAACAGCAGAATCCAGTTGTTGACGAGGAACGCCGCCTCCCGCGAGGACCACGAGTCGAGCTCGTTGCGCGAGCGCAGCAGCGGCAGCCGGTAGATCACGAAGCCGAAACTGATCGTGATAATGGCGATCATGAAGCCGGTGAACATCCGCGCCAGCGCGATGTCCTCGCCGAAGGCGTGCACCGACTGGACGACGCCCGAGCGCGTCATGAACGTGCCGAAGATCGTCAGGAAGAACGTGATGATGACGAGCGAGACGTTCCAGACGCGGAGCATCCCGCGCTTCTCCTGC
>QHWQ01000001.1:4940-59188 GCA_003222635.1 Acidobacteriota bacterium | reverse complement strand
TTCGTCGCGGTCCACCGCGGCTGTATGTACGGTTGTTACCGCCGCGCGTCGAGCTTGTGCTCGGCGAGAAACGTCGAGAGCAGGTCGGCGACTTGGACGTTATTGAGATCCATCATCGGGAAATGCGTGTTGCCCGTGATCCCCATGTCGGGAAGCATGATGTTGGCGGCATGTCCACCATGCCTGTTGATCGCGGCCACCATCAGCTTCGCGCGCTCGACGTTGACGCGGCGCGCGTCGAGGGTGAGCCGCGGGCCGACGTTGATCGGATCGGGCTTCGCGGGAATGTAGTCACCCCACACGATCTGAATCGGAAACTTCGTCAGCTTCATGAAGCTGGCCATCGGGATCACTTCGCCGGCCGGCACCATCATGCCGTCCGCGCGACGTATCGGCGGCGGCACCTCGCCTTCGGGAAACACGGCGTTGCCTGGTTCGTATGACACGATTGCGGCGACGTTGACCGTCTTCGTGCCGGTGATCCACCCGCGAATGCCGGTCGAAGAATGCGTCAGCATCACCGACGGTCCCAGCTCGTCGAGAAGTGTGGCGAGCGCGTCGGTTTCGATCTGCTCGTTCTCCGGCGCGTTGAATTCGGGGTATTGAATGCGGAGAAACTCATTCAGCGCTTCGCGCGTCCGCGGAAACTGCACGCCCGGATAGAACTGCGGCTCGACGGTCCCGGGCAGCCACAACCCGAGGCGCCACGTCGTGAACGACGCCTGGTCGTTGTCGGGTCGCGGCGTATAGGTGGTCGCCGCACATGCCTGCCCCGCCCGTCCGGTGCGCGGCAGGTCGGTCATGTACACGCGATACCCGCGCCGCAGGAAGATGTTGCGAAACCCGTCGCGGCCGTCAAAGGTCGTGTCCCACGTCTTGGTACTGCTGGCGTGCACCATCACGATCGGCGTGCGCCGCGGATTGGCGGGAGTCTGCCATTCCACGTACCCGTGATCACAGTGCAGCGAGCCGGTGGTCGCGGCCATCGCCACACGTATCCCAAACCCGCTTGCCATCGTCTTCATCGTTGCCTCTGCATGCCTCCGGCGCTATAACACCACCAACCGACCGGCGTTCACGCCGGTCTCTCGAACGCGAGGAGGCCTATGTCGACGCCAAGAATCTTACGCCTCGTGGTTGTTACCAGCGCGACCCTCCTCCTAGCTGCGTGCAGCGCCGGCGGGTCCGGTGAGCGCGCTGCCGCCGCGACGCCTTCGGCGGAACATGCCGCCGCCAATCCGATTACCGGCGGCGGGTTGCCAAACCCGGCGCCGATCGTCCATCGCAACTGGGGCCAGCTGCCCGCCGGCCGGAGGTGGGGCACAACCGCCGGCATCGACATCGATCCGATCGACGGCAACGTCTGGGCCTACGAGCGCTGCGGCGCCCCTGCCGCCGGCGGCGCCGGCGGCGGCGCGGTCGATTGCGAGATCAACCCGGTCGATCCGATCTTCAAGTTCGATCGAAACACCGGCGCGGTGCTCGCGAATTTCGGCAAGGGCGTCATGGTGACGCCTCACGGCATCTCGGTCGACAAGGACGGCAACGTGTGGGTGGCCGACTTCTCCGGCAACAAGGCGGGCACCAGGGGATAAGGGCAACGCCGATGGCCAGTTCAACCAGCCCAACGACGTCATCGTCGGGCCCGACGGCAGCATCTACGTGGCCGACGGACACGATGCGCAGGGAATGACGACGGCCGCCGCCATTGCAGAGGGACTCAAGAATGGCGCGACGAGCCGCATCAGCAAGTTCTCGCCGGACGGCAAGTTCATCAAGTCGTGGGGCACCATCGGCATGCGCCACGGCGAGTTCCGCACGCCGCATTCGCTCGCGTTCGACTCGAAGGGCCGCCTGTGGGTGGCCGATCGCGGCAACCACCGCCTGGAGGTCTTCGATCAGGACGGGAAGTACCTCGAGTCGCGCTACATGTTCAGCCGCCCGAGCGGAATCTTCATCAAGGGCGACATGCTCTACGTGATCGACTCGGAGTCGGGTCCGCTGAACCATCCGAACTGGCACGACGGCGTTCGCGTCGGGCCGGTGGACGAGGATCGGGTCGTGGGGTTCATCCCGCCTTTCGCGCGTGAGGATCGCGTGTATCAGGGCGCAGCGGGGGAAGGCGTGGCGGTGGATGCCGACGGCAATGTGTACGTCGCGTGTATCAGGGCGCAGCGGGGGAAGGCGTGGCGGTGGATGCCGACGGCAATGTGTACGCGGCCGAGGGGCCCAACTCCTTCGAGCAGGCGGGCGGAGCCTTCACGAAGTACTCGGTGAAGTGAGGCGCCGCTATGCCTCGTCGATTTTTCGCAGCGGTCGTCATCTTCTCGATCCACGGCAGCGCGCTCGAGGCCGGCGATCGACGCGAGGAGCGTTTCCATCAGCTATCGTCTCTCGCCGGACGTCTCGCATCCGGCTCACATCCAGGACGTCGCGGCCACCTTCGCGCGGGTCACACGGAACATCGCCCGGCATGGCGGCGATCCCGACCGCATCCTCGTCATCGGCCACTCCGCTGGCGCATATCTCGCGATGCTGCTCGCCGCCGATCCGCGTTGGCTCGCCGCGCACAAGCTGTCGCCGCGCGCGATCGCGGGGGTGGCGCCGGTCAGCGGCTTCTACTGGGTCGACCGGGAAGGCGTCGGGCCTGCCGCCGGTACTGCTCCTCGACACCGACGGTGATGAACCGTGGCGGCAGCGACAGAAGACGGACTTCGCCGAAGCGCTTCGGGCGGCCGGTCACAAGTCACAGATCCTGCGCTTTGCGAAGCGCCTGTTCGCGGCTCCCGTCCTGCGTTAGCGAGGCCTGCTTCCTTTCCTATCGTTCGAGCGTGCCCTGGAAGGGAAGTACCTCGCCGGCGACGATGTCGGCGTCGAACTCCATCGTGCGGTAGCCCGGCGCCGTGATCTGAATGTGATGACGGCCTGCCGTCAGCCCGAGCGGCTGCGACGTTGGTGAGAACTGCCCGACGGCCCCGACGTACCGGCCATCCACATAGATCTGCGCGTTCGGCGGCTGAATCTCGAAGCTCATGCCGCCCGTATTCGGCTGCGACGGACTGATCGATCCCTGCGGCGGGTATCCGGACTGCGGATACGTCGACGGCGGATATGCCGTTGGCGGATACGTCGCGGGCGGATACGCGGGAGGCGGGTACGCCGGAGGCGGATAAGCCGGATACGTTGATGGATACGGGTACGGATTCGCGTAGCCGTACGGATAGGGATAGTACGGGTAGTAGAACGGATTGTAGTAACCGTAATAGGAGGTGTAACGCACCGGATATCCGAGCCACAGTCCGAAGCCGAGACTGAAGCGCGGCCGGAACGAGTAATACGGCTGGTAGAACCGGATTGGCGCACGCGCCACACGAGGCGCGGCATACACGCGCGGTGCGGTGCGAGCTTCTCCGCGCGGAACAGCCCGTCCGACCACCGCGGCGCCACCGCGCGCGCGGCCCCCGCCACGATGCTGCGCAGAGGCGGACGAGACGCCCATCACCACCGCGAGTGCGGCTACGACGACGATCCTGGAACGAATCATAGGGCCCCCAATAACGGCGACCGCGCTGGCGAACGGATCCGCTCCGCGTAAGATACACCCGTCGCGCGCAGATGTGCGAGACCAGCGAACCCGGTGATCTACGTTAAAAGCTTCCTGTTCGGTATTGGCGGCGCGGTCGCCGCCTCGGTGCTATGGATCGTCACCGCGTTCGTCCTGCCGTTGTGTAACCTTCGCCTGGTCATGGTCGAGGTTCCGTTCGGCTCGTGATTCTGGTCATCGCGGCACGTTTGGTCCTCCCTGCAAGTAGGCCGGTGGCGGCGGAACGAGCCTGGGCAACGCGAAGAAATACAAATTGATCGATGCCGCCACGAGCACGCCCAGTAGCGCCACCTGGAGCCAGAGATGGCGTGGTCGACGTGAGAGCGCAAAGAGCGAACCGGAGACCCATGCCACCAACGCGGGAAAGATAATTCCGCCGCCACTGACGAAGAAGCCAAGCCCAACGACCGCCATTGCCAGCAGCGTACCCAGAGCGACCAGGAAACTCAGGCAAAGGGTCTTCATGTCGCTCTCCTTGCCACCGCCGTAAGATACGCCGGGCGCGCTGGATGTGCGAGTCCAGCGAGGAGGACGAACGTGAAATCGATCTCGCGTCGTGGACTCTTGAAAATGGGCGCGGCGCTTGCGGCCGCCCCCGCAGCCGTTCGCAATGCAGACGCCGCACAGCGCGCCGGGACGAGGCAGGACGGCGGCACGCTGGAGGCGGCGTGGCGTGCGCCCGTCAACCCTGGCCGCCACATCCTGCTGCGAGGCGGAACCATCATCACGATGGATCCCGCCGTCGGCGACTTCGCGATCGGCGATGTGCACATCCAGGGCAAACACATCGTCGAAGTCGGCCGCAGTCTTCGAGCGCCGGCGTCCGCGGAGGTGATCGACGCGGCAGGCACCATCCTCATTCCGGGGTTCGTCGATTGCCACCGGCACTCGTGGTCAGCGCAGTTCCGGCGGATCATCCCCGACGGTCTCATCGCCAACTACATGTCCACGACGCATCAGGGCTTCGCGCCGTTCTACCGTCCGCACGACATGTACGTCGGGAATCTGATGACCGCGCTCGGTTGCATCGACGCCGGCATCACGTGCGTCATCGACAACTCGCACAACTCGCGCAGCGCCGCGCATTCCGATGCCGCCGTCGAGGCGCTGTTCGATTCGGGCATCCGCGCCGTGCACGCGTCAGGACCGCCGCAGTTCGGGACGTGGGACAACCAGTGGCCCGCGGACCTCGCGCGCCTGCAGAAGAAGTACTTCACGTCGGACGATCAACTGGTCACGCTGCGTGCGTTCGCGAATCCGAACCGGGAGAACTGGGCGCTGGCTCGCAGCCTCGGACTGAAAATCCATGCGGATGGCATTTCCTCCGAGCTGATCGAGGCGTTCGCGAAAGACAACCTGCTCGGACCGGACTTCACCTTCAACCATGCCAACGCCCTGACCGATGCGGCGTGGCGCCTGGTTCGCGAGACCGCGTGCAACGTTGACGTGTGCACGCGCTCCGACGCGCAGTACGGGTTGGGCAACGGCGCGTCGGCCGGCGTCGGCGGATTCCAGAAGGCGCTCGACTTCGGCGTGCAGCCGGGCTTCAGCGTTGACAACGAGACCTCCTACAGCAGCGACATGTTCGGCGAGATGCGTGCGGCGTTCTTCATCCAGCGCGCGGTCGCCACCAATCGCCGCGCCAACAAGGATCCGGATGCGCCGGCGCCCGTGACCGTGCGCCAGGTCCTGCAATGCGCCACGGTCAACGGCGCGAAGTGCGCCGCGCTGCTCGACAAGTGCGGGACGATTACGCCAGGCAAGGAAGCCGACATCGTCATCATCCGCGCGGACGAGATGAACGTGTATCCGTTGAACAGCGCACTGGGCACCGTCGTCCAGGCGGCGGACGTGCGCAACGTGGACACGGTGATCATCGGCGGCGCGATTCGGAAGCGCCGCGGCGTACTGGTCGGCGTCAACATGCCGCGGTTCCGGCAGCTCGTCGACGAGTCTCGCAGCTATCTTTTCGCGAAGATGAACTACACGCTCGACGTTCTGTCCTGAGGCGCGGCGTGCGCGATCCTCTCGACAGCCTCTGATTGACCGCGCATTCCCGCGTTGGGCGGATCTGGCATCGCGACGGGGTAGCAACGACAGGATCGATAAAATGGCTCGACGCGGACAGGCACTAACATGATCGAGATGATGCAGATCTTCGTCCTCGTCCTCGCGATTGGATGGATCGCACGAATTGCCAGGACGCGCGATGTATCACCCTGGTTATTCGGGTCAGTCACCGTACTCGGTTTCCTGGTCATTCCCGTCGTCGTGGCTGCTCTGGTGGCAGCGCTTTTCATCGGCCAGCGGGGAGCCACGTCCGTCCGCGGAGTGAACGGATTAGCCGCGGGCCTCCTCATCGAAGGTGCCCGGTGGCTTTGGGTGGGCGCTATCGCTTTGTACGTGAGCAAAGTACCTGGAAGAGAAAAGACTCAACCTGGTGGTCGATGGTCCTGCCGCGGCTGCGGGTGGCTGAATGATGCCGCATCGCTGAAGTGTGACGCCTGTGGAAATCCTTACAACGAACCGCGGGCGAGCACAGTTGATCCAACGACCGGAGCGACCGCCTAACGCAAGGAGGCCGACATCGTCATCATCCGCGCCGACGAGATGAACGTCTACCCTCTGAACACGAGTCGCGCAGCTATCTGTTCGGGAAGATGAACTACACGCTCGACGTCCTGTCCTGACGGTCCGTGCGCGCTCCCTGCACACAAACGCTTCGCGCTTGATGCCCGCCTCCACTTCTTGACGTAGGATTGGCACCTCACGGTCATCTCAACAATCTGAGAGGGAATCATCATGGCTGCAACGGTTCATCACCCGTCGGGCCACTCTCGGACGCATCTCCCGACAATCGCACTCCTTGTCGCCCTGATCGCGGGGTCCGCGGGCGCCCTCGGCAGCTTCGCGCAGGGCAGCGGTGGAGCCGGCTGGCGGATGATCGGTCACGACTCGGGGAACAGCCGGAATCAGCCGTTCGAACGCACCATCGGGCCGTCGAATGCCAGCCGCCTCGCAGTGAAGTGGGTGGCCACGACGGCGGGCGACGTCTCCGCGACGCCGGCAGTCGAGCGCGGAGCAGTCTACTTCGGCGACTTTGGCGGCATGCTCTGGAAGCTCGACGCCGACACGGGCCAGGTGATCTGGTCGCATGCGGTGTCGGACTACACGGGAATCGCCGGAGACATCGCGCGCACCAGCCCGTCGCTCGCCGGCAATACGCTCGTCGTCGGCGACCTCAAATACCCATACATGCTCGGAATCGACGCGCGAACCGGGAAGCTGCGCTGGCGTACTCAGGTGCACCCGGACCCGAAAGGGATCATGACCGGCTCCCCCGTTCTCGTCGGCGACGTGATCTATACGGGCGTGTCCGCGTCCGGCGCCGGCGGACCCGGCGCCACGTTCCGCGGCGCCATCGTCGCGCTCGACGCGCAAACGGGCCGGCTGCTGTGGCGGACCTATTCGCTTCCGGACAACGGTGGACTTCCCGGAGGCTATGCCGGGGCCACGATGTTCTCACCGCCGGCGGTCAGCCTGCGGGCCGGGCTCGTCTACGGCACGTTTGGGCAACCCTACACGGAACCGGCGAGCGTCACCGCGTGTCATGCCGCTCATGGTGGCTTCACCGAATCGTGCGAGCAGCCAGGGTCGTATCTGAAATCCGTCGTCGCGTTCGACCTGTGGACCGGCGAGCCGCGCTGGTCGTACCGAGTGCAGGGTCATGTCCCGTGGCTGCAGGCGTGCGGCAGTCAGCCGCCGTCGGTGACGTGGTGCGCGGCCGAATCGGATGGCGAGAAATGGGATCTTGGCGGCTCCGGCGTGAACGTCATGCGCCTGCTGATGGACGGACACCGGCGCGAGGTCGTCGGCGTCGGTGGGAAGAGCGGCGTCTACACGGTGCTCGATGCGAGGAGCGGAGCGTTCATCTGGAACACGCTCATCGGTCCAGGCGGTGATCAGGGCGGCATGAACTGGGGCACCGCGTTCGACGGGAAACGGATCTACGCCTCGATCACGAATCACCATCACATCGCGTACAAGCTGACGCAGAACGGCGTGATCTACAACACCGCCACCACTGGCGGATCATGGGCGGCGCTCGACCCGCGTACGGGGATGATCCTGTGGCAGACCGCCGATCCACAAGTCGAGACGCTGCCTGGCGCGGGTGTGGTCGGCGTATGGGATCTCGCCCCCGTGACGGTGTCCAACGGCGTCGTGTATGTCTCGTCGATGGCCAAGCTCGCCAACCAGGATCAGATGTTCGCGCTCGATGCGGCGACGGGCGAGATTCTGTGGCGCTTCGGTGCGGGGAGCTCAGTCAACGCCGCGCCGGCCGTCGTTGACGGCACCGTCTACTGGGGCTCGGGCTACGCCAGGTCCGGCGTGGAAGGCAGCGGGAACAACCGGTTCTACGCGTTCAGTATCGACGGACAGTAGACATCGGCGTTAGATGGAGGACAAATCATGCGCCTCATGCCAGTTATTTCGGCAGCCTTGGTCTTGTCTACGTCGCACCTCTCCTTCGCGCAGGAATGGATCGAGTTCGCCAGTCGCGACGACCGTTTCACCTGCCTCTTTCCGAGTCAACCAAAGATCACGGAGACGACCTACCTGTCGCCGCACGAGGCCGACCTGCCGGCGCGCGTCTACGCCGCCACGCAGGGGCAAAGCCGCTATTCCGTGACGGTGGTCGACTACAACCAGGCCCAGCCGCTCCTCACCGAGAAAGCGAAGAAGTGCCCGCCTGGCGCTGAACCATGTCTGGGCGGACCAGGCGACGCCGGGCACTGGAAGGACGATATACGGGGCGCGATCGTGTACGCGTCCTGGCAGTTCATGCAGCGTGACGCGAAGCTGACGTCGTACGTCTGGAACAACGTCGACATGGTCGAGGGACATCAGCTGCAGCTCACCAACAACACCGACAAGTCACGCACGTTCGCAGGGATCTACATGCACGGGAACAAGCTCTATATCACCGAGGCCACGGTGCCGGCAGGGTATCCGGAGCCGGGCTTGTTTCAGCAATCGCTCGGGTGGCTCGATGAGAACGGAATCGGGCTGCGCTATCAGTTCGTCTATATCAACGAAGCGATCTTCATCAATGGAGTTCCGCCGCCGCCGCGCGTAGACCGGACGATTCAGCCCGGACAGGGGCGCATCGATGCGCCGGGCGCGACGCTCGACGAGCCGAATCAGGGCCGCTGATCGTACGAAACCTTTTCTCGTTCTTTGAGGAGGTTGCCATGCGGTTCACATCGATTGCCGCAGCCATCTGTGCACTCGGCCTCGCTCTTCCGGCATGGGCGCACCATTCCCACGGCGCCTACCAGGACACGTTCATGGACGTGGAAGGTGTCGTCAGAGAAGTGCACTACGTGGTCCCGCATTCGTGGGTCTACCTCGAAGTCAAGGACGCCACAGGCGAGCCGCAACTGTGGGCGCTCGAAGCCACGGGGCGTCCCGCGCTCGAGCGCATCGGCGTGACGGCCGACTATCTCAAGCCCGGCGACAGCATCAAAGCGCGATGTCATCGCCTCAGGGACAACTCGAACGGTTGTCTGCTCGGCTTCCTGAAGGACAGCAATGGGGTCGTCAAGGATTGGGACGGCAACGGCGCGCTCGCCCCAAGTGATTTCTGAAGGGGAGGCTCTCATGTTGATCATGTTGCGTTGGCGCGGTGTCACACGGCTCATGGTGATTGTCGGAATGCTCGCGCTCGCCGTGCCGGCGTACGCGCAGGAAGCGACGATGAGCGGCACGGTCACCGATTCGACGGGAGGCGTGCTGCCTGGCGTGACGGTGACCGCGGTCCATGAGGCATCGGGGAATACCTTTCAGGCGGTGACCGATTCGCGCGGCGTCTACCGGATCCCCGTGCGCATCGGCGTCTACCAGCTGACGGCGCAACTCCAGGGATTTGCGACCGTCACCCGGGGCGGGCTCGAGCTGCTGGTGGGACAGCAGGCGGTCGTGAATCTTCAGATGGCGCCGTCCACGGTTCAGGAGTCGGTGACGGTGACCGGAGAGGCGCCGCTCGTCGATACGACCAGCTCGACGCGCAGCGGGAACGTCGATCCGCGGCAGATGCAGGAACTGCCGCTGAACGGACGGAACTGGATGGACCTGGCGCTGCTGGCGCCGGGAAGCAAGCGGAACGAGGGCGGCATCCCGGACAATCGTCAAGGGTACTCACAGCTCAATGTCGATGGCCAGACGATTACGGCCCTCTTCGGCGGTACTGGAGACGATCAACCGAAATACAGCCGCGACGCGATCGCAGAGTTCGAGTTGATCTCCAACCGCTTCGATGCGACCCAGGGCCGCTCCGCCGGCCTCCAGGTGAATGCGATCACCAAGTCGGGGACCAACACGCCGTCCGGATCGCTCGGCGGCTACTTCCGGAACGATCGCTTCAACGCTGCCGATCCCATCCAGCAGCGGGTCCTCCCGTATTCGAATCAACAACTGAGCGGAACCTTTGGCGGGCCGATCCGGAAGGACAGGATTCACTTCTTCACCAACTACGAATACGAGCGGGAGCCGCAGACCGTCACGTATTCGAGCCCGCTTCCCGGCTTCAACGTCGACCAGCTCAATACGCGCCGCGAGGACAAGGCCGGCGCGCGACTCGACGTGCAATTCTCCCCACAGACTCGCATCGCCGTGCGCGGCCAGTATTACAACCAGGTGTATTTCGACGGCGGCGGCGCGGTGCTTCATCCGGCGGGCGCGCACAAGCAGGAGAAGTACAGCAAGGAGATCCTGGGCACGCTCACACAGGTCTTCGGCAATCAGGCCGTGAACGAGATCAAGGGGGGCGTTGCGTACTGGGACTCGGCGAGGGACTCGCTTGTGAAGTGGAATGGCGGCTGCTATCCCAACCAGCCCGTTGGCTGCACCGGCTTCCCCAACATCTTTCTTCGCGGCTATTCAATCCAGTCGCCGGGCAACATGCACAACTTCGAGCACAGGTTCTCGATTCGCGATGACTTCGTCCGCACGACCAGCAAGGGCGGGCGTCAGGTTCTGAAGGTGGGGGGCGAGTATCTCCGCCTCTTCAGCGGACAGCACTGGTGTGCCTTCTGTATGCCGACGATTTACGCGCAGAACTCGCCGATTCCGGCCAACATCGAGACGCTCCTTCCCGTCTGGAACGACGCGTCTACCTGGAACCTGGCTCCGCTCTCCCCCATCGTCACGCGGGCTCGCCAATCCGTTTCCAGCACGGACTTCCACTACTACGTGCCGCAGCACATGTATGCCGGCTGGGCGCAGGATGACTGGACGGTCCTGCCACGCCTGACGCTGAACCTCGGGCTGCGCTGGGATCTGCAGGTCGGGGTGAACTCGGAGAAGACCAGATTTCTCCCCTGGCTGCCGGGCGATCTCCCGTATGACATGACGAACTTCGGGCCGCGGCTCGGGTTTGCGCTCACCGTCACCGATAAGACGGTCGTTCGCGGCGGGTACGGACGGTTCTACACGCAGACGATCACCGATGGGGCCCACCAGACGGCGCAGTATCAGATCCTCATCCTCGCCGACATTCCCAATGATGGCCGACCCGATTTCGCCGCGAACATTTACAACGGTCATGTGCCGACGTATCAGGAGCTGCTCGCGAACCTGTGCGACGTCAATTTCCGCGCTGGGTGTCTGCGGCGTGACCTCGCGTTTGAAATCAACCATCCGTGGCGCCAGCATCCGTACAGCGATCAAGCGTCGATCGGTATACAGCGGCAGCTGGGGACCACGATGTCGTTCGAGGCGGATTATGTGTACACCGCGGGGCGGCGCGAGGAGGGCGACGCCAACATGAACCTGACCTACAACCCCGCGACGGGCGCCAACTATCCCTTCAGCGACATCAGCAAGCGGCCGTTTCCTGAGTGGGGCACGGCGTTCGGGGAATTCCTCGAGGGCTGGTCCAATTACCACGGATTGGAGACGGCCTTCACCAAGCGCTTCAGTCAGCGGTGGCAGGCCTCGGGCACGTACACGCTGTCGGCATTGCGGGACGCGAACCCGCTTCCATATCAATACGGGTTAGGCGCCAACGGCGTGGTGACCAGGACGAAGATTGACTTCCCGTTGGCTCCGGATCTGGGCGGCGAGTACACGCTTGCGGCCACCGACCAGCGCCATCGCGCGACCTTCAACGGCATCTGGGACGTCGGGCGCGGTTTCCAGCTCAGTGGCGTGTATTTCTACGGGTCCGGCAAGCGCTTCGGTACGAGCTACGGCGGCGATGTTCGCGGTGTCGGCGAGTCGAACGGAGGCGCGCTGGGCACCCCGATTACGCCGCGTCTGCGTCCTGACGGCACGATCGTCCCGCGCAACAACCTCGTCGGGCTTCCGATCCACCGCGTTGATGTGCGGGTGCAGCGGCGTTTTCGACTATCGGGCCGCACGAGCGTCGACGGTCTCGCGGAGGTGTTCAATGTTTTCAACCGCGCGAATTACGGATCGTATGTGACGCAGGAAAGCAACCGCAGCTACGGGCAGCCGTCGTTCAACAGCAATATCGCGTATCAGCCGCGCATGCTGCAGTTCGGGATCCGGGTCGCGTTCTGAGCCGGGGTCGCGGCGCCGAAGCGGTCTGACGCTACTTCGGCGCCTCGACGTTGATGGTCGCCGTAGGCCCGACACCGGCAGTGAGAATCCACATCGGATCTACACGCCGACTGACGCAGGCACGGCGCCGGCGGCAGCGCGGAACGGCTGCGACGCGATCAGTCGATGCGCCGCCGCGCTGTCGATCGGTTTCGAGAAGTAATAGCCCTGCGCGTACTCGCAGCCGAGCGCGCGCAGCAGCGTCAGATGCTCCTCCCGTTCGACCCCTTCCGCCACGACGTTCATCGAGAAATTGTGCGCAAGGCCGATGATGACCCGAACCATCTCGGCGCCCGCGTCGTCGACGCC
The DNA here is from genome assembly GCA_003222635.1 of Acidobacteriota bacterium. Classification (GTDB taxonomy): domain Bacteria; phylum Acidobacteriota; class Vicinamibacteria; order Vicinamibacterales; family UBA2999; genus Gp6-AA40. Next base: position 46,650 of record QHWQ01000001.1, on the reverse strand, counting down.
GATGCGGCTCACGAACGAGCGGTCCACTTTCACGGTGTTGACGCGCAGATGATGCAGATAGCTCAGCGACGAGTAGCCGGTGCCGAAGTCGTCCATGCTCCATTCGACGCCGAGCGCCTGCAGGCGGGTCAGTGTCTCTTGCGCGGCGGGCACATCGCCGATGGCCGCGCTCTCGGTGATTTCCAGTTTCAGGTGTGACGGAGGCAGACGGGTCTCGCGGAGGATCTCCGCAACCTCGCCCGCGAGGTCGCCGGTGGCAAACTGCCGGCGGGAGACGTTGACGCAGATCAGGTCCGGTGCGTCCGCGCCGAACTCACGGCGCCACGCGGCCATCTGACGGCACGATTCGCGAAGCACCAGACGCCCGATCGGCACGATGAGTCCCGCATCCTCAGCCAGGTGGATGAATTCGATCGGGCCGACGATGCCGCGCGACCGATGGCTCCATCGGACGAGCGATTCGAAGCCGGCGATGCGTCCCGTGTCGATCGAGACGATCGGCTGGTAGTGCACGACGAAGTCGTGCTGGTCGACGGCGTTGCGCAGATCGGTTTCGAGCTGAAGACGGCTCACCGCTCGATCGCGCATGACCGGATCGAAGAGCTCGCATGAGGAGGCCGCGTGGCTCTGTGCGCGGTGCAGCGCGGTCGTCGCATCACGCAGGATTTCTTCCGGTGCGCGGTATCCGCTCGTGCTGACCGCAATCCCCACGGTGGCGGAGACGAACACCTGCTGCCCGTCGATCTCGAATGGCTTCTCGAGCGCTGTCTGCAGCCGGTTGGCGACGCGGATGGCATCGCTGGCGTCGGTGATGTCGTCGACGAGCACCGCGAACTCGTCGCTCGTGTGGCGTGCCAGCGTCGCGCCCGCGGTCTCCGGGGTCACCGCATCCGTACACCGGAGGCTCGTCTGCAGGCGTTGCGCAACGGCGACGAGCAGACGACCGGCCGAGACCGGGCCGAGGCTGTCGCCAATCCGCGAAAGCCCGTCGAGGCTGAGCACCAGCAGCGCGAAGATGTAGCCCGCGCGCCGCTCGGTCCGCTTGATGGCACGGTCGAGCAGATCCGCGAACAGCACGTGATTGGGAAGACCGGTCAGCGAATCCGAGACCTTGCCGTCGGTAATGTCGGTCAGCGAGCCGGCGAGCCTCGTTGCGACGCCGCTCGCGTTCCTGATCGCCGCCCCGCGGCACAGCACCCAGCGGAAGGTGCCGTTGCGGTGCAGCACGCGGTGCTCGCACTCGTAGTGGGGGCCGCCGCCGGCCAGATGCGCGTCGAGCGTGCTCTTGACGCGCGAGCGATCGTCGATGTGCACGCGCCCGAGCCATTCATCGGGACCGCTGCCGATGTCCGACGCCTCGTAGCCGAGCATCGCCTTCCAGCGCTCCGACCAGTACACCTCGTTGGTGACCAGGTTCCAGTCCCACAGGCCGTCGTTGGCGCCCTGCATCGCCAGCGCGTAGCGTTCTTCGCTTTCGTGAAGATCCTCCACGGCGCGTTTGAGCGCGACGTGGGTCCCGATGCGCGCCAGCGCCACGGGGAAATCGATCGGCTTGGTGACGTAGTCGTTCGCGCCGAGGCTGAACGCTTCGACGATATCGCTACCGCTCAATCTCGCCGTGACCATGATGACCGGCAGGTTCGTCGATGAACGGCTGCGCCGGACCGCAGTGAGGACCTCGAGTCCGCTCATGCCGGGCATCTCCACGTCGAGCAGCAGCAGATCGAAATGGCGCGACTGCACGAGCTTCAGGGCGTCGCCGCCGTTGGCCGCGACCGTCACGTCGTACCCCTTCGACGTCAGCCGCCGCGACAGCACGTCGCGATTGGCTTCGATGTCGTCGACGACGAGCAGCGAGGCGCGGCGGGTCATTGGACCGCCTTCGCCAGGAGCTGCTTGCGGTTCGGTCGCTTGCCACCAGCGCCGCGCCGGACGATCGCTGACGGGCGGCTGGGACACACTACTCGAATCCATAGCTGCAGCCGGCTGAGCAAGGCACGAGCCACTGTCGTCAATGCGGCGCTAAGTCGTGGCCGGATCACGGATTGCGCGGTGCCACGCGGCGTGCTCGCCGCCCGGCTGCCGCCAGCGGCAATGTTCCTCTTCGCGACACGCTCGCCAGGACTGTGAGCGCACAGATGGGTGCATTTGTTCGATATCGAAACAGCCGAAGTGATAAAACGTGCGGAAGGAGGAAGACATGTTCCGGAACACTTTCGCCGCGATCGTTGTGATGCTCGGGTGCTGCACCGGTTTGATGGCGCAGGACAAACAGGGCGGACCGTTCCTCGGGATCTGGGAAATCAATCTGACCAAGACGGTCAACTATTCGCAGCAAAGCCAGATGATCATCAACGTGCCGGCGCCAGGCGGCGGTTTCATCAGCACACGCGCGACAATTGCCAAGGAGAACAAATCGTCGAGCGCCGAAATTCATCCGGTCGCGTTCGACGGCAAGCCTCACGCGACCACAGGTGGCGATGCGCGCGAGATCACGTACAAACTGATCGATCCGTACACGATCGAGAGAACGCACAATCGAAACGGACGAATCACCGTCGACACCGAACAGGTCTCGAAGGATGGCAACACGCTGACCGTCACCCAGCCGGGCGGCGTCGTGCGAATCTACGACAAGAAATTCGGCGTCACGCAAGCAGGGCGGTAACGCGCCCGTCCCTGGGATGTAACGTCACCCTCTTTGGCCAACTTTCTACTGCGATTTCCCACGGAAGCGTAAGGCGGGGTGGCTGGACCCGGACAGTGATACGAAAACGCCGGGCTCGGCTTTTGCGTAACGGCCCAGCGTGTTGCGGGCCTCATCAATAATTTGCGCGACCGCTATTCTGTGCTGCGCCGCCGCCGCGGGCGCGCAGCCGGCGGTCCCACTGAGCTACCCCGCCAATACCACGCGCATCGTGGTGCCGATCCTTCGTCACCGCGTCGGCGGCGCACCAGCTCGCGTGGAACGCCACGTCCGACAAGTTCTGGGTCCGTGGTGTTGACGGCACCTACATTCCGTACACGTTCGACGGCACCACGATGACCGCCGCGCGAATCACTGCGACGCCGGGCGTGGGCGAAGGTGGACTGACGATCCTCTCGCAGGTCGAACCTCAATTCAGCTTCCTGTCCCCGAACCTGCTCTTCGGGACGAAGCAGTCGTCGGACACGGACCGTCCGGTCGTTCGCAAGTTCGATTTCAACACGGGAGTCTACGCAGACATCCTGGATTTGGCGTCCATCGCGAGCGTCGCAAACGATACCTACTCACGGTCGCTGTCGTCGAGCGCCGTGGCGCCCGAGAAGCTGTCGATCCTCTTCGGCGGCGCGCAGCAGGATCTCGATTACCTGGTCGCGGTGTTTCAGGTCGGCCCACCGGTGACGAACCTCGCCGTGCTCGACAGCCTGGCGTCGACGATTACGCGCGGCGGCGTGACGCGCTCGACCAACATCGGGCTCGGGTTCAATCTGCACCACGCGTGGATCGACCTGTCCGGGCGCTACGTCATGCTCTATCCGGCGAACGGCTCGTTTGCGGGCGTGCTGCCGTACTTCATCTGGGATCTCACGACCGACCTGATCGCGAAGGTCACGCGCTTCTCGGGCGGCCACGACGCCGTCGGCTACGGCCGTCAGGTCAACCAGGATTGCTGCACGGTCACCGGCTACGACGGTGCGCAGTGGCAAGCGCGAGAGTTGAACACGCCGGCGACGACGAGCGACCTCGTCAGCCCCGGTTCGCCTCAGGAAGTGTTCATTGCCGATCACATTTCCTGGAACAACGCGCAGCCTGGAACGCTCGCGCCGGTGCTGTCATCACTGTATCGATACGATCCCGCCGATAACTCGACGCCATGGCGCGCCTGGGATGACGAGATTGTGGCGATCCAAACCAACGCCGCCGCGACCGCCGCCACCGTGTGGCGATTCGCGCAGCATCGATCCGACATCTCGGCTGACGACAATCCGAACGGGCTCTATTTCTGGTACTTCCCCAGGGCGACGATCTCTCCGAACGGCAAATGGGCGCTGTTTACGTCCAACTGGGAAAAGTCTCTCGGCGCCACCGTCGGGTCCGACATGGAGCCGGGCGGACTGCACCGCAACGACGTCTTCATGGTCGATCTGACCACGCCGCCGGTGCCCACGGTGGCGCTCGCCACGCCGACCGTGGACGGAGGCGGAGTCGTCGGCTTCACGGTCGTCAACGGGCCGGCGAATGCAACCGACTGGGTCGGGCTCTTCCCCAGCGGAGCGTCGGACACTGGTTACGTCGCGTGGACGTATCTCAACGGGACCAAGACGGCGCCGCCGAGCGGGATCGCCAACGCGACGCTGTCGCTGCCGGTGCCGCGCACGCCCGGCACGTACACCGTGCGCTGGTTCGCGGCGAACGGATTCACACGGCTCGCGACCAGTGCCGATGTCACCGTGACCGGGCCGCCGCCGCCCACTGTGACGCTCACGACGACAACGGTCGCTGGAGGTGGAACACTTGACTTCAGCGTCAGTAATGGCCCGGCGAATACGACCGACTGGGTGGGCCTGTTTCCCACCACCGCGTCGGACACCGGCTATGTCGCGTGGGCTTACCTGAACGGGACCAAATCGCCCCCGGCGAGTGGGATGGCCAACGCAACGGTGTCGCTGCCGGTGCCGCGCACGCCCGGCACGTACAGCGTGCGCTGGTTTGCAGCGAACGGATTCACCCGGCTCGCGACGAGTGACGATGTCACGGTCACCGGGCCGCCACCGCCTACGGTAACGGTCCCCACGACAACGGTCGCTGGAGGTGGAGCGGTCGGCTTCACCGTCAGTAATGGCCCAGCGAATACAACCGACTGGGTCGCGCTCTTTCCCAGCACCGCGCCCGACTCCGGCTACGTCGCGTGGGCGTATCTGAACGGGACGAAAACGGCGCCGGCGAGCGGGATGGCCAGCGCGACGCTGTCGCTGCCGGTGCCGCGCACGCCCGGAACGTACAACGTGCGCTGGTTCGCGGCGAACGGCTTCACCCGGCTCGCGACCAGTGTCGATATCACCGTGACCGCGCCGCCACCGCCCACGGTGACGCTCACCACGACAACGGTGGCTGCGGGTGGAACGATCAACTTCACCGTCAGTAACGGCCCGGCGAACGCGACCGACTGGGTCGGGCTGTTTCCCGGCACGGCGCCCGACTCCGGCTTCGTCTCGTGGATTTATCTGAACGGGACGAAAACACCGCCGGCGAGCGGAATGGCCAGCGCGACGCTGACGTTCACGGCGCCACAGACGCCCGGGACGTATAACGTGCGCTGGTTTGCGGCAAACGGATTCACCCGGATCGCCACGAGTGCCGACGTCACCGTCACCGCGCCATAACTACATGCCCGCCTCGATCGCGGAAGGGTGGCTGAAGTTGAGCGGGGCGCTGGAAAAGAAGAGCGTTACTTAGCGAGCCCGTTCCCACACGATCGTGTTCGTGCTCCCCGCGGGCGTGAGCACGAGCCGATCGTTCGACTCGAATACGTAAGTCCGAACGACATCGTCGTTCACACCACCGGGGTTGATGTTGCCCTTGCGATGGTGGGTGATGGTGCGAGCCTGCTCGTCCACGGAGTACGTGCCGAAGTACGCGAGGTAGCCGGTGATGGCGTCTTTCGCCTCCTCCGGCGTCGGCTCCGGCACGGCGTACTTCCGCCGCACGCGGTTCGGCATCGCCTGCGCCGCCATGTTGCCGAGGCTGTCGTAGATCATGATTCCCGTCTGCGTGTTCGAGACGAGGCGCCATGTTCCAACGAAGCGCGGTGTGTCCCCTGCCGGCTCCCTCTGCGCGCCTGCAACGGACGCGGCGAGCAACGCGACAACCGACGCAATTGCCGCACGCCTCTCGAAAGTCGTCATCACCGCTCTCCTTCGCACGCGTAAGATACGCCGGTTGCGCGGCGATGTGGCGATGTTCTTCATCAAGCTGAGGCACTGTTACGCCCATGCTGATGATTGCTCGATAACCAGCGCATGGCCCGTCCGGGCCACTGCGATGCCCCTCACGATCACCCGTTCGTGGGACGCGTGACGGCCGGCCTGAGTGCGACAGTTCACGCTCGTTCCGTGAACAAGGAGAGCCGTCATGTTGCAAACCATGAATCCAAACAAAGCACTGTGGGAAAAGGGCGACTTCACGCGCATCGCCGCCACCATGCGCGCAAGCGGCGAAGCCCTCGTCAACAGCCTCGGCGTACGTCGCGGTCTGAAGGTGCTCGATCTGGGATGCGGCGATGGGACGACCGCCATTCCGGAGGCGCGGTTGGGTGCGGATGTCCTCGGCGTGGACATCGCCGGCAATCTCGTCGAGGCCGGCCGCCGGCGCGCGGCGGCCGAAAGCCTGTCGAACTGCCGGTTCGAGGAAGGCGATGCATCGAACCTCGACGCGCTTGCCGATCGCAGCTTCGATCTTGTCGTCAGCATTTTCGGCGCGATGTTCGCGCCCCGGCCAACTGGATTCCCAACGATCCGACGCTGGTCGCACAAATCCTGAAGACCAGCTCCGCCTACTCGCCGCCTCCTCCGGAAGGATTCGTGAGCCCGATGACGTGGGGCGTCGAGAGCCACGTCGAGGAGCGATTCGGGAAAGCGGGCGTGCCGCGCGAGAAGATCTCGTTCGCCCGCGACACGTATCTCTTCGAATTCCCCGGGACACCCGCGGCGTTCGTCGCCGAGTTCAGGAACTACTACCCGCCGACGATGAACGCCTTCGAAGCGGCGCGCGGGAACGGCCGGCAGGACGAGCTCCAGCGCGAGCTCGAGCATCTGTTCGAAGCGCAGAACACTGCCGAACAGCGTGACGCGACCAGGATTCCGGCGACATTCCTCCGCGTCACCGTTTCCGTGTGAGGCGGGTGTGCGGCGTGTTACCATCCGCGTCAAACGGCGGTAACACGTCGACAATCGGAGGGCGGTATGAGGTTCGGTCTCGTGGCGCTCATGCTGATGCTCGGGGCGATCCCCGCTGGCGCGCAGTGGCTCGATCTGAAGACGCCAGGCATTCCGCGCACGCCTGACGGCAAGCCGAACCTGACCGCACCCGCGCCGCGCGGGCCCAATGGCAAGCCTGATTTGAGCGGCGTGTGGAACGGACCGGACCCGGCGCCGCGCATCGACCCCGCGAACGCGCAGACGTGGGTGAACGACCTCGCCCGCGACCGCGCGCAGGAGTTCTTCAAGACACGTCCTGCATATGCATGTTTGCCGAGCGGCCCCGAGGCGCAGCGATTTGCGGGCTGGAAGCGCATCATCCAGACACCGGCGGCCGTCGCCATCCTCAACGACGACCTCACCTATCGCGTGATCTTTGCCGACGACCGCCAGCTCGAGCCCAATCCCGCCCCGAGCTGGATGGGATATTCAGTCGGACGCTGGGAAGGCGACGCGCTCGTCGTGGACAGCAACGGATACAACGACAAGACGTGGGTGAGCCGCAATGGGCTCTCGCATACGGAGAAGCTGCGCGTGCGAGAACGCTATCGGCGTGTGGACTTCGGCCACCTCGAGATGGAAGTCACCTTTACCGATGCGGGTGCGTTCGCGAAGCCCTGGGGCTTCACCGCAAAGATGCAGTTGGCGGCTGATACAGAGATGCTCGAGGCGGTCTGCGAACATAGCAGCGAAAATTGGAAGGGCAGCCTGTCGGACGCCGCCGACAGCGCAGTCTCCGTTCCGACCGACGTGCTCGCGCGGTACGTCGGCACCTACAGCGGCATCTACCAGGGAAACAAACGCACCGTCCAGGTGACGCTTTCAGGCGACCATTTGATCGCGAAGATCACCGGCGCGGACGAGGAGGACGCGGGCACGCGCACGCTGGTGCCGCGATCGCAGACGCTGTTTGAAGGCGTCGGACTGGGCTACCAGTTCAGCGTCGACGACAAGGGAGTCGCGACGGCCCTCACCGAGGTTCACATCTCGGGCGGCTATCGGTATCCGCGGCTGCACTGATCACGGCGCAGCCGCAGAACCGCCTCACCGAGTAATGAGCGACTCCTCGGGCTCGGCCGAATAGTCAGCCATCTCCACCTGCAGGTTGCCGGCGTTGGTGGCGTACGCGATCGCCGTGGACATCGTGACGGTACCCGCGCACACTTGCTTTTCGAGCTCGCCGTCGAAGTACTGCATCCCATCCATCTGGCCGTCGCGCATCGCGTCGAGCAGCGTTTTGCCTTCCGACTCCCCCGCCAGGATGTAGTCCTTCGTCCGCATGGTGGACTTCAGGATCTCGAGCACCGCCACGCGTCCACCCGTCTTCTTCGGGACGAGCCGCTGCGAGACGAAGAACCGGAAGGTCGCGGCGAGACGGCTGCGAATCGCGTGCTGCTCGCCGGCGTCGAACGCGCCGATGATGCGCTCGACCGTCTTCGACGCGTCGATCGTGTGGAGCGTCGAGAAGACCAGATGTCCGGTTTCGGCGGCGGTCAGCGCCGTTTCGATCGTTTCGCGATCGCGCATCTCGCCGACCAGAATCACCTTCGGCGCCTGACGCAGCGCCGCGCGCAAGGCGAGCGCAAAGCTCGGCGTGTCGCTGTGCAGCTCGCGCTGGTGCACGGTGCCCTTCTTGTGGACGTGCAGGAACTCGATCGGATCCTCGATGGTGAGAATGTGTTCGGCTTTCGTCTCGTTGATCAGATCGATGATCGCCGCCAGCGTCGATGACTTGCCGGAGCCCGTCGGCCCCGTCACGAGCACGATGCCGTTCTTGAGCTCCGCGATCTCCTTGAGGACCGGCGGAAGGCCGAGGCTGGCGAGCGACGGGATGGTCGGCGCGATCACGCGCATCACGATCGCGTAGGTGCCGCGCTGGCGGAACACGTTGACGCGGAATCGCGCGCAGTTCGGAATCGAGTAGGACAGGTCGCACGCGCCGTGCTCGTGCAGCGTCAGCAGCGCCTGGCCGTTGCCGGCGATCAGCTCGCGCGCGATCCGCGCGGTGTGCTCGGGTTCGAGCTCCGGCACCTGCGGAATCTGCACCGCGGTGAGGTGTCCATGCCGCTCAACCTGCGGCGGGCGGCCGGGCGAGAAGATCAGATCGCTGATCCCTTCACCGCTGTCCAGCATCGCCATGATCATGGCGGCTGCGAATTTCCCGGATGCGTCGCCGGACGCAGTTCCAAAAAGTGACGTTTCGAGATCGTTGCCCTGGAGCGAGCCGGTAGTCGGTGCGTGAGACATATTGCGACGTTATCGGGCTCAGACGACGTGAACGTTATCCATTGATAGAGCGCGTCATGGCAAAATGCTCCCTATTTCACGATGCTGCAAAGGTTCAAAATGGATCCTCTCTCGCTGAACGACATCGATCTCTCTCCGGTTGCGGGGAAGCGCTACGTCAACATCGATCGGGAATGGCGTGAAGAGTTCATCTACTTCCTGATGGTGGACCGCTTCCATGACGGCCAGCCGCGCCAGCCGGTGCAGGGCACAGGCCGATCGCACGGCTTTCAGACCGCCGACGCGTTTTATGGCGGGACGCTGCGCGGCGTCCGCGACAACCTCGCCTACATCGCGGGCCTCGGCTGCACGGCAATCTGGCTCTCTCCTGTCTTTGAAACCAACGCCTACCACGGCTACGACATCAGCAACTATCTGCTCGTCGATCCGCGGTTCGGCACCAAACAGGACCTGATCGATCTTGTGGATGCCGCGCACGCGAGCGCCACGCCGATTCGCATCATCCTCGACGTCGTCATCAACCATTCCGGCGACAACTGGGCGTACCCGGGCGGATACCGCTACTTCTACTCGGGCAATCAGCAGTTTCCGTTTGGATCGTGGCGGCGGCCCGATCGACCCGTGCCGACGGAGCTGCGCAACGCCGACTGCTATCACCGGCGCGGCGAGATGAGCGACTACGACAACGGGCCCGAGAACCAGTCCGGCGACATGTACGGCTTGAAGGACTACGCGAACGACGATGACGCGATAGGCAGCTATGTCGTCAATGCGCTCATCAAGGCGCACTGTTACTGGATTCGCGAAGCCGACGTGGACGGCTTCCGTGTGGATGCGGTGAAGCACATGGGCGATGTCGCCTGTTCGCGCTTCTGCTCGAACGTCCGCGAGTACGCCTACAGCCTCGGCAAGCGCGGGTTCTTTCTCTTCGGCGAGGTCGCGACGCCGTCGGACGAGGTGTACAACCGCTACATCGGCCCGAATACGTCGCGCACGCAGGGCGAGCGCACGGTGTTCTTCGGCGTGAACTCGGTGCTCGATTTCCGGCTCGCCGAAGGCGTCTACGCGGATCCCGGCAACGCGCCGCTGCGCGACGTGCTCCTCGGCCGCGCGGGCCCGCAAACGCTGTTCAACCGGATCGAGGGACAGCGGCAGCAGGCGCTGAACCGCGGGGAGCTCGGCCGCTATCTCGTCACGTTCGTCGACAATCACGACGGCTTCTGGCAGCCGGGGCGCATCGCCTCTCAGGCGGACGACGATCAGGTGATCGGGTGCATCGGGTTCCTGCTCTGCGCGCTCGGCACTCCGTGCATCTACTACGGGACCGAGCAGGGGCTCGACGGATCGGGAGGCGATGTGCAGATGCGCGAGGCGTTGTTCGACGCCGGCGGCACCACGAGCCTGCTCAACACCACGTGCCGCATCTATCAGGAGATCGCCGCGATCGCCGGCATCATGCGCACGACGGAACCGCTGCGCTTCGGCCGCATGTACTATCGCGAGATTTCCGGCGACGGCGTGTCGTTCGGCCTGCCCTACGGGTCGGCCTACACGCTGGCGTTTTCGCGGCTCTTATATGGCCGCGAGGCGCTCGTCGCCTACAACGTCTCCGGCCAGCCGCGCAGCGACGCGATCATCGTCGATGCGGCGCTGCATGGCGACGGCAGCAGCATGCAGTTCCTCTACGGCGGCACCGGCGCGTTGGGCGTCCAGTCGTCGCCGGGTGGTGCACGCTTCGTTCGACCGAACCTGCCGGCCCACGGTTTCGCGATCCTGACGTAAGCCGCCATCCGCCTCAACGCTTTGCCGGCTCCACGTGCGTCTTCCGGAGCAGCGGCGCGGCCTCCTTCGAGACCATGAACGTGATCATCGCGCGCGCAGCGTCCGCGTTTTTCGATGTCGTCAACAACGCCACGCTCGACGGGCACGGTTTGTTCAAAGAGCCTGGCAGCGGCCCGACATAGTCCGTGCCCGGCACGCCCACCATGATGTTGGTCTGCTGAATGCCGATCTCGACGTCGCCGCGCGCCAGATAATCGGTGACGGGACCTCCGGCAGTGCGGATGGTTCTGGCCTTCAACTGTTCGGTGAGACCGAGCTGCGCAATCCCTTCTTCGGTATGCGTGCCGCTGCAGCCGCGTGAATAGCCGATCGACTTCGCCGCGAGCAGGGCCGCCTTGTACTTGTCCACCGTGCTGATGTCTGGCTTCGGCGCGCCGGCGCGCACGGAAAGACCGAGACCGGCAACCACGAACGGCGTGACGCTGCTCGCCACGACTTTGCCGTTCTCGACGAGCGGCTGGATCGTCTCGGGATTGCCGGTGACGAGATCCGCGCCGCTGTTGATTCGCTGTTCCAGCGCGTCACCTTCCACCTGGATGACCGTCACCGTGTTCCCGGTCGCCCGCGCGAATGCGGCCGCCAGTTCTTTCACCCCGGGTGTCGCGCCCTGGTTGGTGAGGATGATGAGCGCCGCAAGCGTCAATAGCATCACGTCCTCCGTCCGGCAACGCTCTCGACGGTCTTGTCGACGAGCAGCAGAAAGGCGCTGATGGCCTTCTCGAGATGATCCTCGGGCGTGTCCTCTTCCTTGCAGTGCGACAAGCCTCTCGCGGAGTAGGCAAAGAGCATCACGACCGGCATGTGCGGCACCATTTCCGCCGCGTCGTGCAGCGGACCTGATGGCAGCTTCGGCGCGTCGCCGGTCGCCTCACGAACCGCTTCCTCACACAGCTGCAGCAGATGCGGGTCGAAGGGACGCGGCTCGATGCGAAACAGCGGCGTCCACTCGACGGACACGCCGTTCTCCTCCGCGAAACGCCGCGAGGCATCGCGCGCTTCCTGCACCATCGTCGCCAGCACCTTCGCATCCAGCGCGCGTTGATCGATGGAGATTTCCGCGACGCCTGGAACGGCGGTGACGATGCCGGGCTCGACCTTGACGACGCCGACGGTGCAGACGACGCCGGCGCCGGGCTTCGAGTGACGCCGCGCGATCTCGCGGCATTCGAGCGCGGTCGCCGCGGCGGCGAGGAACGCGTCACGCCGCATGGCAATCGGCGTGGATCCGGAGTGCGCGGCCTGACCGACGAACCGCACCATGTTCCGCTCGAGACCGAACGTGCCGAGCACGACGCCCGCGGACTTCCCCATCGATTCGAGCACCGGCCCCTGCTCGATGTGCATCTCGAGGTACGCCTTGGCGTCGATGCGCTTCAATTCCTGCCGCGCGTCGAGCATCGTGTCGACGGTGACACCGTGATCGCGCAGCGCGTCCTCGAGCCGGGTGCCTTCGGCGTCTCGAAGATCGCGCACCTCGTCAACCTCGAGTCGTCCGGCGGCGGCCGACGAGCCGAGCAGGCTGCGTCCGAAGCGCGCGCCTTCTTCGTCGGCCCAATCGACGAGCCGGAGCGTCACCGGCGGTGTCGATGTCGCGTAGCGGCGAAGCGCTTCGAGCGCGACGGTCACGCCGAGCGCGCCGTCGAGCCATCCGCCGTTCGGCACGGAGTCGAGGTGGCCACCGATGATGACCGTCCGCTCGGATTCACCTGGAAGCGTCGCCCACCGGTTGCCGGCCGAGTCCTGCACGGGTTTCAGGCCGAGCGGCGACACTTTGTCTTCGAGCCAGCCGCGCGCCTTTTTCCAGACGGGTCCCCACGCCAGACGCTGCGCGCCGTGCGGCGTCGACGTGAGCGCCGCCAGCTCGCGGAGATCCGCGATGACCTGGCGGGCGCTCCTGTGCAGATCGCCGTGCACGATCAGCGGTTGGCCTTGAGCTCTTGATACACCTGACGAACGAACCGATCGCCGGTCATCCCGACTTCCTGCACCTTCGCATCGAGATCCGCGGTGACCTTCGCGGCGACGGCTTGATCCTCGCTCTGTCCCTGATCGACGAGGCGCGCGACGCGATTGCGAACCATGAGCGCCATGTCGCGATGCGCGATGACCGCATTGCGATCGACCGTCGGACCGTGGCCCGGAATGATCTTCGTGTTCGGACCGGCGTGACCGATGACGACGCCGAGACCGTCGATCAGCCCCTGCAGCGATCCGCCGTTGGCGCGGTCCACGTTCGGATACTGGATCGACCGGTAGAAGTCGCCGGTCATGATCACGTCGAGGCCGGGGAACACCACCAGCGTGTCGCCATCCGTGTGCGCGCGCGCAATGGCAATCATCTCAATCTCCTCGCCGTTCATCCGCATCGTCAGGCGGTCGCGATAGGTCATCTTCGGCAGCCCGATATCCGGCATCACCGGCCCGGGCGTGCCGTTGGCGTTCGGGTTTGGATGCGCGAGGCGGTAGCGCAGCTCCTCGCGCGAGATGATGACCGCGCCCATCTTGCCGAAGTTCTCGTCGCCGCCGGTGTGGTCGCCGTGGACGTGCGTATTGACGATGAACTTGATGGGCTGCGGCGTCAGGCGCTTGATGGCGGCGGCGATCTTGTCGCTGAGCGGCGCGAACTGCGTGTCGACCATGAACACGCCGTCCGGGCCGAACAGCACGCCGATCGTCCCGCCCTGGCCGTCGAGCGTGTAGAACTTGTCGGTCACCTTGTTGGCCTTGATTTCGACCTTGCTGAAGTCGGGCGCGGCTTGCGCGTGCGCCAGCGAGGCGCAGAGCGCCATCGCGGCAATCGACAGAACGATGTGTGTGTATTTCATGCGGCGGAGGATACCCCAAAAACGGGTATGATCCCCGGTCATGATGCGCAAAACCATTTCAATCACACTGCTCGTCCTCGCTGCCGCAGCGGCATCCGCGCAAACGGGCGCGGGGTGGAAATCGCTGTTCAACGGCAAGGACCTCGGTAACTGGAACGTGACGGGCAACGCCGACTGGCAGGTGAAGGACGGCGTCATCGAGGCCACCAAGGCGCGCGGCTTCCTGGTGACGAAGGAGTCGTACACCGACTTCGAGTTTCGCGCTGACGTCTGGACGACGCCCGATTCCAATGGCGGCCTCCTCTTTCGCATCACCAAGCCCGAGGATCCCGGCATCGAGAACGGCTACGAGCTGAACATCAACGACAAGCGCGCCGACCAGACGGGGCGTACCGGCTCGATCGTCAACGTCGCCAAGCCGCTCGTGCAGTTCGATGCCGGCGGCAAATGGGTCACGGCGGTGATCACCGCGAAGGGGCCGCACATGGTCGGCACGCTCAACGGCATCAAGACCGCCGAAGCCGACGATGCGAAGTACGCGCGCGGGCCGGTCTCCCTGCAGGCCGCGGGCGGCATCGTCCGCTACAGGAACGTCCAGATTCGCGAGCTGAAGTAGAACGCCGATGCGCGCCCTGGCCTGCCTCGTCGCCATCATCGTCAGTGCCGCGCTCCTGTCGGCGCAGCGCGCACGGACGCTCGACATCTACGTCGTCGACGTCGAGGGTGGCAATGCGACCCTGTTCGTCTCGCCGTCAGGGGAGTCACTGTTGATCGATACGGGCAACGCGGGCGCCGCCGCGGCGCGCGACGCCGGGCGCATCGTCGAAGCGGCGAAGGACGCTGGCGTCACGCACATCGATCACCTGATCACCACGCACTGGCACGGCGATCACTACGGTGGCCTCGCCGAGCTCGCCATGCGGATGCCGATCAAGCAGTTCATCGATCACGGGAAGAACATCCAGCCGGCGGAAGCGACCGACGCGTTCCTCGACAAGACGTATCCGGAGCTCTACGCGAAGGGAACGCACACCGTCGTCAAAGCCGGCGACACGATCCCGTTCAAGGGCGTGGAGACCCGCGTCATCGCGTCAGCGGGTCAGGTGATTGCCAAGCCGCTGCCGGGCGCGGGCAAGCCGAATCCATTCTGCGCGCCGATGCGGCCGCTCGAAGCGATTCCCGAAGACACACAGTCGGTGACGACCTACTTCACCTTCGGGAAGTTTCGTGCGCTGCACCCGGGCGACCTGACGCGCGACAAGGAGAACGACCTGGTGTGCCCCGCCAATCGCGTCGGCACCGTGGACCTGCTCGTCGGCCCGCATCACGGCCAGGACACGTCGAACGGCGAGCCGTTCGTGCACGCGCTGCAGCCGCGCGTGATCGTGATGAACAACGGCACGCGCAAGGGTGGCTGGCCGGTCGTGATGCAGTCCTTCTACACGTCTCCTCGCTTCGAGGATCTCTGGCAGATGCACTTCTCGCTGCTGAGCGGGCAGGAATACACGCCACCGGGCCTGTTCGTTACCAACTCGCGCAACGGATTTTCGAAAGAGTATCGATAAGCCCTACGGGGCTCTACCCCAAGTACAGGTGGCGTGCTCGACGAGCTCGATGCGGATGCCGCCGGGCGCTTCGACATACGCCGTGCGGTGGCCGAACTGGTTCGGCATCGGCGACGGCTCCGCCGTGAACGTCACGCCCTGCGCCTTCAACGCCGCCGCTTCTCCATTCATATTGCGCGGGCCGAAGCCGAGATGATCGATTGATCGCCCCTGACTCGGCGCCATCGCGTCCCCTTTGATCACGGCGAGGTAGGTGCGCTCGTAACGCACGGCATCGCGGCCGGACATCTTCGTCCGCGCGCCGCCGAAGTTCGTCGTAAACCACCGCAGCGTCGCATCGGGATCCGGCACCTTCAGCGTCACGTGATGGAACCCGCGTCCGGGGACGTCGTTGACGAGCTCGATCTTCGTTCCCCACGGATCGACGACCACACCAGGCGCGACGACCTTTGCACCCGCTGCCTCGAGCGCTTTCGTCTTCGCGGCGACGTCGGCAACCGAAAACCCGATGCTGTCGATGACGCTTCCCTCACTCGGCTTCGCATCCGCGGAGCGCAGGAAGATCAGCTGCACAGGGAGCGGCCGTTTGCCGGTGAACGGCTCGAACATGACGCGGCCTGGATTTTCGCCGGCCTGGCCGTCGAGATTGCGCGTGTACCACTCGGCGGCCTTGTCGGGATCCGGGACCGCCAGATGAACGTGGTCGTACGGCACGTCCCTCGCGGACTGCGCGCTGCCCGACATGCCGAACAGCGCGGCGATCACGACGAACAGGCTAGTAGTTCGCAGGTGCTGCCACATACGCGCTCACCGTGCTTTCATGACCGTCCGAATCAACTGCGGCGACGCCGAACACCCAGTCGTCGATGTTCATGTGCGGCAGCGTGTACTCGGTGACGTTGCCGACGAACATTTCGTGCTGCCAATCGGGCGCCCACGCCTCGCGCCAGAAGATGCGATAGCCGGCCGCCCCGGCCGACGCCGTCCACTGCAGATGCGCATCGTAGCCCGACGCCCGCCGATCGAGCCTCGGCGCGCCGCGATCGGTGGTGACGGCCGGCGGCGGCGGCGCCAGCGCGAGCACCGCCATCGCCGCGGCATTCACGCGTGCGTTCTGCCCGAGGTACGCGAATGACACGCCCTCGATCGTGTCGTTCGCATTGTGCTGCTTCGAGTAGTTCTCGCGCGATTCGCGGAAGCCGACCGCCGGAAATCCCTCGAGGTTCCACGCCGTGTGATCGCCGCCGCGGTTGAATCGATCGCGCAATGCCATCAGACGGATGCGGTGTGACGGCACGTAGCGCGCGGCGACGCGCTGCGTGAAGATCGCCAGCGAGCGCGACGGTGAATCCTCCGGCCCTTCCGAGTAGAGCCGTATGGTCGCGCCGTCGACGATGCCGTCGCCGCCTGTAGATCCCCCGACGATGTCGTTGTTGAAGATCGCCTGAACGGGGACCTTGGCCGCCTTCGCGGCACGCGCCTCCTCGCGCGCGCCGATGAGCCCGTACTCTTCCCCCGCGACGGCGGTGAACACCAACGTCGCATCGAAGTCGATGCCGCTCTCCGCGAACGCGCGCGCCAGCTCCATGACGAGGACCGTGCCGCTGCCGTCATCGTCCGCACCTGGCGCGTCCGCGTTTTCCGCGATGTTGAGCGCTCCTCCCGCGTTGAGGCCGGCCTGTCCCAGGGCGCCGAGATTAATGGTGTCGTAGTGGCCGCTCACGTAGATGCGCCGCGGGCTGCGGCCCGGGAGAACCGCGACGATGTTCCGCAATTCGACGTCGCGCGTCATCCGCTGGTACGCACCCTTGGCAATCTGGTGCGTGTCGAAGCTCACCTGCAGCGTCGGGCTGCTGCGCTTCATCTCGTCGAGAATCCACTGGCGCGCGGCGCCGACGCCGCGCGCCTCCGACGCGGTATCCGACAGCGTGTTGCGCGTCCCGAAGCCGACGAGCGTGCGCAGCCGCTGCTCCATCCGGCTTTCGGAAATCGAAGCGATGAGTTTCGAAATCCGTGCATCGACATCCGGCGCGCCGAACTGCGCGCGCACGCCGGTGGTGATGCCGATCAACGTCACGACCGCGATGACAAAAACCTTGCGCATGCGTACCTCGGTGCGGTGCTATTCTCGCCCGTTGAGGAGAGTCAGATGAAGAGGGACAACATCGTGCGGTTCTTCGCTCTGATAGCCGCCATTATCCTGCTTGCACGCCCGCTCTACGCGCAGTCCACCGCCACCATCCAGGGAACCGTTCTCGACACCCAGAACGCCGCGATTCCCGGAGCTACCGTCGCTGTCCGTAACACCGCGACGGGTCTGTCACGCACGCTGGTCACGGATGCGAGCGGGAATTACGTCGCCGCGTCGCTGCCGCCGGGGCCCTATGACGTTGAAGTGTCGTTGCAGGGTTTCCAGACGCAGACGCGCACGGTCACGCTGCCGGTCAGCCAGACGATGCAGGTGAACATGCAGCTCGGCGTCGCCGCGGTGGCCGAACAGGTCACTGTCACAGCGGAAACGCCGGTCATCGACACCGCGACCGTCTCGGTCGGCACCGTGATCAATCAGCGCACCGTGCAGGAGATCCCGCTCAACGGGCGCCACTTCGTCGATCTCGGGCTGTTGATTCCCGGCTCCGTCACCCCGCCGCAGAACGGATTCCTCACGGCGCCGCTGCGCGGCCAGGGATCGTTTGCGTTCAACACGGCCGGCAACCGCGAAGACACCGTCAACTTCATGATCAACGGCATCAACCTGAACGACATGGTGCAGAACCAGATCACGTTCCAGCCGTCGATCAACACCGTCCAGGAATTCAAGGTCGACAACTCGACGTTCGGCGCCGAGTACGGCCGCAACTCGGGCGCGATCGTCAACATCGCGACGCGCTCGGGGACGAACAACTTCTCGGGCGAGGCGTTCGAGTTCTACCGGAACGATCGCTTCGACTCGCGCAACGCGTTCAACATCGCGCCGGCGCGCAAGTCGCCGTTCAACCGCAACCAGTTTGGCGCCGCGCTCGGCGGGCCGATCGCGCGCAACCGCACGTTCTTCTTCCTGACGTATGAAGGCCTGCGCCAGCGCCAGGGGCTCGACATCAACAGTGGCGTGCTCACGGCGGCGGAGCGAGCTGGCGTGACCGACCCGATTTCACGCCAGCTGCTGCAGTACATCCCCGAGTCGAACGCGACCGTCAACGGGGCGGCGCGGTTCGTCGGGTCGGCGATTGCGCCCGTCAACATCGATCAGTGGACCGGGGACGTCAGCCACAACGCGGGCGCGAACGACGTCGTGCACGGCTACTACGCATTTCAGCGCGACCTGCGCCAGGAACCGACGCTGGCGCTCAACACGATTCCCGGGTTCGGCGACACGCGCCATTCGCATCGGCAGATCGGCACGGTCAACGAGACGCACGTCTTCAGCCAGCGTCTGGTGAACGAAGCACGCTTCGGCTTCAACCGGATCAACATCACGTTCGACCCGAACCTGAAGGTGAACCCCGCCGATCTCGGGATCCGCGACGGCGTGACGACCGCCATCGGGCTGCCGCAGATCACCGTCAACGGACCGGGACTCAACTTCGGCGGCCCGTCGAACTTACCGCAGGGACGCACCGACACCACCCTCGTCGGCTCCGATACCGCGACGCTGTCGAGCGGCAACCACAGCTTCCAGTTCGGCGGTGAATTCCGGCACTTCCGCAACGCGAACTTCACCGACGACACGGGCCAGTTCACGTTCCCCTACAAGCTCGCGCAGAACTTCACGCTCGATCTCGGCGTGCGCCTCGACTCGAACCTCGCGCCGACCGACACGCAGAACCGCTTCGTGGTGTTCGACACCGCAACGCGCTCGCTCGTACGGGTCGGAGACAACGCCCGTCCGAAGCTGTACAAGGACACGCACGACCTCTCGCCCCGCGTCGGCGTCATCTGGGATCCGACGCGCGACGGCCGTACGTCGGTGCGGGCGGCGTACGCGCGCACCGTCGATCAGCCGGTGACCAACGCGGCGGTGACGCTCGCCTCGAATCCGCCGCTGGCGCAGCCGCTCACCTTCGCGGGCAATATCCGCCTCGACAACGCACAGGCGACTGCGCTCGCAGGCGGTCTGGCACCCGCCTCGATCAGCCCCGACTTCCAGGGCGGGCGCATGCAGTCGTGGAACGTCAACGTCGAGCGGCAGGTGCTCGCCGCGACGAGCGTGATGGTCGGCTACTTTGGATCGAAAGGGAGCGACCTGCGTATCCCGCGCAACGTCAACCAGTTTGTCAACGGCGTGCGTCCGTTCCCGACTGTCTCGGCGTCGAGCTCGATTCTGCCGGGAACGGCGCTCGGCAACATCACCGAGATCGATGCGCTCGGCGTGTCCCACTACAAAGGGCTCTGGGTGAGCGGGACACAGCGGCTCTCCCGCGGCCTCCAATTCGACGCGTCGTACACGCTGTCGAAGTCGACCGACTACAACTCGCAGAGTGAAAGCATCGTCCGCATTCAGAACAGCTTCGACATCGCGGCTGACCTCGCGCCGTCGGACTACGACGCGCGGCACCGCTTCGTCATCAACACCATCTATCAGCTTCCCTTCACTGGCAACGGGTTCGTCGAAGGGTGGCAGGTTGGCGGCATCGTCCAGGCGCAGACGGGCAACCCGTTGAACATCGTCACCAACGTCGCCACGTTCAATGGCGTCGTCAATACGCTGCGGCCGGATTTGATCGGCAACCTGAACGTGCTCAAGGATCCGAACAAGTGGTTCGACAACGCCGTGTGCGATCCGCGCATCGCGGGTTCGTGTACGGCGAGCAGCGTCTTCGCGCTGCCTGTCGCCGCGGACGGTACGTTCCACTTCGGCAACTTGCCGCGCAACGCGGTCTATGGGCCCGGCTTCCGCAACGTGGATCTGTCGATCACGAAGAACACACCGATGGGCGGCAAGATGCGCACGCAGCTCCGCCTCGAGGTGTTCAACCTGTTCAACACCGCGAACTACGGCCAGCCGGGACGCATCGTCACGGTCGGCAGCACGAGCCTCGGCGTCATCACCAACACCCGCTTCCCGACCGGTGACTCGGGCTCTGCGCGCCAGGTGCAGTTCGCTGCGAAGGTGTTGTTCTAGATAGAATCGGCGCGTGAGCGTTGCGGAACACAAATCTCACGCGCCGGCCTCCGTCTCCTGCTTCGTGCTGACCGTCAGCGACACGCGTACTGAAGCGAACGACACTGGCGGTCAGGCCATCCGCGATCTCCTCGAAACGAGCGGCCACACGATCGCGGGCCACGCGATCGTGCGCGACGATCCGGACGCGGTGACCAGGACGGTGTCGGGATGGCTCGCCGACGCGTCGACGCAGGTGATCATCACGACGGGGGGTACCGGCATCACCTCGCGCGACGGCACGTACGAAGCCATCGATCGCCTGCTCGAGAAGCGGCTCACCGGCTTCGGTGAGCTGTTCCGCATGCTCAGCTATCACCAGATTGGTCCGGCGGCGATGATGAGTCGAGCGACAGCCGGGCGCGCGCTCGGCAAGGCGATCTTCGTCCTGCCCGGCTCCCCTGATGCGGTACGTCTCGCCATGACCAAGTTGATCCTGCCGGAGCTGGGCCACGTCGTTCAGCAGCTGCGCCGATGAGGACGAAGATGCGCCCGTTCGGCGACACGATCTCGCTTGACGAGGCGCGGGCGCTCATCGGACGCGCGCTGAAGCCGATCGAGCGCATCGAACCCGTGGTGCTCGAGGCGGCGCACGGCCGCGTCCTCGCGCAGGACGTCGTGGCGACCGCCGATGTGCCGCCGTTTTCGCGCGCCGCGATGGACGGCTACGCCGTGCGCGCGGCGGACACAGCGGGCGCGACGCCGGCCAATCCCGTCGTGCTCGCGTGGATCGAAAAGGTGTTCACGGGGCAGATGCCGTCGCGAACCGTCGGCGGCGGCGAATGCATCGAGATCGCGACCGGCGCGCCGATGCCGGACGGCGCGGACTCGGTCGTCATGGTCGAGGAGACCGCGGCCGATGGACCGCGCATCCAGATCTTCAACGCCGCGAACAGCGGCCAGAACATCGGCAGGCAGGGCGCGGACATCAAGACCGGGCAGACGGTGATGCGCCGCGGCGACCTGCTCAATGCAAGCCGCGTCGGCGCCATCGCGGCGCTCGGCCTCGCGCACGTGGACGTCTACGCGCAGCCACGCGTGGCCATTCTCTCGACGGGCAACGAAATCGTCGAGCCGGGACGGCCGCTGCAGCCCGGGCAGATCTACGACATCAATCGCTTCACGGTCGCGGCGGTCGTCGCCGAGCACGGCGGCGTGCCGATCCCGCATCGCACCGCCGCGGACACGATGGCGGATCTCGATCGCGCGCTCGACGAATGCCTCGAAGATGATGTGCTCGTGTTCTCGGGCGGCACGTCGGTCGGCGAGCGCGATTTGATTCTCGACGCGCTGGGAAGCCGCGGCGAGGTGCTCTTTCACGGCATCTCCGTGAAGCCCGGCAAGCCGACCGCATTCGGCCTCGTCAACGGCCGGCCGTTTTTTGGCATGCCCGGCTATCCCTCGTCCTGTCTTCTGAACACGCACATCCTGCTGGTGCCCGCGCTCCGGCTCATCGCGCGGCTGCCGCCGGCCGCGCGCCGGACGGTCACGCTGCCGCTCGCGCGGCGTGTGGTGTCCGCGAAGGATCGGCATCAGTTCTACACGGTTCGCGTCGCGGATGGGGTCGCGATTCCCGCCTACAAGGCGTCCGGCGACATCACGAGCATGTCGCAGGCCGACGGCTACTTCGAAATTGACGCCGCGACCGATGCGGTTGCCGAGGGCACGCTCGTGGAGGTCACGCTGTTCTGAGCTAAGATCCCTCGCCGAAGCGGAGGATTCGATGCGCACGAGAATTCTTGCGGCCGCCGCGGGTATCAGTCTGCTCCTTGCTGCCGCTCCCGTAATCGCCCATCACTCGTTCTCCGCGGAGTTCGACGCCAGCAAGCCGTTCAAGCTCAGCGGAGTGGTCACGAAAGTCGAGTGGCAGAACCCGCACACGATCTTCTATCTCGACGTCAGCGACGAACGGACGAAGAAGGTGACGAACTGGGGCTTCGAGATGGGCAGCCCCAACGGGCTGATGCGCAACGGCTGGACGCGCAATACGCTGAAGATCGGCGACACGGTCACCGTCGAAGGCAGTCTGGCCCGCGACGGCTCACCGTACGGCAACGCGCGCGCGGTGGTGCTCGCCGCGACCGGCAAGCGCCTCTTCGCCGCCTCCAGCCAGACCGAGGCGCAGTGATGCGCCCGATGCGCGTCGCGATCGGATCGGCGATCGTGATCGCCTCGCTCTGGACCGCCGATGCGCAAGGGCCAGCCGCGCGGCGTCCTGTGGAACCGGCGCCCCGGCTCACGGATGGCACGCCGAATCTCGGCCGCGTCCCCGGCGAAAAGGGGGTGTGGGACGTTCCCTACATCCAGAACATGGGGATGCGCATCCCGGGTCCCGATGGCAGGACCGCCGCGGAGCGAGGCCCGGCGCCGAGCGAAGCCGGAGGGCGCGGCGGCGCGAAGGCCGAACCCGACGTGCCGTTCCTGCCGTGGGCGCGCGGCATCTACGACTACAACTCGAAGAACAACTCGAAGTACGACCCGGAAGGCTTCTGCCTCCCGCCAGGCGGTCCGCGGTTGATGGCTACGCCGTATCCGATGGAGATCATCCAGCAGCCGGAGCACAAGCGCATCTTCATGGTCTTCGAAGGCGCGACGCACATCTGGCGCGAGATCTACATGGACGGCCGTGCGCATCCGCAGGGTGACGCGCTGAACCCCACCTATCTCGGTCACGCTGTCGGCCACTGGGATCACGACACGCTTGTCGTCGACGTCGTCGGCTTCAACGAGAACACATGGCTGGATTACTACGGCCATCCGCACACGGATCTGCTGCACGTGGTCGAGCGGTTCACGCGCCCCAACAAGGGCACGCTGCATTACGAGGCGCTGATCGACGATCCCGGCGCGTACTCGAAGCCGTGGACGGTCGCGTGGAATATTCCGTGGAACGCGGAGGGCGAGCTCACCGAATACATCTGTCAGGAGAACAACAGGTATCTGCAGAAGCTGACCGACGACTTCGGCCAGCCCGTCACCGGCGGACGCTAGTTCCGCGTCAGCCTGAAGTCGCCTTTCCGGCCAGGCTCCGTCCACGTGCCGCTGAGCACGCGATGGGCGGAGCCGAGGTTCTCGAGCTTTCCATCGATGATGATGTCGCGCGCCTCGAGATGCACCTGCCACGTCTCTGGATCGACCGAGGCCTTGGTCAACGGGCGTGCGTTCGGTCCGGGATTGATCGCGCCGGTGATCGCCTTGCCATCCCATTGCATCTGCAGCAGGACGCGCGTGCGCTGATTCGTGTTCGGCCCCCAGTCGCCGCTCCACGATCCTTTGAGCGGGTGGCCGAACTGCGCGAGCGCATTGGACGCGGCAAGCACGGAGGCCGCGACGACGAGGACGCGGAACACGCGTTGACTATACTTCCTGCGTGACCGATTCCCAACGTGCAGTCGCCGCAAGCATCGGTGTGCCCGTCGCGCGGCGTCACATCTTTCTCTGCTGCGATCAAACCGAGCCGAAGTGCTGCGACAAGGAGCGCAGTCTCGCGGCGTGGCAGTTCCTCAAGAGGCGCCTCAAGGAGCTGAAGCTGTCGGAGCAGGGCGGCATCCTGCGCACGAAAGCGAATTGCCTGCGGATTTGCGAGGGCGGACCGATCGCGGTCGTGTACCCAGAAGGTGCCTGGTACCGAGAATGTGATCCGCCGGTGCTCGAGCGCATCATCCAGGAACATCTCATCGACGGCCGCATCGTCGACGACTATTTGATCAGTAAACATCCTCTCCAGTAGCTGCGTATCAACGTGCGTAGCGCTTCGCGGAGCTCTTCTTTCAGATGGAGATCATTCAATGAACATGAAGGTCTGGATGCTGTTTCTCTGCCTCGCGGTGGCGCCGGCCATCGCGCTCGCGCAGGGATCGGTGGAT
Source organism: Acidobacteriota bacterium (assembly GCA_003222635.1). GTDB lineage: Bacteria > Acidobacteriota > Vicinamibacteria > Vicinamibacterales > UBA2999 > Gp6-AA40. The sequence goes on along the minus strand of QHWQ01000001.1, from coordinate 22,184 downwards.
GGCAAGTGGGCGGGCGAAGTGCCCGGCGGACGTGGCCCTCAGCAGGTGACGCTGACGTTGAAGGCTGACGGCGGCAAATTGCCCGGATCGACGGCCGGCGGACGCGGCGGCGAGATCCCGATCGAGGAAGGAACGATTGCCAACGGGATGCTGAAGTTCAAGACGAAGCAGATGGGCCGCGGCGGCGAGGTCACCCTGAACTGGAGCGGCACGCTCAAGGGCGACGAGATCGCGTTCACGCGGATGGCAGAGGGCGGCCAGGGTCAGCCGCAGGAGTTCACGCTGAAGCGACAGTAGGGATTAGGGGGCAGGGGGAACGGGTTAGCAGGCTCTAGTCCCTCCTTCCCCCTTCCCCCTTCCCCCTACAGGTTCTTATTCACTTCCGCCCAATTCACGACGTTCCACCACGCAGTGATGTAGTCGGGGCGGCGGTTCTGGTACTTCAAGTAGTACGCGTGCTCCCAGACATCGAGCCCGAGGATCGGCGTCTTGCCGTCCATCAGCGGGTTGTCCTGGTTCGGCGTGCTGACGATCGAGACCTTGTTGCCGTCCTTCAGCAGCCACACCCATCCGCTGCCGAAGCGGCCGGCGCCCGCCTTGCCCCACTCGGTCTTGAAATTATCGAAGCTGTTGAATGCAGCGTTGATCGCGTCCGCGACCTTCCCCGTCGGCGCGCCGCCGGCGTTGGGCGCCATCCACTTCCAGAACTGCGAGTGGTTCCAGTGGCCGCCGCCGTTGTTGCGCACCGCCGTGCGGATGTCTTCAGGCACGCTGTTGATGCCGCGGCACAGCTCCTCGACGCTCTTCGAGCTCAGCTCGGGGTGCTTCTCGAGCGCGGCGTTCAGGTTGGTGACATATGCCTGGTGATGCTTCCCGTGATGAATCTGCATCGTCTGCGAGTCGATGTGCGGCTCGAGCGCGCCGAAGTCATACGGGAGCTTGGGAAGTTCGTGCGCCATGCGTCGCCTCCGTGGGGCGCGCCTTTACGGCTCGCCTAAGAGACGCATCGTACTTCGGGCGCTACTTGATAGACAACATTCGATCGAGCGCGACCTTCGTCCACTGCTTCTGATCGTCGGGGACGACGATGCGGTTGTGCACGCGGCCTTCGACCAGCTCTTCAAGAATCCAGAGTAGATGGTTCGGCGACACGCGGAACATCGTCGAGCAGAGGCAGCCGAACTGATCGAGTGAGACGACCGTTCGATCGGGCGCGACGTCACGCGCGAGACGGTTCACCAGATGCACCTCGGTGCCAACCGCCCAGACCGATCCGGCCGGGCTGTCCTTTACCTGCTTGATGATGTATTCCGTGCTGCCGCTGTCGTCAGCCGCCTGCACCACGTCCCATGGCACCTCGGGGTGCACGATGACGCGGATGCCGGGATGCTGCTTGCGGACGTTCGCGATTTGCGCGGCGCTGAAGCGCACGTGCACGGAGCAGTGGCCCTTCCAGAGGATCATCTTTGCGCGCTTCAACGCATCGACGTCGACGCCGCCGAAGATCTCGTTCGGATCCCACACGACCATTTCGTCGAGGGGAATGCCCATCTTGTAGGCGGTGTTGCGACCGAGATGCTGATCCGGCAGGAAGAGAATTTTCTCTCCCCGTTCGAACGCCCATTTCAACGTCGCCGCCGCGTTCGATGACGTGCAGACGGTGCCGCCGCGCTCGCCGACAAACGTCTTAATCGACGCTGCGGAGTTGATGTAGGTCACCGGGATGACGCCCTCGATTCCCATCTGCGCGAGCTCTTCCCAGCACGTCTCGAGCTGCTCGGGATCGGCCATGTCGGCCATCGAGCAACCGGCCGCGAGGTCCGGAAGAATCACCCGCTGATGCGGCGCGCACAGAACATCCGCGCTTTCCGCCATGAAGTGCACGCCGCAGAAGACGATGAAATCGGCTTCGGGACGATTGGCGATCTGGCGCGCGAGCTTGAACGAGTCGCCGGTGTAGTCGGCGAACTTGATGACCTCGTCGCGCTGATAGTGATGACCCAGGATGACGAGACGGCTGCCGAGTTGCGCGCGTGCCGCGGCAATGCGCGCGTCCATCTCGGCGTCGGAAAGGCCGAGGTACTTCGCCGGCAGGGCCTGCCGCTCGGAAATATGCTCGCGCTCGTACTCCGTGAGGAGCGGGATCATCGTGGCCATGGGTGTAAATTCAGTATACGAACTCAGCAGGTGGCGGCGTGTACGTTCACGATGTTGTAGAGCGTGTCGCGCTCGAGCGGCTCACGTCCCGCGGCGCGGACGAGCCTGCTGAGCTGAGCCGTCGTCATTCCTTCCGGCGTTGGCGATCCGGCCATGTGGTAAATCTTCTCTTCCTGCACGGTGCCGTCGAGGTCATCCACACCGAACCAGAGCGCGGTCTGCGCGACGTCAACGCCGGTGGCAATCCAGAATGCCTTGATGTGCGGGATGTTGTCGCACATCAGTCGCGCCACCGCGTGCACGCGCAGCGTGTCGGCGGCACTTGGCGCCGGCAGCTTGCGCATCTGGTTGTTGTCCGGGTGGAACGCGAGTGGGATGAATGCCTGGAAGCCGCCGGTCTCGTCCTGCAGCGCGCGCGCACGCATCATGTGATCGACGCGCTCCTCCATCGTCTCGATGTGTCCGTAGAGCATCGTGACGTTGGTGCGGAGGCCGAGCCGATGCGCGATGCGATGGATGCTGAGGTACCGATCGGCGTCGCACTTGTCGTGGCAGATCTTCCTGCGCACGCGCTCGGCGAAGATCTCCGCGCCGCCGCCAGGGAGTGAGTCCAGGCCCGCGTCGATGAGCTCGCGCAGCACCTGTTCGTCGGTCATCTTGTAGAGATCGGCGAAGAACGCGATCTCGACGGCGGTAAAGCACTTCAGATGAATCTCCGGACGGATCCGTTTGAAGCCGCGCAGCAAATCCTTGTAATAGTCGAACGGCAGATCCGGATTGAGGCCGTTGACGATGTGAAGTTCGGTGAGCGGCTGGCTCGCTCGCTTGCGAAGCTTGTCCCACGCCTGTTCGAGCGACATCGTGTAGGCCGCCGCATCGGACGGCTGCAGCCGCGCAAAGGAGCAGAAGAGACAGCTCGCGACGCAGACGTTGGTCGGCTCGAGGCGCAGGTTGTAGTTGAAATAGGTGCGCGCGCCGTGGCGCTTCTCGCGCTCGCGGTTGGCGAGCCAGCCGACGGCCAGCAGGTCAGGCGCATTGAACAGGGCGACGCCGTCGTCCAGCGTCAGCCGCTCTTCCGCGCGCAGCTTCTCGTCGATGTCCGCCAGTCCGGCCGCTTTCATTCGTGAGTACACGACTGAAAAATTGTACGTGCTATAGTCCAAAGCCACAACTCGACTCGGCCTCCGAGCAGGGGAACCGGGTGCACATCCCGGACGGTCCCGCCACTGTAACAGTCAGGAAACCTGCCCGACGGCTCTGGTCTTTTCACCGGCGCGCGAGACGCCGGAAGGAGACGCTGTGAGACCGCGCGCGGCCATCTCATGGAGCGGCGGGAAGGACTGCTGCACCGCCCTCCTGCGCACGCATCCCGATTTCGACATCATCGCGACGCTGACGATGTTCGCGGAGGACGGCGAGCGCAGCCGCTCACACGGGCTGCGTCCGGACATCATCGCGGCTCACGCGCAGCGGCTCGGCGTCACCAGCCTGACCGGCCGCTGTTCGTGGCCAGGCTACACCGACGAGTACGTCCGCATGCTGGGCGACGCCGCGGCGCTCGGCGTCACGCACGTCGTCTTCGGCGACATCATGGGCGGCGCGCATCGGGCGTGGGACGAACGCGTGTGCGCTGCCCACGGCCTGACGCCGGTCCTGCCGCTCTGGGGCGCATCCACGCGAGCGCTCGTGGAGGAATTCATCGGCAGCGGCAGCAGCGCGGTGATCGTCACCGCGCGCGCCGCGCATCTCGATGAGAGCTGGCTCGGGCGGACCATCACGCTCGATGCCGTGCGCGAGCTCGAAGCGCTCGGCGTCGATCCCTGCGGGGAGTTTGGCGAGTACCACACGCTGGTCACCGACACGCCGCTGTTCGGCGCGCCGTTGAACGTGACGTTCGGCGCGCGCGAGATGCACTCCGAGTGCTGGGCACTGGACGTTCATGCTCACAGCTGAATCCGTTTCGTTTGGATACGGCGGCGCGTTCACGCTGACCGATGTGTCGGTGGAAATCGCGCCGGGCTCGCTCACGGGTGTGCTCGGCCCCAACGGGTGCGGCAAGACCACGCTGCTCAAGCTGCTGTGCGGCGTGCTGCGTCCGGACCGCGGACGCGTGCGGCTCGGCGATCGCCCGCTCGGCTCGATGACGCGCCGCGAGCTGGCGCGTCACATCGCCGTCGTGCCGCAGGAGACGCATCCCGCCTTCGACTACAGCGTGATGGAGATGGTGCTCATGGGGCGCCATCCGCATCTCGGTGCGTTCGAGCTCGAAGGGCCCGCGGACTTCGAGGTCGCGCGACAGGCGCTCGACGCAACCGGCACCTCACATCTCGCCGATCGCCGCTACATGACGCTGAGCGGCGGCGAGAAACAGCGCGTCATCATCGCCAGCGCGCTCGCGCAGGCGACCGAGATGCTGCTGCTCGACGAGCCGACCGCATCGCTCGATCTCGGCTATCAGCTCGAAGTCGCCTCGCTGCTCGCACGCCTGAACCGCGAGCGGAAGGTGACGATGGTACTCGCGACGCACGACCTGAATCTCGCGGCATCCGTCTGCCACCAGCTCGTCGTGATGCGCGGCGGCCGCATTCTCGCCGCGGGCGCCACGCGAGAGGTGCTCACCGGCAAGACGGTGCGTGAACTGTACGACGTCGATGCGGACGTCCAGTTTCACGATCGCGCCGGACACCTGACGGTTGTTCCGGTGAAGCGAATCGATGGTTAGGGCGCGCCTCACCTCGGTCGTTTGCGCCTACGGCGCGCTCGCGCTGGGCGCCTGCCTGGCGGCGCCGCTGATCGGCAGCACGCATATCAGCCTCGCGCGTGCCTTCGATCGATCCGTCCCATTTGCCGACAACGTCGACGCGCAGATCTTCTTCGTCGCGCGGATGCCGCGCGTGCTCACCGGCGCCATCGTTGGTTCGACGCTGGCGGCCGCAGGTGTCGTCATGCAGGCGCTGCTCGGCAATCCGCTCGCGACGCCCTTCACGCTCGGTGTTTCGACGGGCGCGGCGCTTGGTGCGGTGCTGGCCATCACCTTCGGCAGCAGTCTGGCGGTCGGCGTGCTCGCGTCCGTGCCGCTCGCCAGCCTCGCTGGCGCGGTCGTCGCATCGGCCATCGTCTATGCGCTCGCGACCAGACCTGGCCGCCCCATCTCGACGATGGTGCTGCTGCTGGCGGGCGTGACGCTGAATGCGTTCTTCTCGGCGTTGATTCTCTTCGTGCAGTACGCGGCCGACTTCACGCAGGCGTATCGCACGATTCGATGGCTGATGGGCGACCTCGATGTCGGCAGCTTCGCGCCGATCGTCGCGTCGCTGCCGATGGTGCTGCTGTCGCTCGGCATCTTCGCCTTTCTCCCGCGTCCGCTGAACCTGCTGAGCGTCGGCGCCGACACCGCGGCCACGCGCGGCGTCGATGTCGGCCGCACGCAGCGGCTGGCATTTCTCAGCGCATCGCTCGCAACGGCCGCGGCCGTATCGCTTGCCGGTCCGATCGGCTTCGTCGGCATCGTCGTCCCGCATCTGGTGCGGCTGATGGTCGGCGTCGATCATCGGGTCGTGCTGCCGGCGTCGGCGCTCTTCGGCGCGGCGTTTCTCGTCGGCTGCGATCTGGTGGCGCGAACGGTGCTTGCGCCGGTGGAAGTTCCGGTCGGCGTCGTCACCGCGATGGTTGGAGGACCCTTCTTCTTATGGCTGCTCGTCAGAAAAAGCTGATCGCCCTCGCGGCGCTTCTTTGCCTCTCCTTCGCGAGCCACGCCTCGGCACAGGTCGCGCGCCGAGTCGTGTCGCTCGTCCCGAATGTCACCGAGATCCTCTTCGCGGTCGGCGCCGGAGCGCAGGTCGTCGGCATCAGCAGCTATGACGACTTTCCACCTGAAACAAAGTCGCTGCCCCGCGTCGGGGCGCTGCTCGATCCGGACACCGAGCGGATCTTTTCGCTGCGGCCGGATCTCGTCATCGTCTACGGCTCGCAGGGCGAGCTCGAAAGTCAGTTCACCCGAACCGGCATTCGCGTCTACCCCTACCGGCACGGTGGGATCGACGACGTCCTGCAGGCGATTCGCGACGTCGCGCGCTTGACCGGGCACACGGCTGACGGCGATCGCGTCGTCCGCGGCATGCAGAAGCAATTTGCGGCGATCCGTCAACGCGTCGGCGGCCGGCCGAGACCGAAGACGATGGTCGTCATCGGCCGTGATGCGGGAGAGCTGCGCGGCGTGTATGCGTCGGGCGGAGTCGGATTCCTTCACGAGGTGCTCGAGATCGCGGGTGGTGACGACGTCTTCGCCGATCAGAAGCGCGAGGCGGTCCAGCCCTCGAACGAGACGATGATCGTCAGAGCGCCGCAGGTGATCATCGAGGTGCATGCCGGCGACCCGCCTGCGTCGCAGGTCCTGGAGAAAGAGCGCGCGGCTTGGAATCAGCTGGCATCGGTGCCGGCCGTGCGCAACAACCGTGTGCATCTGCTGTACGGCGGGTACCTGCTGGCGGCGGGTCCGCGTCTTGGACAGGCTGCCGACACGCTCGCACGCGTGCTGCATCCGGAGGCGTTCAAATGAAGGTGAAAATCCTCCTGTCGTGGAGCTCCGGCAAGGACAGCGCGTGGGCGCTGCACCTGCTCAATCAGCAGTATCCCGGCGCGGTAGCGGGGCTGCTGACGACGGTGAACGAGGCGATGGATCGCGTGGCGATGCATGGCGTGCGCCGGGCGGTGCTCGAGGCGCAGGCGCGCGCGGCAGGCCTGCCGCTGCATGTCGTGCACATTCCGCATCCGTGCCCGAATGAGATCTACGAGGCCCAGATGCGCGCCGCGATCGCCGACGCGTGCGCCGGCGGATTCACGCATGCCGCGTTCGGCGATCTCTTTCTCGAGGACATCCGCCGCTATCGCGAGGAGAAGCTTGCCGGCACGGGCCTCGAGCCGCTCTTTCCAGTCTGGGGCATTCCGACTCGCCAGCTCGCGGAGCAGATGATCGAGGGCGGCCTTCGCGCGCGGCTCGCCTGCGTCGACACGCGGAAGCTGGATACGAGCTTCGCCGGTCGCGAGTTCGATCGGACGCTGCTGCGCGATCTGCCGGACGCGATCGATCCCTGCGGCGAGCGGGGCGAGTTTCACTCGTGCGTCTACGCGGGGCCGATGTTCAAACTTCCGCTCGCGATGGAAACCGGGCCATCGCACGCGGTCGAGCCATATGTCTGGCGCGATCTGACTGTCCTCGAAAAATGACCCTCGGCCCCATTTATCCGTCACGCATCGTCTGCTTGACGGAGGAAACGACCGAGACGCTCTACCTTCTCGGTGAGGGCGATCGTGTGGTCGGCGTCTCGGGCTACACCGTGCGTCCTCCCGAGGCGCGGCAGAAGCCGCGCGTCTCCGCGTTCATCAACGCGAAGTTCGACAAGATTGAGGCGCTCCGACCAGACCTGATCCTCGCGTTCTCCGATCTGCAGGCCGACATTGCCGCCGAGCTGGCGCGCCGCGGTTTCAACGTCGTGCTCTTCAATCAGCGCAGCGTCGCGGAGATCCTGCAGATGATCCGCATGCTCGGCGGATTGATTGGCCGATCCGATCGAGCGGAGGCGCTCGCATCGAAGCTGGAAGCAGACCTCGCCTCAATCCGCGAGCAGGCGTCGGCGTTCGCGCAGCGGCCGCGCATCTATTTCGAAGAGTGGGACGACCCGCTGATCTCAGGCATCCAGTGGGTCGAGGAGCTCGTCGAGATTGCCGGTGGCGATCCGATCTTTCCGGAACTGCGCCACGCGAAGCTCGCCAAGGACCGCATCGTCCAATCCGAGGAAGTTGTGCGGCGCACGCCCGACGTCATCATCGCGTCCTGGTGCGGCAAGGCCGTGAAGAAGGACAAGATCGCGTCGCGGCCGGGCTGGGACGCGCTGCCAGCCGTGCGCGCCGGCCGCATCCACGAAATCAAATCCGCGTACATCCTTCAGCCGGGGCCTGCATCACTCACCGAAGGCGTGCGTCAGCTCCACGAGATCATTTCTGGAGTCGGAGTACGGTGATGCCCGTCACCCGAGTCAGAGTCGGGTGATGGGGCGACTCAAGGTTGCAGTTTTTGCGATCTGGCGATCGTGAACCCGGGCAAGCAGCAGTTGCGCAGCGAACGCGCCAATCAGTGCCATGAACATGTCCGCCTGCGTATCGAAGGGATCGCCCTGTGTGCCGAGAAACGCGTCGGCGGCGCTGTCGCCGATCACCGCTGACCACCATTCGATGAACTCATAGCACGCGCTGATCGCCAGACAGACGCACAGGACGATGAAGAACAGCCACTTCCCTCGCTGCAGCGGCGACCGGCGAATCAGAATTTCACGGGCGATGATCGCGGGCACAAAGCCCTGCGCGAAGTGCCCGATGCGGTCGTAGTGATTGCGTGTGAATCCGAAGATCCGCTCCATCCAGAATCCGAGCAGATGGATGAATGCCTGACCAGGCCAGAAGCGCGGCGGCGACGACCAGCAGCGCGATCGGCTCTCGGGACCTCACACGCGCACGCGCCCCGGGTCGAGAAACAGCGGCTGCTCGATCGGCGGGATGACGCCGAGCGCCTTCGCCTTCTCGAACAGCAGCTCCACCGCGCGACGGCCGTCGGGCCCGAGATCGACTGAAAAGTCGTTCACGTACAGATCAATGTGCCGGTACATCACCTGCTCGCTCATCTCCTGCGCGTGCGCGCGCACGTACGGCAGGCTCGCGCTTCGGTGCGCGAACGCGTATTCGACGCTGCGGCGAACGAGCCGGTTCACCGCCTCCTTCACCGCATCCGGGAGCGATCGACGCACGACGATGCCGCCCAGCGGAATCGGCGCGCCGGTCTCGCCTTCCCAGAACTCGCCGAGGTCCACGATCTTCTGCAGGCCCTTCGCCGCGTAGGTGAACCGGTTCTCGTGAATGATCAGCCCGGCATCGAAGCGGCCGTCGAGCACCGCCCGCTCGATGTCCGAGAACAGCAGCTCGGTCTTGTTGCGCGCGGCGGGAAACGCGAGGCCGAGCAGGAAGTTCGCCGTCGTGTATGTGCCGGGAATGGCGATGCGCAGCGCGCCTGATGCCACCTCCTCGCGAGAGATCGGCCGCTTCGAGACGAGCAGCGGACCGCAGTTGCGCCCGAGCGCGCTGCCCGCATCGAGCAGCACGTAGTCACGCGCGCAGTACGCGTAGGCGTGGTAGCTCAGCTTGGTGACGTCCACGTCTCCGGCAAACGCCGCCTTGTTCAGCGCCTCGACGTCCGCGAGCCGCACGTCGAACTCGAGCCCCTCACAGTCGATGCGCTGGTGGACGAGCGCGTCGAACATGAAACAGTCGTTCGGACAGGGCGAGAAGGCAAGCGTCAGCTTCATGCGTGATCGATGATCTGCAGCGCGATCGCATTCAGATTATGAACCGCCTCCTCGATCTTCCACGCCCCGCGATTCCTCCGCTCGACGACGTTCGAGACCGCGCGCACTTCCGCAAACGGAATCTGATGCATCAGGCAGGCATACATGAACGCCGCGCCCTCCATGCTCTCCACCTGCGCCGCGCAGCGCCGCCGCACGGCGGCGATCGTCTGCTCGTTGCCATGCACCGTGTTGACCGTGATGCCGTGCACGCCGGGCAGGCGCAGCAGGACCTCGTTCAGCGGTGGTCCCGCATTCATCAGCCGCCCCGCCTGATACGGAAACTCGTTCTTCTCGACCAGTCCCAGCTGCTGGAGGCTGATGAACGCCTCGTCATCCTCGGCGCCAAGCTCCGGCATTTGCTCGGTGATGACGTGGACGACGGCGCCTGGCGCGAGCGACGTGTCGAAGCTGCCGCAGAGGCCGACGTTCAGCGCCATGTCGTAGCTCTCTTCCATGGCGAGGACGCGCGAGCACCACGCCGCGGTCGCCACCATGCCGACGCCTGTCGTCAGCACGTCGACGTCGCGGGCGCCGCGCTTGCAGCGCGTGACACGCGCATCGCCGTCGGCACAGAACCTGAGCCCGGCGACGAGCGGATCGATTTCCGCGGCCGTCGCGGCGACGATCAGGATGCGCACAGTCCGGATCTTATTTCTTGTTGGCCTTGTCGGAGAGCCAGCGAATCAGGTTGCCGATGTCGGCGTACGGCGCGCGGTATTCGATCGGGGTGACGTGCTCGATCATGTCGCGATGCGACGGCGCCCCGAACGGCACCGGGCCGTTGGCGAGGTTGTCCTGCTTGGTGAAGAGCTCGATCTGAGGCGCGGTGCCGTAGACCGCGATGCTGTAGCGGATGCGCAGGCCGTTGTGCGATTCGGTGGCAGCCGACTGTCGGAGATCACGGGTGATTTTCGTGAGATCGATCGGCAGGCGCTTCACGTCGACCGAGGTCTGCTGCGCCGACGCTGCGTGTGCGGCGCCGAAAACCAGCAGCCCGATGAAGAAGGCCCGCATATTACCCCTTGTCCTTCCATTCCTCGTACCAAGCCATCTGGATAGCCTCGAGCTTCGGCTCGTTCGAGGTCTTCGGGTCGTCGTCGAACCCGTCGAGCTGAAGGACGCGCTCGCGCAGGTCGGTGAATCTTACGGCAAGCGGGTCCATCTGGGGAAACTTTTCGCTGAGCGCGATGCCGATGTCCTCCGCGTCGGTCCACTTCACGGCCGCACCTCCGCCGCTTTCTTTTCGTCTTCCGTCTGGTCCGACTTGCCCAGCTGAATCGCGCCGCCCTCCTGTACGTAATTGCGGGTATACATCGGGAACTCGACGACGACATCGCCGCTGATGACGGCCTGGCAGCCGAGCCGCGAGTTCGTCCGGAGATCCCACGCGGTGTCGAGCCGATCGAGCTCCTTATCCTCCGGCTCGCTGAGGTTCTGCTCGCCTTCCTTGATGTAGAGGTGACACGTCGTGCAGGCGCAGCTGCCGCCGCAGGCGTGCTCGAGCGGAATCCCGAAATTCATCGCGACGTCGAGGAACGATTCGGGCAGTCCATGGTGCTCGTACGGGAGCTTCCCCTGCTCGAACTCGACGGTCGTGGCCTTGCCGTCCTTGATGAAAGTGACCTTCGGCATCACACGTCCTTTACGTTGCGGCCGGCCAGCGCCTCGCGCACTGTGCGGTTCATCGTTGCCTCGGCAAGATGCTGCGTCGCGTGATTGAGCGCGTGCGTCCTGTCCTGGATGGGCGCGCGAGCGTTTCCGCCCATCACCGCCTTCAGCTCGGCGACGGCCGTTTCGATCCGCTCGCGTTCGCCCGGCTCGAGCAGCTCGGGGGCGGCGCCGTCGATCTGCGCGCGCCGCAGCACCTTTTCGGTGGCCTGGATGACGCTCTCGGCCTCGTTGCGCGCCTCGATGAGCAGACGCGCCTCGAAGTCGGCTTCGGCGTGCTCGAACGACTCGATGAGCATCCGCTCGACTTCCTGATCGGTGAGGCCGTAGGACGGCTTCACCTCGATCGTCTGCTCGATTTCCGTGCGCAGCTCGCGCGCCGCGACGCTGAGGATGCCGTTCGCGTCGATCTGGAACCGCACCTCGATGCGCGGCAGCCCGGCGACCATCGGCGGAATTCCCTGCAGATGAAGATGCGCGAGCGAACGGTTATCGACCACGAGCTCGCGCTCGCCCTGCACGACATGGATGTCGACGCCAGTCTGATTGTCGACGCCCGTCGTGAACATCTCGCGTCCGCTCGCCGGGATCGTCGAGTTGCGCATGATGATCTTCGACACCACGCCGCCCATCGTCTCGATGCCGAGCGAGAGCGGCGTGACGTCGAGCAGGAGCATCTCGCGGCGGCCGCTGATGAGAATGTCGGCCTGCACGGCGGCGCCGAGGGCGACGACCTCGTCTGGATTGAGCTCGCTGTGCGGCTCGCGCCCGAACAGCTCCTCGACGACTTGGCGCACGAGCGGGATGCGGGTCGATCCGCCGACGAGCACGGCTTCGTCGATGTCCTTCGCCTCGAGTCCGGCATCGGCAAGGGCCTGACGGCACGGGTCGAGTGTTCGATCGATGAGCGGACGAATCAGGCGTTCGAACTCCGCGCGCGTGATGCGCTTGCGATAGCCCGCCGGCACGGCGCCCGACGGCTCGATACGGATCTCGGTCTCCTCGACGTCTGAGAGATCCCACTTCGCCTGTATCGCCGCGCGCCGAATCGTTTCAATCGCAGCTAATTCTTTTTGCCCGGTCTGCTCGAGCACGATCTCGACAAGCAGCCGATCGATGTCGTCGCCGCCGAGATGCGTGTCGCCGTTCGTGGAAAGGACCTGGAACACGCCATCCTCGACGCGCAGGATCGAAATGTCGAATGTGCCGCCGCCGAGGTCGTACACCGCGATGGTTCCGCGATTGCGCTTGTCGAGTCCGTAGGCGAGCGACGCTGCGGTCGGCTCGTTGATGATGCGCAGCACCTCGAGGCCTGCCAGCCGCCCCGCATCGCGCGTCGCGGTTCTCTGCGCGTCATTGAAGTACGCGGGAACCGTGATGACCGCGCGATCGACCTCGAAGTCGAACTCGCCGCTCTTCTGGAAATGCTCCTCGGCGCGACGCTTCAGCTCGCGCAGGACGAATGCGGAAATCTCCGGAGGCGTGAACTCACGATCCGCGATGCCGATGCGGACTACGCCTCCCGGATCACCGGACACGCGGAACGGCAGCAGCGCGGCCTCGCCGTGAACATCCTCGATACCGCGCCCCATGAACCGCTTGACCGAGTACACCGAGCGCGACGGCGCGGTCAGCAGGCGCCGCTGCGCCTCGCGGCCGACGAAGATCGTGCCGTCTTCGCCGACGGACACGACGGACGGGACGAGCGCATCGCCGCTGTCGTCGCGGATGACAATCGGTCGGCCGTTCTCGACATAGGCGACGAGACTGTTGGTCGTCCCGAGATCGATGCCGACCACCTTACCCATGAGGAACCGCCGTCATCTCGCGCTCGATCGACGCGAGCAGGTTGTTGATGTAGTTGCGCTCGAGCAGACGCTCGCGCAACGCATCGAGCGTCGCGCGCTTGTCCTCGGCGGACGCATTCTCCCCCTCGACTCCGCTCGGGGCGAGCTGCGCGTCCCAACGCGCGCTCAGCTCCTGCAGCTGCCGCTCGTGCTCCTCGCGCTTGGCCTCGATGGGCGCGCGCGCCTGCTCGAGGCGCGCGCGCAGCCGTTCCGGATCGGCGCCTGACTCGCGCAGGTCGCGAATCTCGTCCAGCTCCTCGTTGAGCGCGAACACTTCCTCGAGCAGCGACGGCGGCACCTTCGCGGTCGCCTCTTCCGACTTCGCCGACGGCAAGCCTTCGATCGCGAGCAGATGCTCGATGCGCGAGACCGGATTCCTCAGCGCCCGATACGCGTCGTTCAGATACGACGAGCGTTCCAGGCTCGCCAGCCGTTCGGTCGGCGACGCGTTGTAGAAGTAGTCGGGATGAAACTTGCGGCTCAAGTCGCGGAACCGGCGTTCGAGATCGTTCGCGTCGATGACGAGCGTGCGCGGCAGGCCGAGGAACGAGAAGTAGTCGCCGTGGCGCCCGAGCGCGAGGATGCGGCTGCACTGCGGGCAGAAGTGCTCGTCGACGGGAGCGCCCGCGCCGCAGTTGCGGCACTCGAGCATTGACGGTGAGCGGACTGGAATCGGTTCGGGAGTCATGAGCTTGATGGCTGCTCCCCGGCGCTCTAGGCGCCGAAGGAACTGCCGCAGCCGCAGGTCGACTTCGCGTTCGGGTTGTGAAAGACGAAGCCTTTGCCCAGGAGCGCGGTGTCGTAGTCGAGCGTCGTGCCGTCGAGAAACAGATGGCTCTTCTTGTCGACGAAGATCTTCGCGCCCTCGGGCCCCTCGAACACCTCGTCGCCGAGGCGCGGCTCCTTCTCCCACGCGAACGTGTAGCTGAGACCCGAGCAGCCGCCGCCTTTCACGCCCACACGGAGACCGCCCTCGCTGATGCCCTGCTTGGCCATCAGCGACCTGATCTTCCTCGCGGCGGTCTCGGAGATCTCGATCACGTTGGTTACGACGCTCCGTTTACGCGCTCGGTTGCGCGTGCTCGGCGGCGGGTTGCACGCCCTTCGCCTCGTCCTGCTTCTTCTTGTAGTCGGCAATCGCCGCCTTGATCGCGTCCTCGGCGAGGACCGAGCAGTGGATCTTCACCGGCGGCAGCGACAGCTCCGCGACGATCTCGGTGTTCTTGATCGCGAGCGCCTGCTCGACCGTCTTGCCCTTCAGCCACTCGGTCGCGAGGCTGGAGCTGGCGATGGCCGATCCGCACCCGAACGTCTTGAACTTCGCGTCGTCGATGACCCCCGTCTCGGGGTTCACCTTCACCTGCAGCTTCATCACGTCGCCGCACTCCGGCGCGCCGACGAGGCCGGTGCCGACGTTCACGTCATCCTTCGGCAACGACCCGACGTTGCGCGGGTTCTCGTAGTGATCGACGACCTTGTTTGAGTAAGCCATTTCGTTATCTCCTGCGGGGCGTTAATGCGTCACCCATTGCATCTTGGAGAGATCGACTCCCTCCTTGACCATCTCGTAGAGCGGCGACATCTCGCGCAGCCGCCGCACGACCTTCGTCAGCTTGTCGACGACGTAGTCGACCTCTTCGTCCGTCGTCCACCGGCCGAGGCCGAAGCGGATCGAGGAATGCGCCAGGTCGTCGCCGGCGCCAAGCGCCTTGAGCACGTAGGACGGCTCGAGACTCGCGGACGTGCAGGCCGAGCCCGACGACACCGCGACATCGTTGATGCCCATCAACAGCGACTCGCCCTCGACGTAAGCGAAGCTGATATTGAGGTTGTGCGGGAGCCGGTGCTCCATCGAGCCGTTGATGTAAATCTCGTCGAGGTTCTCGTGCAGCTTCTGGTTCAGGCGATCGCGCAGCGTGCGCAGCCGCTCGGTGTCCTTCTCCATGTCCTGCCTGCACAGCTCCGCGGCCTTGCCGAGGCCGACGATGCCGGTCACGTTCAGCGTGCCTGACCGCATGCCGCGCTCGTGGCCGCCGCCGCTGATCTGCTCGGCCAGCAGCACGCGCGGGTTGCGGCGGCGCACATACAGCGCGCCGACGCCCTTCGGCCCGTAAATCTTGTGCGCGCTGATCGACACGAGGTCGACTTTCAGCGCGTTGACGTCGAACGGAATCTTGCCGACCGCCTGCACCGCGTCGGTGTGGAAGAGGATCCCCCTCTCCTTCGCGATCGCGCCAATCTCGGCGATCGGCTGGACGACGCCGATCTCGTTGTTGGCGGTCATGATCGTGATGAGGATCGTCTTGTCCGTGATCGCGGCGCGCAGCTCGTCGAGGTCGATGCGCCCGTCCTTCTGCACCGGCAGGTAGGTGACGCGCAGCCCCTGCTTCTCGAGCTTCTTGCACGTGTCGATCACCGCCTTGTGCTCGGTGACGCACGTGATGATGTGGTTGCCCTTCTCGCGGTACATCTCCGCGACGCCCTTGATCGCGAGGTTGTTCGACTCGGTCGCGCCGCTCGTGAAGATCAGTTCTTTCGCGTTGGCGCCGATGAGATCCGCCACCTGCTTGCGCGCGGCCTCGACCGCGTCCTCCGCCTCCCACCCGAACGGATGGTTGCGGCTCGCCGCGTTGCCGAACTTCTCGCGGAAGTACGGCATCATCGCGTCGAGCACGCGCGGATCGACCGGCGTCGTCGCGTGGTAGTCCATGTAAATCGGGAGCTTCATCGTCAGGACCTCGCGTGATGGAGCACCGCTGCGTGCGCGGCCGTCACCGGCACGCTCTCGGCGGCAATCTCCGCAATCGTCACCGTGCCAAGCGCCGCCGCAATCCGCTCGCGAATCCGCCAGAGCGGGTCGCGGATGCTGCACTTGTTGAACTGTTCGCAGTCGTGTTTGTCCGTCGAGCAGGCGGTGACCGTGAACGGCCCGTCAATCGCCTCGATCACATCCGCCACGCTGATGCTGGCCGCCGGCCGGCCGAGCATGTAGCCGCCGCGCGTACCCTGCGTCGACGCCAGCAACTGCATCCGCACCAGGCGCTGAAGCACCTTGGCCATCAGCTCGATCGGAATGTCGTACTGCTCCGCGATCTCGCGGGCGCTCGTCGATGAGACATCGCGCTTCTGGGCGAGATGTTTGATAGCCATG
The DNA here is from genome assembly GCA_003222635.1 of Acidobacteriota bacterium. GTDB lineage: Bacteria > Acidobacteriota > Vicinamibacteria > Vicinamibacterales > UBA2999 > Gp6-AA40. The sequence goes on along the minus strand of QHWQ01000001.1, from coordinate 5,964 downwards.
AGCGCGTAATCAGCTTTCTTTGACAGTCTCAACATGGGCTTGCCGGTATATCCGACTGCAATCGTCGTATTTTATAACGAGTCCAGCCGAAATCCGTCAAGAAAGGTCGGGTTTTAATATTTTGGCTGGGAAGGGTCGACCCTATCGATCCAGTCGAGGATTCCGCCCTTCAGGTTCTTGACCCGCTTGAACCCGACGGATTGCAGGAATTCCGTGGCTTTTGCGCTGCGCCCGCCCATCTTGCAGTGCGCGACGATGTCCTTGTCCTTCGGCAGCTCGGCATAACGCCTCGGCAGCTCGCCGAGCGGAATCAGGACCGACCCCGGAATCTTGCAGATCTGATACTCGTTCGGCTCGCGCACGTCGAGGATGAACACGTCATCACCCGCATCGAGCCGCTTCTTCAGATCGACAGACGTCGTCTCCCATTCGTTCACGGCTGCTCCTGCCTGCTGCGCAGCCGCCGGCTCGGGGCGGATGCCGCAGAACTGTTCGTAGTCAATGAGCTTCGTTACGGTCGGATGCGTGCCGCACACCGGGCAATCCGGATCCTTGCGCAGCTTCAGCTCGCGGAAGCGCATCTTGAGCGCGTCGTAGATCAGAAAGCGTCCGATCAGCGGCTCACCGATGCCGGTGACCAACTTGATCGCTTCTGTCGCCTGGATGACGCCGATGATTCCCGGCAGTACGCCGAGCACTCCACCCTCCGCGCAGCTGGGCACCAGTCCCGGCGGCGGCGGCTCTGGATAGAGGCAGCGATAGCACGGACCTTCCTTCGTGCCGAAGACCGACGCCTGTCCCTCGAAACGGAAGATGCTGCCGTAGGCGTTCGGCTTGCCCGTCAGCACGCATGCGTCGTTGACCAGATAGCGGGTCGGGAAGTTGTCAGTCCCGTCGAGGATGACGTCGTAGTCCTTGAACAGATCGAGCGCGTTCTCGGAGGTGACTGTCGTCTCGTATGTGTCGATCTCGACGTGCGGATTGAGATCGTGCAGCCGCTCCTTCGCCGACTGAAGCTTCGACT
>QHWQ01000001.1:0-4756 GCA_003222635.1 Acidobacteriota bacterium | reverse complement strand
GCTGAGCGAGTCGCCCGGCTTCACCGGCGTCTTCTCCTTCTGCAGGTAGCGGATGTCCTCGTCGTTCAGATACACGTTGACGAAGTTCCGCAGCCGGCCATCGTCCGCGTAGAGATGCTTGCGAAGGCCTTCGTACTTCTTCGTCAGGTCGGCGAGCAGCTCGCCGACGGTGGCGCCGTTGACTTCGACCGACTCGTTCTTGTCGGTGAAGGGGCGCAGCGGCGTCGGAATGTGAATCGTATTAGGCATTGTTGAGATCTTCCTGGTCGAAGGCGGAGCGATCCTCGCGCAGGCGCCACGACGTCATATCTCCTGAGACGCCCTCACGGACAGAAACGATTACGTACGAGAAAAACGGCCACGCGTGGTCGAGGTCGTACTGCGACGGCCGCGCCGGGTGGTCCGGATGCGAGTGGTAGAAGCCGAGCAGGTCGGCTCCCGCTTCGCTCGCGCGCTTCTCGGCGGCGCGGTAGTCGTTCGGCGTCACGCGAAACCGCGTGCGCGGCCCTTCATCCGTCATGTTCGGCAAGGCCAGCGTTTCGCTGACAACGCCGCCGTTGCCAATCAGCGCGCCGCAGCACTCGTTCGGATAGGTTTCCTGGCCGTGCGCGCGAATGTTCGCGTCCACCTGTTTGTCCAGTCGGAGGGCCATCACCTGGGAGATTCGTCCCAGAACCGCTCCGACAGATACTTCTCGCCGCCGTCCGGGAAAATCACGACGATCACCGAGTCCGGCGATCGTCTGGCCACCTGCAGCGCGGCCGCGAGGTTGGCGCCGCTCGAAATGCCGACGAACAATCCGCTGCGCGCGAGCTGACGCGTCAGCTCGAACGCGTCCTCCGTCGACACACCGAGGTCTTCATCCGCAACCGTCGTGTCGTAGATGCCGGGCACGATCGCCGTCTCCATGTGCTTCAGCCCTTCCAGGCCGTGCAGCGGCGAATCGGGCTGAACGGAGATCAGACGAATCGACTTGTTGAATTCGCGCAGCCGGCGGCCGGCGCCGACGAACGTGCCGCTCGTGCCGAGCCCCGCCACGAAATGCGTGATGCGTCCGCCCGTCTGCTCGATGATCTCGGGCGCGGTCGTGTCGTAGTGCGACCGCCAGTTGCCGGGATTGTTGTACTGGTCGACGTAGAAGTAGATGTTCGGCTCGGCGGCATACATCTCGCGCGCCTTGAGGATCGCGCCGTCGGATCCCTGCATCGGGTCGGTGAACACGATCTCGGCGCCGAACGCCTTGAGAATCCGCTTCCGCTCGGGCGTGACATTGCTCGGCACGCACAGGCGGACCAGGTACCCGCGCGCGGCGCCGATCATCGCGTAGGCGATGCCGGTGTTGCCCGACGTGGCGTCAAGGATGATCGTGTCGCGCGTCAGCGCGCCGGACGTCTCGCCGTCCTGAATCATCCGCAGCGCCGGCCGGTCCTTCACCGAGCCGCCCGGATTCTTCCACTCGGCCTTCGCGTAGAGCTCCACGTTGCGCAGTCCGGCCTCGAAGGCCGAGAGCCGGATCAATGGCGTGTTGCCGATCAGGTCAACGATGGAGGTAGCGGTACGAGGAAGCCCCGGTATGGCAACTGGCATGTCCGACTAGGAAAGTCGGATTATATCAACTTACCGGCTTTCCCTCGGGTGTCACCACTTCGACGGGCGCGATGTTCAGCGCCTTGAGCTCGGATTCAATTTTCGAGCGGTCGCCCACGGCGACAATGACCATGCGCTCGGGCGCCAGATATTTCTTCGCCGCGGCGAGCGCCTGATCGGCGGTCACGGCCTGCACGCGCTCGGCGACGTGGCTGTAGTAATCGAGACCGAGGTCGTAGATGTACACCTGCGCGAAGCTCGCGGCGGCCGCCTGGCTGGTCTGGAATCCGGCGGGCAGCGACTGCGTGCGCGCATCCTTCGCGCGATCGAGCTCGTCCGCTTTCATCGGCGCGGCCGCCATGCCGCGGACCTCTTTCAGAATCTCGGTCACCGACGGCGCCGTCACGTCCGTGCGCACGCCGGTGGCGATCGCAAACGGTCCCGCGCCGCGCCGGTAGTCGAAGCCCGATCCCGCGCCGTACGTGTAGCCGTGCTCCTCGCGCAGATTCATGTTGATGCGGCTGGAGAAGAGACCGCCGAGCGCCGTGTTCATCACCTGCATCGCCTGGAATTCCGGAACCGATCGCGGCGCGCCAATCGCGCCGACACGCACCTGCGTCTGCGGCGCGCCAGGCCGATCGACGATGAGGATGCGCGCCTGCGGCGCTGATGGCGTAGCGAGCGCCGGCGTTGCCGGGGTGCCGCGCTGCCACGCACCGAAGACCTTCTCCGCAATCGGGCGCAGCTCCGCCATCGTGATGTCGCCCGCCACGACGAGCGCGGCGTTGTTCGGCACGAAGTTCTGCTTCCAGAAGTTCATCATCACGTCGCGCGTCAGCGCTTTCACGGATGCTTCGGTGCCGAGCTCGGTGAAGCCGTACGGGTGGCGCTCGCCGTACAGCGCCACGTTGACGACACGCGCGGCGAGGACAGCGGCGTTCTCGCGCTGCTGCACGAGCTGCGCGAGACGGCTGGCGCGCTGGCGTTCGATTTCAGCGGCCGGAAACGACGGATGCAGCGCGATGTCCGCAGCCAGATCGAGCGTCGCCGCGAAATTCTTCTTCAGCGAACGCGCGGCGACGATGGACGCGTCCATCGAGCTGTTGGTATTGACCGTCGCGCCGAGCTGCGCGGTCTCGTTGGCAATCTGCACGGCGGAGCGCGTCGCCGTCCCTTGATCGAGCATGGCGACCGTGAAGTTCGCCAGGCCCGGCATGTCGGACGGATTCGTATCGCTGCCGCTCTTGACGACGAGATTGGCCGCGGCGACGGGCAGGCCACGGCGCGCGCTGAGGATCAACGTCAGACCGTTGGCGAGCTGCCGTCGGCACCTGCGGCGCCATCACGGGATCGCCCTTCACCGCGTAGACGACCGCGCGCGTGTTCGGCTGCAGATAGTCGCGCGCGAACGCCGTCACCGCCGCGGGCGTCACCGCGCGATACCGTTCGATGTCCTTCTGCAGGTAGTCCGGCGTCTTCAGGAAATGGTTGTACGAATTCAGCATGTTCGCGACGCCGTTCACGTTTTCGAGACGCGTGATCGCCCGCGTCTCGATCGTGTTGCGCGCCTGATCGATTTCGCGCTGCTCGACGGGCTTCGTCCGCAGCGCCTCGAGCTCCTCGTTGATCGCCTGCTCGAGCTCCTCGGCGGTGTGCCCCGGACGCGCGGTCGCATCGATCTGGAACTGCGAGCCGAGCATCAGCGACTGCTGATTCGCGTCGACGTTCTGCGCGATCTGCTTCTCGTACACCAGCTTCTGATACAGCCGGCTCGCGCGGCCGCCGCCGAGAATCTGCGCGGTGACATCCGCCTCGGCATCGCCCGGCTTGAAGATGTTCGGCGTCAGCCACGCCATGTAGACGCGCGGCAGCTCGATGCGATCGGGGACGACCTTCCGGCGTTCCATCGCGATCTTCGGTGTCTGCACGTTGATCGCCGGCACTGCGGAGCCGCGCTTCAGCGGACCGAAATACTTCTCGACGAGCTTCTTCGTCTGCGCGGGATCGAAGTCGCCGACGATGGCGACGCTCGCGTTGTTCGGCGCGTAGTAGCGCCTGAAGAACTCGCGCGCATCGGCCAGACGCGCCGCCTGAATGTCCGCATGCGATCCGATGACGGAGGCGTAGTAGGGATGCGTCTGCGGATAGAGCAGGTGGACCAGCTCCTCTTCCGCGTTTCCGTACGGACGGTTCTCCACCGACTGGCGCCGCTCGTTGCGGACCACATCCTGCTGGTTGGCGAACTCCTTCGCATCGATCGCGTCGAGGAGATACCCCATGCGATCCGATTCGATCCAGAGCGCCAGCTCGAGCCGGTTGGAGGGAACCGTCTCGAAGTAGTTCGTCCGGTCGTAGTCCGTCGTGCCGTTGATGTTGGTCGCGCCCGCCGCTTCGAGCATCTGGAAGTGCGAGTCCTTCGGCGTGTGCTTCGACCCCTGGAACATCAGGTGTTCGAACAGATGTGCGAAGCCCGTGCGTCCCTGCACTTCGTTGGCCGGGCCGACGTGGTACCAGAGATTCACCGCGACAATCGGCAGCCGGTGATCCTGGCTGAGGATGACCTCGAGCCCGTTCGGAAGCGTGTACTTCTCGAACTGAATCTTCGGCACGTCGGTCGCCGCGCGGCTTGCCCCGAGCGAAGTCGAGGGGTTCTGCGCCGCGGCCGGAACGATGGCGGCGACCAGCGCGATGAGCGCCGCGGAGAGGAGACGGGTCGAGATGCGTCGTGTCTGCATGGTCAATCCTTCGTCGGCTCGTTGTTGAGACTGGCCCACAAATACCAGCACGCCACGGACCGGTAGGGTCTCCACGCCTCGCCAATCCGCCGCAGGCGATCGGGCGATGGCGCCTTGCGAAGTTTATACGCGCGCCGCACCGCGTTGACGATGCCGAGATCGCCGACGGGCAGCACGTCGGGCCGCTGCAATCGGAAGATCAGAAACATTTCCGCCGTCCAGCGGCCCACCCCCTTGACCCGCGTCAGCGTCTCGATGACCGCTTCGTCCCCCATTTGGTGCAGAGCATCGAGCGGAAGCTGTCCTTCCTCGAGGTGTTTGCACAGGTCCTTCAGGTAGCGGAGCTTCTGCGAGCTGAGGCCGACGCCGCGCAGCCGGTCGTCGGGGGTCGCCAGCACCTGCGCCGGCGTCGGGAACGACTCGTAGAGCGCCTC
>QHWQ01000351.1 GCA_003222635.1 Acidobacteriota bacterium | reverse complement strand
ACGTTGCGCACGCGCGTGCATGCCCGGCCATCCACCGCGCATTAAGGGCGGCAAGACAGACATATTCCAGACCCGTCCTACACTACAATCGCAATGACGGGGTGTAGGAATGCAGACCGAGGGCGGCGCAACATCCACCGCCAATCCGCTGGTCCTGATCGTCGAGGACGATTTGCGCACGCGGATGATGTACCGCGAGTACCTGCAGCACGACGGCTTCCGCACCATCGATGCGCACAACGGGCATCAGGCGCTCGAAAAAGCGCGCGACCTCCGTCCCCAGGCGGTGCTCACCGATCTGGCAGTGCCCGGCATGGATGGATTCGAGTTCTGCCGCGCGCTGCGCGAACACCCGACGACGCGATCCATTCCCATCCTCGCCGTCACCGGTCACTCCGAGTATCTCGAGCACCCGGATCGCTTCACGCAGGCCGGCATCGCGCACGTGCTGATCAAGCCGTGCGCGCCCGATGTGATTGCCGGCGAGTTGCGGCGCCTGCTTCGCCCCTCGACGTCGCTCGGGGCAGGCGACCCGCGCGTTACGCAGACTTCCTGACGCGAAGCACTTTCGTCAGCGCATCGGCGAGCACGTGCGGCTCGAGCGGCTTGCCGAGGTGTGCGTCGAAGCCGGCGGCAAACGCTTGCTGCACGCTCTGCGGGTCGGTGAAGGCGGTGAGCGCGACGGCGGGGATTTCGCCGAGCGAGGACGGAAGCGCGCGCACGCGGCGAATCAGCGCGTAGCCGTCTTCGCCGGGCATCGCGATGTCGGTGAGCAGCACGTCGGGACGCCAGTCCGAGAGGATCTGCATCGCATCCGACGCGCGTCCGGCGGTTCGCACCGACACGCCGTACATCAGCAGCATCGTCGCGACCAGCTCCTGCGTCGACGCGTCATCGTCCACCGCCAGTACGCGGCGGCCACGGAGGGTGATTGGCACGGCGCGGTCGTGGCGCGCGATGCGAGCGGTCGGCATCCGCACCGCGAACACCGATCCTTTGTCCGCGCCGTCGCTGTCCGCGCTGACGGTGCCGCCGTGCGCTTCGACGATGTGACGGACGATCGCCAGGCCGAGGCCGAGGCCGCCGACGGTGCGCGTGGCAATCGACTCCCCGCGCCGGAACGGCTCGAAAACGTGCGGCAGAAACGAGGCGTCGATGCCGGGGCCGCTGTCCTTGACGGTGATCTCGACATCCGCCGGCCCCTCGCGCGCGACGACGTCGATGCGGCCGCCAGCGGGCGTGAACTTCACCGCGTTCGCCAGCAGATTCCACAGCACCTGGCGCAGCCGCGCGGCGTCGCCCGTCAGCGCGCTCAGCTCGCCGTCGATCGACACATAGAGCGAGATCGACTTCGCGTCGGCGGCCGGACGGATGGTTTCGACGGCGCCGCCGATCAGATCGCGGAGATCGATCGGCGCAATGATCAATCGCAGGTTGCCGGCGGCCATCGACGACAGCTCGAGCAGCTCGTCGATGATCTGCATCTGTGCGGCCGCGTTGCGCTCGATCGTGTCGAGGATGGACGCCGTGCGTTCCGGCGGCACGGTGCCGCGGCGAAGCATGCGCGTCCAGCCGAGGACCGCGTTGAGCGGCGTGCGCAGCTCGTGCGAGAGCATGGCGAGGAATTCGTCTTTGACGCGGCTGGCCTGCTCGAGATCGCGAATCAACTGCGCGCGTTCGTCGGAGAGCGCGCGCTCGTGATCCGCGAGCTGCCGCCGCGCGGTGACGTCCATGACCGCGCCGGTCGCGTAGCGTGCGCAGTTGTCGTCGCAGACGATGCGTCCGCGATCCTGCAGCCAGCGCACCTCGCCGTCGGCGCGGACGATGCGGTACTCGATGCTGTATTCGCCGTGCGACGCGATGGCGCTGTCGATCGCGCTCATCACGCGGTCGTGATCCTCGGGGTAAATGTGCGTGAACGACGGATCGCGCAGCGGGCCTTGCGTTTCGACAGGCTCGAGACCGAGGATGTGATTCAGGCTTTCATCGTGGGTGGCAATGCCCGTGGAGAGATCGACGTGCCACGTGCCCATGCCGGCGGCGCCAAGGGCGTTCCGGAGTCTGAGCCAGGCGAGAAGCACATCCTGAGACGGCATGCCCGCTCAGCTCAATGCACAGGCGATGCCTCAGCGGGCCGCGCGCCCTTTGTTCGCCGCTGTGTTGGCGTGATCGTTATCGCGCAGAGGTTCAGCTCGCACCTTGCTGATCTGCTGGAGCCGTTCCATGGCGGCGCGCTGCGTGTCCATCTCGCGCTCGAGAATTTCGGTCTTCCGCTCCAGATCCACGAATGGATCGGATGAAGGCAGAGCCTTGCGCGGACGAGCCATGAGAGCCTCTTTCAGTTGTCGGGGGGTTCGAGAGGCTGCGATTATAACCTCTGCCGTAGCGGCCGGCGGATCGCTTCACGGATAATTTGCACGATGTATCCGACTTTTTTCCGCATCGGGACGTTCGAGGTCACCAGTTTCGGCGTGATGGTGGCGATCGGCGCGCTCGTCGGTCTTTGGGTGTTTGGCCGCGAGCTGTCCCGAAGCAAATTGCCCGCATCTGGTGGCGATGCGGCGATGGCCGGTGTGTTTGGCGGCCTCGTCGGCGCGAAGCTGCTCTGGATCGTCGAGCATCTTGGCGAATCGCCGTTGAGGGATCTGCTGCTCAGCCGCGGCGGCATGAGCTGGTTCGGTGGCCTGCTTGGCGGCGTCGCAACCGCGCTGGTGTTCATGCGGCGCATGCGGCTGCCGATTATTCCGACGCTTGCGGCGGCGACGCCCGCCCTGGCGATTGGCCACGCGATTGGCCGCATCGGCTGCTTTCTGGTGGGTGACGACTACGGACGGCCGACCGATCTGCCGTGGGGCGTCGCGTTTCCGCGCGGCCTGCCGCCGACCGACGTGCGCGTCCATCCGACGCAGCTGTACGAGATGGCCGCGCTCTTCATCGTCGCCTGGCTGCTGATTCGCTGGCGCCGGCGCGGCGTCGCGGATGCGATCGTGCTGGGGCGCTATCTCGTGCTCGCCGGCGCGATCCGGTTTGCGATCGAGTTCATTCGCGTCAACGAGCGCATCCTCGGCCCATTCACGCTCGCGCATCTCGTGTCGGCCGGTCTGGTCCTCGTCGGACTCGCCCTGCTGGTTTGGCGCGGCACCCGTTCTCCGCAGACGCCGGGATGAGAGGTCGCGGGGTTTCCCGCGACCTCCTGTCTGACGTCTCTGTGTGTGAGATCAGCGCTCGTCGTCCCCGTCCTCGTGGCGCGTTGGTCGAAAGTGATGCTCGAACACCGACGCCGCCACGTTCCTGCCAAGGCTTCCGCCGTCTTCCAGAGAATGATGAAAGTGGAGTCCGCCAAAGATCCGCGCCCAATACACCTCCTCGTACCAGTCCCCGGTGTTCTCGAACACATGCGTGTGGACGCCGTCGCTGAACGTTGTCGTGTTGTCCACGACGATGTGCACCTTCCGCGTCCCGAAAAAGTCTTCCACGAGGCTCGACGACACGCCGGTCACGCATGCATGCGCGGCGGAATATTCCGGATGATTCGGTGTCGTCACGAGTGAGGTCCACAGCGGATCCGCCGCAAGTTCGGGATTGCCGCCGCCTGGTCGCTACCGTCGCGAATCCCACGGCCAATCTGTGGACCGCTCCGATCTCGGATCGCATCGCCGACGAACGAGACGTGAAGCCGTATCCCGTGCCCACCGTGCGCGCCTTGATGCCGCGGTTCGGAGAGGGAAGCCTCTTCTATCTCTCTTCGCGAGGAATGGGCGATGGGTTGTGGCGCTATCGCGACGGCAAGGCGCAGGAGGTCTGGAACGGCGCCGATGGAGCGCTGCTCGAGCCTCCTGCGGTGTCGTTTGACGGACGACACGTCGCGTTCGTGCTGCGGCGGAAGGGAAAGCTGCGCCTTCATGTCGAGACCGAGGACGGGACAGAGCCGCAAGCTGTGGCCGAGAACCTCGACGTGCAGGGAACGGCCTGCTGGTCGCCCGACGGGCGGTGGCTCGCGACAGGTGGCACCGATGCCGGCGGCGCGGGACTGTTCAAGGTTCCGGTTGACGGCGGCCCGCCGGTGCGCCTCGCCACCGGGCTGGCGCTGAACCCGGTGTGGTCTCCGGATGGCAGCGTGATCGCCTACGCGGGACCAAATGTGGGCGAGTACGCACCGCTGCTCGCCGTCCGGCCCGACGGCACGCGCATCGATCTGCCCGCGATCAAGCTGCATCGCGACGGCGAGCGCATCCGATTCCTGCCCAACGGCAGGGGCCTCGTCTTCATGCAGGGGCAGGAGGAGTCTCAGGATTTCTGGCTGCTCGACATCGCGGCGAGAAAATCCCGGACGCTGACGCGTCTGAACAATCGCTCCACGACCCGGACCTTCGACATCACGCGAGACAGCAAGCAGGTGGTGTTCGATCGATTGCGGGAGAACTCGGACATCGTGCTGATCGACCTGCCCGCGAGCAGTAACCTTTCCCCGCAGGCGCGGTAGTCCCGTTCATGAAGCCTCTATACGTGTGCCTGATCGCGGTGGTTATGCGTGGCGACGCTCGACGGGGCTCGCCCCGAGCCGCACTCTCGGTATTCGTGGATGCGATCACGCGCAACGATCCGCGCACCAGACACCCGTATTTCGATGTGACGCGTCGGTTCCGGAACACGTCCCGCGCCGAAGGGGAGGAATGGCCGCGTTCCGTCAGATTCCGCTGACCGACGAGGAGTTCACCGCGATTG
>QHWQ01000246.1:4229-8841 GCA_003222635.1 Acidobacteriota bacterium | reverse complement strand
GGTTAATAGAGGGCTGATGCACTCGTATGACTTCAGGCATCCTTGAGAGTAGATTCCGCACGCAAGATGAACTGCGCAATCCGTTCCGCCAGTTGATTCCGTAATCCGGGCGGCAGGTTGTGTCCCATACCTTCGATCAGCACGAGTTCGGCGCCGGGGATCGCTTCGGCCACCGCGCGACCGCCGCTGACGTCGCACATGCGGTCAGCGAGACCGTGGATCACGAGCGTGGGCACGTTGAGGTCTCGCAGCCGCTTGGTGCGATCGCCGGACGCGACGAACGCGATCGCCTGGCGCGCGTGGCCGAGCGGATCGTATGAGCGGTCGTAGGCACGGCCCGTGCGCGCCGCGACTTCCTCCTCGTCCATCGGATATCCCGGCGAGCCGATGACCCTGAACGCCTGGAGCATCTGCTGAATCACCTCGTCCCGCGTCACGGCAGGAGGACGTCCAGCCAGCTCGCGCATCGCGTCGGGCGAGGGTTGCCCGACCGCCATGTTGCCTGTTGACGCCATCATCGACGTGAGCGAGCGAACGCGCGCCGGATGCTCGATTGCTATCGTTTGCGCGATCGAACCTCCGAGCGACGCGCCGACGAGATGCGCATGCTCGATGCCGAGCACGTCCAGCAACCCGACCGTGTCCGCAGCCATGTCGGAGAGGGTGTACGAAACCGATGACAGGTCGCCCGCGAGCACGGCCTGAAGATTCGGCGCGGGCGCATCCGTCATATGCGTGGACCTGCCGACGTCGCGATTGTCGAAGCGGATAACCTGCAACCCGCGGCCGACGAGCGTGTCGCAGAAGTCATCGGGCCACGAAATCATCTGCGCGCCGCCGCCCATGATGAGCAGCACCACGGGCGCATCGCGCGGCCCGAGGCGCTCGTGCGCGATGTCGATCCTCGCCGGCCCGACCTGCCGCGCGATCTCCTCCATGTCATTGGGCTTTCGCCAAGAGTCGTGGTAGGTTACATGTAACCGCGATCCATGGCAATCATCACTCGCACGAAGTCCAGTTCCCGCGACAAGGTTCGCGCACACCGTCAACGCTTGCGTCGCCGCGGTCTGCGACCGATCCAGATTTGGGTTCCTGACGTGCGCTCACGCACGTTCATGCGAGAAGCGCGACGGCAAGCGAGACTTGTCGGCAGCGCTCGATTCGAGGCCGACGAACAGGCATTCGTCGATGCCATCTCGGAGTGGAAATCTGAATGAAGCGAGCCGAGATCTGGACGGTTGCCGGCGGACCTGACTACACGGGAAAGCCACGGCCAGCGGTGATCGTTCAGGACGATGCGTTCGAAGGCACAGCGTCGATCACCGTGTCTCCATTTACGACGCACGTACTGGATGCTCCGCTCATTCGATTGCCCTTCGAGCCGACGAAGCAGAACGGCCTTAATGTTGGAAGCCACCTCATGATCGACAAGATCACGACCGTGGCGAAGTCGAAGCTGCAGAGGCGCGTCGGGAAGCTCGCGGAGGAAGACATGATTCGTGTGAATCGTGCCATCCTCGTATTCCTGGGTCTTGCCGGACGGTCGAACGGATAAACGTCGGAATCGAACAATCAGTAGGGAATGGAGATCAGTCGATCGCTGCTGCGCATGTCTTCCTCGAGCAGCTCCAGGAGCGCTTTGCTGACCGGACCCGGCTTGCCGTCGCCGATCACCTGGTCATCCCACTGGACGACGGGCGCGACCTTGATCGAGCTGCCAAGCTGCAGCATCTCGCGGCTGGCGCGTGCCTCCGCGACCGTGATGTCGCGCACCTCGACGCCGGCCACTCCGGCCCGCTGCTGATTCGCGCGCGCGAGTTCCAGCAGCCGCAGCGACGTGCAGCCGGACAGGATGTGATCGAACTTCGGATGGAGGAGCACGCCGCCGCTGGTCACGAACGCGACGTTCATGTTCGAGCTCTCGCCGACGTTGCCGTTCTCGTCGATGAAGACGCCGTTGTCGAAGCCCTTCTCCTTCGCCTCCATCTGCATGAGCACGTTCGGCAGATAGTTGGTCGCCTTTGTGATCGCGTAGAGCGGCGCCTTGATCGGATAGGTCGTCGTCATCACGCGAACGCCTTCGGTGTAGTAACGCTCCGGATACGTGAGGCCGCCGAAGATCATCACGAAGAAACCGGGTTCGGCATTCTTCGCGGGCGTGAGCTCCAGGCTCCCCGGTCCTGACGACAGCCAGTAGCGAATCGACCCGTCGCGCCGGCCGCTTGCCGCGGCCGTCTGCACGATGATGTCGCGCATCTCCTCGCGTGAGCACGGCAGCTTCAGCTTCGAGCGCTCCGCCGACTTGATGAACCGATCGAGATGCGCGTCGACGTCGTAGATCTTCCCGCCAACGATCGCCGCGGTGTCGAAGATGCCATGGCCCCGGTGGACGATGTGATCGTCGAACGGGAGCACCATCAGCGACGGATCGGTGACGATCCCGTTCAACTGGCTCGAATAGAAGGCCCAGAAGTCGACTGGCTGCTTCGCGCGGAGCGATCGCAGCTGTCCGACGACGTCTTTCTCGGCGAGGACGGGAATCGTGCGTGCGTGGACCGTCATGGATTAACCACCAACTACCAACCACCAACTAGCGTGCCGCCGGCGCGGTCGTGAGCGGCGCATGCGCCGTGATACGCTCGCCGTCAGCGGGATCTTCCAGCTCCTCGTCCGGCTTCATCCAGAACGCGAGGACGGCGCCGAGCAGCAGCAGCGCGATGCCGGCGACGAACGTCATCTCCCACTTCCCTGTCGTGTCGATGATGTAGCCGCCGATGAGCGGCGACACGATGGCGGCGAGCGCGGAGCCGGAGTTCATGAAGCCGCTCGCAAACCCCGAGTAGCGCGGCGCGATGTCCATCGGAATCGCCCAGAACGCGCCGACGGTGAACTCCGAGAAGAAGAACGCGAGGCTGAGCGACAGGACGATCGCCGTCAGGTTGTGCACCATCAGCACGGGAATCATGAACACCGTCGACACGAGGAAGCCGGCGACGATCAGATTGCGCCGCGCCTTCGTGCGGCTGTGCGTCTTCTCGAAGATGCGGTCGCTGACGATGCCGCCGAGGAAATCGCCGAGCGTCCCGCCGAGGAAGACCCCTGACGCGAAGAGCGCGGAGCTGCTCAACTTCAGGTTGTAGCTGTGGAGGAAGTAGGACGGGATCCACGCGAGGAAGAACCACAGCGTCCAGCCGTAGCAGAAGTACACGATCGTGACCGGCATCATGCGCGCGGCCAGGCGGCCGAACGGCACGCGCGACGCGGTCTTGACGCGCTTCTTCGGCAGCAGTGCGAGATCCTCGGCGGTGATGGCGGGATGCTCCGCCGGATCGTCGCGGAAATACCAGAACCACGCGATCGCCCAGAGGAAGCTCGCGGTGCCGACGACGACGAATGACCCGCGCCAGCCGACGTACGGAATGAGGAGGATGCCGATGAGCGGTGGCGTGAGCGTGTTGCCAAGCCTGGCGAAGGCATGCGTGATACCCTGCGCGAAGCCGCGCTTCTCCGGCCGCGTCCAGTTCGACATCGCGCGCGTGGCGACGGGCAGCGCCGACACGCCGATGCCGACCAGCACGCGCCCCAGCACCATGCCGCCTAGGCTGTTGGCGAGCCCCATGAGCACGGTGGCCGACGACCAGAGAATCGCGAAGACCGTCAGCGCGCGCCGCGCGCCGAACTTGTCGGCCACCCACCCGCCGGCGATCTGAAACGCGAGATACGGATAGGCGAACGCCGAGAAGATCAGCCCCACCTGGGTGTTGGTCAGCCCCAGCTCGGGCTGGAACACCGCCGCCGCCGTGCTGACATTCACGCGGACGATGTAGTTGATGAAGTACATCGCGCACAGCAGTCCGAGGACGTTGGTCGTCGCAGGGATGCCACGCCGTTGTGCGGTCATTTCCATTCGCGGATTCTAGTCGATTAGCGAGTGCAGGATGACGGCCGGGTGCTGCGCGTGCGCACCGGCGAAATGCTCGACCTGATGGCGGCAGGAGGTGCCCGCCGCGGCCAGCAGCTCGCCCGGCTTCAGCGCACGAGCCGCCGGAAGCAGCCGCCGTTCCCCAATCTGCTTCGAAACCTCGTAGTGGTCCTTCGCATAGCCGAACGAGCCCGCCATGCCGCAGCAGCCCGAATCGAGATCGACGACCGTGCACGACGGAATGCGCGAGAGCAGCGCCTTCGCGGACGCGACCAGCCCCATCGCCTTCTGATGACAATGGCCGTGCAGCACGACCGTCGGTGGTCCGGCCTTGAGATTGAGCGTCAGGCGGCCGGCGGCGAGCTCGCGCTCGAGATAGTCCTCGAACAGGGTGCAGGCGTCGGCGACGACCCGGGCGCGGCGCTGCTCCTCGCCGCGCAGCAGCGCGGGCGCATCCTCGCGGACGGCCGACAGGCAGCTCGGCTCGAGGAAGAGGATCTTCTCGCCACGCGACGCGGCCTCGTAGAGCGCGTCGGCATTTTTCTTCGCGAGCTTGCGCGCGGCGTCGAGCTGGCCCGTAGATATAAGGGGTCGGCCGCAGCAGTCGTGCGGCAGCAGCTGCACGCTGGCGCCCGCCGCCTCGAGCACCGCCGCCGCCGCGACGCCATTCTCGGGTTCGTTGTAGTTGGT
>QHWQ01000246.1:0-4209 GCA_003222635.1 Acidobacteriota bacterium | reverse complement strand
CGAACAGTTTCTCGTTCATCCACCGGCCGAATCCGCTCGACGCCATCGCATTGGCGAGCGGCGCGAACTGACTGCCGATCTTCGACAGCCCGCGCACGTTGCCGAGGACCCGCTTGCCGAGCGGGATGCCGTGCTTCCGCCAGTGCTGCGCGAGGAACTCGCTCTTGAACCGCGCGACGTCCACGCCGACGGGACACTCTGCCTTGCACGCGCGGCACTCGAGACAAAGGTCGAGGGTCTCGAGCACGCCGTCATCATCGAGCCCCGCCTCGGCCAGCTTGCCCGTCATCGCCAGCCGCAGCGCGTTCGCGCGACCGCGCGTGACATCTCTCTCGTCCCGCGTCGCCATATACGACGGGCACATCGTCCCTTCGAGCTTCTTGCGGCACGCGCCGACGCCGCTGCACATCTCGACCGCGCGGCCGAAGCCGCCGTACTCGGAGTAATCGAAATAGGTCGGAGGATCAGGCGTGTTGTAGCCCGCGCCGTAGCGCAGGTTCGAGGTGAACGACGGGCAATCGACGATCTTTCCGGGATTGAAGATGCCGTTCGGGTCGAAGGTGTGTTTCACGGTCCGGAACGCCTGATACAGCGCCGGGCCGAACATCTTCTCCATGAACCAGCCGCGCACCAGGCCGTCGCCATGCTCGCCGGAGAGCGCGCCGCCGTACTTCAGGACGAGCTCCGCGCTGCCGTTGGCGATGCGCTCGAACTTCGCGATGCCTTCCTCGGTCTTCATGTTCACGACCGGCCGCACGTGCAGGCATCCGACGGATGCATGTGCATAGACGCCCGACACGCTGCCGTTGCGTCGGATCATCGCGAGGAACTCGTCGATGTAGTCGCGCAGCACCTCCGGCTTGACGGCCGTGTCCTCGACGAACGAGAGCGACTTGTCGTCCCCTTTCATGGCCATCGACAGGCCGAGCGACATCTCGCGGAAGCTCCAGACGCGTGCCTGATCGGGGAGCGGCATCAGGCGGCGATAGACGCACTTGAACGGCTCGAGGTCGCGTTCGATGGCCTCGAGCCGCGGCGGCAGATCCTCCGCGCGGTCCGCGTAGAGCTCGACGTTCAGCAGCGCGCCGGGATCGTCGGTCTGCAGGATGCTCCGCCGCATCCGATCCATCGCCGGATTCTCGCGCGCGTGGTTGAGGATGAACCGGTCCATCACCTCGATGGCCGACGGCTTGTGCTTCAGGATGATCGGCGTCGCGGCGAGCGCATCGAGCAGCTCGTCGAACTCGATCGCGAGCACCGCCTTCTCCTTCGGCAACGGGACGAGGTTGATCTTCGCCGCCGTGATCATCGCGAGCGTCCCTTCGGAGCCGACGATGATCTTCGAGAGGTTGAACGGCTTCGACTCGTCGACGAACTCGTCGAGGTTGTAGCCGCCGACGCGGCGGACGACCTTCGGATAGCGCCTCTCGATTTCCTCCGCGCACTCGAGCGCGATGCGGCGCACCTCGCGATAGCACGTCGCCTCGAGCGTGTCGCCCTGGCAGGCGGCCTCGAGCTCCGCGCGATTGAGCGGGCGGAAGTGCGCCTGCGGGTGGCGCGGCTGGCCGTTGAAATGTCGGGCCCGAAGCGCAGCCCATGCTGTTTGAGCTGCGCGTTCAGCTCGTCGAGCACGATGCCCGGCTCGACGATCGCCCAGCGCTCGGGAACGTTCAGCTCGAGAATGCGGTTGTAGTACTTCGACGTGTCGAGCTGGAGCCCGTGGCCGATCGCCTGCCCAGCCTGCGACGTGCCGCCGCCGCGGGCGGTGATCGAGACGCTGTGCGCGCGGGCCAGATTCACCGTGCGGAGGATGTCCTCGCGCGATTTTGCGAGCACGACCCCCAGCGGATGCATCTGGTAGACGCTCGCGTCGGTGGAATAAAGGGCGCGCGAAACCGCGTCAAAGCGGACTTCGCCGGAAATCTGCTCCTCGAGCTGGCGCCGCAAGGTCCCGCTTTGAATGACTTTGAGTGGTTTGCCCGGCAAGGAAATCCAATTGTATAGTGGCGTCCGGCTAAAGCCGGACACTACCAGGTCGGTAGTGTCCGCCTTCAGGCGGACCGGGGGATCGATGAGGATTCACAACCGCTGGTTTCAGCTCGTCGCGGCCGTCATTGCGATGGTGATGATTGCCAACCTGCAGTATGCGTGGACGCTGTTCGTCAAGCCAGTCCAGGCGGGCACGGGTTGGAAGTTATCGGACATCCAACTCGCCTTCACACTCTTCATCCTCTTCCAGACGTGGGTGCAGCCGGTCCAGGGCTGGTTGATCGATCGCATGGGGCCGCGGATCTTCACGAGCGTCGCGGCGATCCTGTGCGCCATCGGCTGGGGCGGCCTCGGCATGGCGACCTCGCTGCCGATGTTCTGGACGCTGTACATCCTCGCGGGGATCGGCGCGGCGCTCGTCTACGGCGGCTCCATAGGATCGGCGCTGAAGTGGTTTACCGATCGCCGCGGCCTGGCGGCCGGCGTCATCGCCGGCGGGTATGGCGGCGGCGCCGCGCTCTTCACGCCGATCATCGCGTGGGTGCTGTCCCATTACGGGTATCGACAGGCGTTTCTGTGGACCGGTCTTTTTCAGGGCAGCGTCATCCTCATCGTCGCGCAGTTCCTGCGTCATCCAGCGCCGTCGGCGCAGCCCGCGGCCGTGCGAGCGCCGGCGGTATCGACGAGTATCGGCACGCGGCAGTTCACCACCGGCGAGATGCTGCGCACGCCGCAGTTCTATCTGCTCTACGCGATGTTCCTGATGATGGCGACCGGCGGACTGCTCGTCACCGCGAACTCCGGACCGATGGCCGCGTCGTGGGGCATCAGCGTCGGCTTCCTCACGCTCGCCACCTCGCTCAACGCGGCGGCCAACGGCACCAGCCGCATTTTCTGGGGATGGGCTTCCGACAAGATCGGCCGCGAAACGGCCATGGCGGTCGCGTTCCTCCTGCAGGCGGTCTGCCTGATGCTCGTGCTGACGCTGGGCAGACAGTCCGGCATCCTGTTCACGGTCACGCTGGTGTCCGTCTACCTGACGTGGGGTGAGGTCTTCTCGCTCTTCCCGTCGCTGGTGGGCGATTACTACGGCGCGACGCACGCGACGTCGAACTACGGCGTGATGTATTCGGCCAAGGGCGTTGCGTCGATCATCGGCGGCGTCGTTGCCGCGCTGCTCTACGAGAGCTTCGGCAGCTGGGATGCGTGCTTCTACGGCAGCGCCGCGCTGGCGCTGGCCGCCGCCATCATGGCGTTTGGTCTGCGTGCATCGGTCGCGGCTCCGCGCGCCACGGGGGTCAGCGTTCCGGCGTAGGCCGGACGTACCGGTTCACCGCCTCCAGGAACTTGTCGAAGTCCAGCGGCTTCCGGAACTGCGCGTCCGCATCCGGAAGCTTGCCGGCCGCCGACACCGCGATCACCGGGATCGTCGCGAGCTTCGGATCGCGTTTCTGCGCGTGCCGGAAGTCCCAGCCATCGACGTCCGCCATCATCAGGTCCAGGACGATCAGCTGCGGCAGCGGCGAGACGCGAAGATAGTCCAGCGCCTCCCGGCCGTCCGGCACCGCGACGGCGGTGAATCCTTCGTCGCGCAGCAGCGTCACCAGCGCGTTGCGCGACCCCGCGTCGTCGTCCACAACCAGAATCTGCGGCTTCACGCCAGCACCTCCACCGCACTCGCCTCCGCGCCGCGCAGCGGCAGCACGATCGGAAATGTGGCACCCTGCCCGGGCTGACTCTCGACGGAGATCGCGCCGCCCATGGCGTCGACGAGCTGGCGGGTGATCCAAAGCCCGAGTCCGAACCCACCATACCGGGCGCCCGAGACGCCGCGTTCAAACCGCGTGAAGAGACGTTCGTGCTGCTCGGGCGCGATACCAATCCCATGATCCTTGACGGACAGCCGCGCCGTGAGATGGTCGTCATCCAGCGAAATGACGATCGGCCGGTCGTTGCCGTACTTGATCGCGTTCGACAGGATATTCGAGACGATCTGCTCGACACGAAGCCGATCCCATCGGCCGATTACCGGGTGTCCGGTATTGAACGTGATCTGGCCCGGAGTCGCTTCGGGTCGGAATTGATCGATGACGGCCTCGACGAGGTCCGCGAGGTTGACGTCTTCCCGTTCGAGCGCGATCGATCCCGCGCTGATCCGCGACACGTCGAGCAGGTTGTCCAGCAGGCGCGCCAGCCGGCCGACCTGCACGTCGGATTGCG
>QHWQ01000245.1 GCA_003222635.1 Acidobacteriota bacterium | reverse complement strand
GATGCCGACATCCGCCGCGGTCGCAGATCGGCCGCTGTTGTCCGGACGCTGCGTGACCGCTCTGGTGTCGCGGTAGCGATACGCGAACACCTGGGACTGGATTGCCGGCGCCGCAGCGGCGGAGTTGATCGTCGCCGCGCCGCCCACCACGCTGACGCCGGGCATCATGAGACCTGCCGCATCTTCGAACCCGCCCTGCGTTGGATGAAATGCGAATCCCGTTGCACTCCATCGGCCTGGCGCCGTGTCGATCCGCACCCCGTCATAGGCCCGCTGATAGATCGACCATCCGAACTCGCCGATCAGCCGCGCCGCCACGTGCTGCGTCCTGACCGCGTCGATCTTCGGATTGCCCGACGCGGCCTCGCCACCCGATGCGTACGGCATGCGACCAATCTGAATCGTCGTGCGCGGAACGAGCCGCTTGAGGCGGACGTTCGCGTAGCGCAGGTACACCTGGTGACTGTCGGATCGGCCGGCATGCGCGTAGTAGACGGCGCCCGTGCCGAGCGGACCCGGGCCGACGGCATCGACGGGCAGGCCGCCGAACTGGACGTATTGCAGCGCCGCGGTGAAATCGTACGCGCGCGCGGTTCGCTGCACGCTCCCGAACAGGCGATTGGCGAGGAATGCGTACTCGTTGTTGCCGCCGCCCGCCGGCGGCTCGAAGAAGCGCCACATCTCGACGCGGCTCCAGTCGCGCAGCGTCCACGAAGTTGAGGCCGTCGAGGGAGTCGCCGTCTGTGCCCCAGTCCCGGTGGTCCACAGCAGCATCAGTCCGGTGGCAAGCAGCGCGCGGGGCATCGTTGCGGTCTAGATCTCGCGTCTGTCCGCCGTCTCGCGGGCGATCTTAATCACGCCCGACTTCACCAGAAAGATCCGATCGCTCTCCGCACCCGGCAGGTAGATACGCCTGCCGCGCCTGACTTCGAGCATTCTCGTGGTGGCCACAACGGCACGCCGCTGCTCGTCGGTCAGGCTTTCGAGCAGCCCAAGCTGCTCGAGGTACCAGAGCTTCGAATGCGCTGCCATCAGACGATGACCGGTTCGCTCACGTACGCCGGCGCATGCCAGCGGGACCGGTCGGCTCATCGCGGCTCCGTCGCCACGATCCGATCTGCCGCGACTCGCAGATCGGAAACGACGATGTCAGGTTTTGGGCCCGGCGGGAACAGCGCATGACCGGGCCGCGCGATGAACGTGGCGGCGCAGCCGGCGCGCATCGCGCCATGAACGTCCCACGCGTGAGCCGCGATCATGCGAAGGTCGCTGGTCGCCACACCGAGCTCTCGCGCCACGTACTGGTACGGTTCGGGGGCCGGTTTGTACTTCTTGACCGCGTCAACGGAAAACGCCCGCTCGAAGAAGTCCGTCAATGCCGCGTTCTTCAACTGCTGCGCGACGCTGTTGGGGGCCGAGTTCGTCAGCGTCACCATCCGGAAGCCCGCGTTCTTCAGGCGTTGCAGGCCATCTCTGACATCCGGGTGCGCAGGCAGCGACAGCGTACCCTGGAGAATACGAGTCCTGTCGTCCGCCGCCAGCGTCTTTCCATGCGCGGCTGCCGTCATGTCGAGCACAGCGCCCGCAAGCGTGGCAAAGTCGGCGTAGGGGCCGGCGACCGTCGACACGTTCGCATACAGGAGGAGGTTCGAGAACCATTCCTGCAGCACGCGGCCGTCGCCGAACGCGCGCGCGAAGTGCGGCTCGAGCGCCTTGATATCGAGCATCGTCTCGATCACATCGAGCACGAGGATGTGCCGCCGCGGCGTACCGCGCCCGGCCTGTTGCGCTCCGGCGGCCCGACCGCCCAGTGCAGCCAGCGCCGCGGATCCGAGCACCGAGCCCACAAACGACCGCCTCGACGTCATGCGTGCGTCCTCGTTGTCATGCGCGACCCGGAACGGGAACGGGCCGCTCGAGCCACCCGTACACACCGCCGAGGATAGCTCCGTACACCAGGTGTCCGACTAGGCTCGGCATCCCCGCGCTCATCGCGGCGCCCGTCCAAGTAACGCTCATGCCCATCATCAATGGCATCAACGTCAACGGACCGAGCAGCCACCACGCGACCCCGTAGACGAGACCCGCGCCGACGGCGCTTCCAACGCTGCGCAGCCGATCCGCGACGATGATGGCAAAGATCGCCCCGATGACTGCGCTGATGATCAGGTGGATGCCGAAACCGATCGCGGGCGACGAGCTGCCGGCCATCCTGGCGATCATGGGCAGCATGCCCATCATTCCCATCATGACGCCGAAGATCAGACCGCCCGCCAGGCCGCCGTAGACGCCGTGCAGGATGCGTGTGGAATTCATCGTGTTCCCCTCCGCATGTAGATTCGCTGTCCCCGGCGGAAAAGTTACGTACGTCGGCCGTGTGGCATAGACTGGCATCGAGCCGCGACCCCATGGCAGAGGACGAGGGAAACGATTTCCGATCGCTGATGATCGCCGCCAACGGCGGCGACGCTGACGCGTATGCGCGGCTTCTGTATGGGCTGGCGCCGGTGATTCGCAGGATTGTCGGGGTCGATCGCCAGTTTGTCGGCGCGGACGCGGTCGAGGATGTCGTGCAGGACGTGCTGCTCTCCATCCACACGGTGCGCGCTACCTACAATCCGGATCAGCCGTTCATGCCGTGGGTGTTCGCGATTGCCCGGCACCGGATCATCGACGCCGGCCGCCGGCGGGTTCGGCTCGGCAGCAGGGAAGTCGAGTTCGACGAAGCGGATGTAACCTTCTCGACGGCTGATCCGAATATCCATGATAGGGACGTGTTCGACATGGATGCGCTGAGAACGGCGATCGAGCGCCTGCCGAACGCGCAGCGTCAGGCGATCGAGCTGCTGAAGATGGGCGAGTTGTCGTTGCGCGAAGCCTCGGCGGCAACGGGCATGAGCATCGGAGCGTTGAAAGTCGCCGCGCACCGTGGAATGGCGGCGCTCCGGGCGAAGTTGAGGGTGAGATGAGGACTGACGAGCTGATCGCGCGACTCGCGCTCGACGCGCGCCCCGTGCGGCCCTTGCCCGAGCCGCGCATGCGGGCCACGCTGTGGCTGGCAGCGAGCGCGGCGTACGTGCTGCTGTTGATTGCGCTCATGTCGCCGGATCCAGCCCGGCTCGCCGGCATTCGCGCCCCGCGGTTCTGGCTCGAGCAGCTGGCTGCCTTCGCCACGGCGATCACCGCCGCGGTCGCAGCGTTGGCGTCCGTCATCCCGGGACGATCGCGGCGCGCGTGGCTGCTTCCAATCGCGCCGCTGCTCTTGTGGATCGCCACGCTCGCCTGGGGATGCATTGGGGATGTCACCGGCAAGGGCCTCGGCGGCATGACCGTCTACTCGGATTGGCCGTGCCTGGTGGCGATGATGACAGGTGCGGCGCTTCCCGCCTTCATCATGGCGATGATGCTCCGCCGCGGCGCGCCGCTGGCACCGCGGGCGACCGGCGCCTTCGCCGCGCTGGCCGGCGCTGCCCTGAGCAGCGTCGGGGCCTGTCTGTCGCGGCCTGCCCCGCACCCCACGGCGATCACCGTGGTCGCCTGGCATTTCGGTACACTGTTGGCTCTGGTCTCGATCGGCGCGTGGACTGGCGGCCGGCTTCTCAGCTGGCGCGTCAGCCCCTCGATGTGGAGGACTTCATGAGACGTTCGACGTTGTGCTTCGCGTCCGCCGTAGTGATGGCGATCGTGCTGGGCGCGATCGGCCGCGCGCAGGAGGTCCGGAAGATCGACGTCTCGAAGCTCGGTCCGCAGGTCGGGGCGACGGTTCCCGATTTCACCCTGCCCGACCAGCATGGCAAGCCGCGGACGCTGCAGTCGGTGATGGGGACGAAGGGCGCGATGATCGTGTTCTATCGCTCCGCCGACTGGTGCCCGTACTGCAAAACACAGCTGCTGGAGCTGCAAAGCCAGTACGACTCGCTGCGCAAAGACGGCCTCGGGCTCGTCGGCATCAGCTACGACTCGCAGGAGATTCTCGCGGCCTTCAGCGAGCAGCATGGGATCACGTTCCCGCTGCTGTCGGACGTCGGCTCCGCGACGATCACGCGCTACGGCATCCTCAACACGGTTGCGGAGGAAGGGCTCGGGCCCAACGGCAAGGATCCGGACGTCATCGCGCGGGTGAAGCTGTATGTCTCGGCCAACGGCGCGAACGAGCGCCAGCGCGGCATCCCGTTTCCCGGCACGTTCATCGTCGATCGCAGTGGACGTGTGAAGGCGCGCTTCTTCGAGGATTCGTACACGGTGCGTAACACGGTGTCGAATATCCGAGTCCGCCTCAATGACATGAATCCGGCGGTCCCGGCGACGAGCATCGCATCGAAGAACCTCGACGTCATCGCCTATCCGTCGGACGCGTCGGTCGCGCCGGGCAATCGCTTTTCCCTCGTCGCGCGCGTCACGCCGCGTAACGGGGTACACGTCTACGCGCCGGGCGCAGGGAACTACAAGATCATCGATCTGAAGGTTGTGCCCGGGCAGTACATTCGTCCGACACGGACGAAATATCCGCCGTCCGAGGTGTATTTCTTCAAGCCGCTGAACGAAAAGGTGCCCACCTATCAGAAGCCGTTCACGCTGACGCAGGAGGTCGTGCTCGATGCGTCCGCGCGCGAGGTGACGAGCAAGCAGACGTCCACGGCAGCGACTGCAAGACCCGCGACGAAATAGTCCGCGGCGCTATTTCTGTTCGAGGTGCTATTTCTTTTCAAGGCGGTGCACCATCTCCTGCGTGTCCTGGTCCCCCTCGTGGCACGCCTCTTCGAGCAGCTCGTAGCTCTTTGCCTCCTCACCCTTCACCGTGCGCCCGAAGCTCAATGCAATCGTGAAGGGCCTGGTGTACACCTTCGGGTCCTCGAAGGTCGCGCGATAGTCGATCCGGTCGGCGCTCACGACCGTGAACCGCTCGCGGATGCGCACCGCGTCGCTGTGGAAATCGCCGACGATGTCGAACCACGTCTTGTCGTTCTTGTTGGTCACATCAACCACCAGCGTGTTGCCCTCCCAGTGGCCGCGTGAGTCGCCCATCCACAGCTTGATGTTCTCGCCGACGTGGGGTCGCGCGTCGAGCGGGATGACTCGCGTGCCGTGGTTGAACTCCTGCAGGATGACGATGTAGCCCGGCGGCTGAAGAATCTGGAACGTCCCCTGGTAGAACATGCGGGGAATGCCGCTGAGGAAACAGCGAGTGTGAGGGTCGACGTACTCCCACTTGGTGATGTTCAAGTGGTGCTCGAGCACGTCATCGCGCTTCGCCTTCGCCCACGGCTGATACGGGATCTTGCCGTCCGGCGGATCGACGACGAGGCTGGTCTCGTCCGTCGGATTGCCGCTGAGGAACACGTGCGTCGGATCGGCAGCGCCCTCGATGTTGTAGGTCGCGAGCCGGTGCGATTGGTTGGCCCAGAATCCCTGAATGTCGGGTGTCTGCGCGCGGGCGGGCGCGCACCAGAGCGCGGCGGACGCGATCGCGGCGATGAACGCGGATGAACGGCGGATCATTTGAGCCTCCCCGCGGCCTCTTCGGCCAGCGCGTTGCACTCATAGTCGAGCAGCTGGATATTGTTTTCCTGACGCCGGTACAGCGTCATCGTCATCGTCCACGGGCGCGTGAAGACCTTCGCATCCTCGATGGTGGCCTGATACGCG
>QHWQ01000244.1:1132-6762 GCA_003222635.1 Acidobacteriota bacterium | reverse complement strand
GGCTTGCGCGTGGTCGGGCGGTCCCAGGTAGGCTTGTCAGGGGCGACTCATAACCCAAAGGTCGGGGGTTCAAATCCCCCCCGCAAAGCCCAACAATAACGAAACCCGTCGCATTCCGGCGGGTTTCCTTTGCGTACAGCGGCCTTCGAAGCAGATCGCTGGTTGCGGGTTGTCATGCTATTCCATAGCGACGAAGAGCCTCAGGAGCAAGGGTCGACCACGCGCTCCGAGTGCCTGCTTCGGCGAAAAACGCAACACGAAAAAGCGTAAGAACGAACATTTCAAGAGTATCGAGGAGCCGCGGATTGTGCGCGCGTTTTGGCGTCCGGACCCGGCGGATCAGTCTCGGGAAGTGTCGAGTGTGCGCTCAAGGTCTCAGAGGGATCTACGCGAGGCTCAAGCTCGGCGTGTGACTCAGAAGTCCATATGGAGACGCAGCGTTTCGACAAGGACCGGCCCGCGATCCTGGTTATAGCCGGGATGGTTGACGTACTGCAGCCCGCCTGATGGCGACACTCCACGCCAAAGATGCGCGGTGTAGTACGCCTCCACGATGTTCTCGCGACCGTATTTCAGCGCGCCATCACCGAGCAGAAATCCGAGGCCACCGAGCGCGAGGTACTCGCCGTGTGGTCCTGAGAGACTGTTTGAGACGAACGCGACGCCAGCACGATCCACCGGCCTATGCCGTACTCGACGATCAGCCCATACATGTAGCCACGCGTATCCGCGGCATAGTCGTAGGCGCCGTTGTTGTCTATGGTCCAATTCGTAAATTGGAGGTGACTGTCGTTGCCCGAGCGAGATAAGGCGAGCTTCCCAACGTTGGATTCCGGACCACATCCAAGTCAGTAAAGCCGGCAAGACCGAACGCATCGCTCAGGCCCCGACCGCCGGCACTCTCGAGATCGACGAACGCCTCCCACCCGCATCCAAAGCGTAGTCCCGTGTACAGCGTCAATACGCGCGACAGCGTGCGCTCCGGAATGGCGAGAAAACTGTGGGGACCGGTGTACCGCGCAGGAAATACGTCGTGGGACTGTTCGATCAGATTGATCTGTCCCGAGATCCACCAGGCCCTCGACTCATCGTGCGAAAACATCGTTGTGGCCGGCACCGTATCGGACAACGACGCGGGCGGGACGCTCTGCGCCGTGAGTGTCTTCTCTCCGGCGGTCACAATCAGCGTGACCGCGAGCAGCCTTCGGAGCGTGTCAGTGGCGATGCGAATCATGTCGATTGGTCTCTCTCTTGGCCGTTCCGTGTAGGCGCGGCATCGCGATCCGGACGGATCGGGCACCACACGAGCATGCCGCCCATCTCTCGTTCGCGGTCAATGGCGGGCGCGTCTCGGTTGGATTTGCGGATTGGGCTTCACGCGGCTGGCGCGACCCGGTCTACGGCGACAGATTGGGTGAAAGCCGTTGCTGGGGATCGTCCTGGCAACAAGCGCGCGGAGTTCAAGATAAATGTGAGCTCGGACGCCACATGAATGAACGCGGCCAGCAGGGGATTGAGTAATCCAATTGCTGCGAGGGCGACGCCAATCGCATCGACGGCCAACGTACCGACGAAGTTGAACCGAATGATGCCGTGCGCCCGCTTGGCAATTTCGACCGTCTCCGCGAATTTCGACAGGTCATTGCCCAGGAGCACGATGTCGGCGCTCTCGCGGGCAACGTCGGTTCCGGACCCCATCGCCACGCCCACCGCCGCCTCGACCAACGCGGGCGCATCATTCACGCCATCGCCGACCATCGCGACGGTTTTTCCTGCGGCCCCGAGCTGTCGAACGACCGCGACCTTCTGTTCGGGAAGGAGTTCGGCGTGCACGCCATCGATTTGCAGATCGTGTCCCACGGCGTCGCCGACCGCACGGACGTCTCCGGTCAGCAGCAGCGTCTGCAGCCCCAGGCGGCGGAGCTGTTGAATCGCAAGCCGCGCTTCCGGGCGGACGGTATCGCCAATCAGAATCGTGCCCACACACGTCCCGCCGCGAGCGACGACGATCTCCGTCGCGGCGGTGGAGACATCGTCATCGCCGCTTGGACAGCCTGCAATCGCGTTGTCACGGGCGAATGTACAGCTCCCGACGAGAATCTCGCCGGCGCTCGTCTGAGCGACAATCCCCCGACCGGGCAGGTAGGAAAACGCCGACGGCTCGCTTGGCGCAATACCGAGCGCGTCGGCACGCCGAATGATCGCCCGTGCGAGCGGGTGTTCTGACCGGCGCTCCGCGATCGCCGCTGTCTCGATCACCGTTCGATCCGACACACCCGGTCTCGGCCGGATCTCCGACACTTCGGGCGCGCCAAGGGTCACCGTGCCGGTCTTATCGAGCGCCACCACATCGACACGCCACAATGTTTCGAGATAGCGCCCGCCTTTGATGATCGCGCCGCTGCGCGCCGCCCGACCGATCGCGCCGAGGACCGCCAGCGGCGTGCCCGCCGCGATGCCACAGGCCCCGGCCACGATGATCACGGAAATGGTTGAACGCGCGTCGCGCGTCAGCGCGAACGTCACTGCCGCGCAGGCCAGCGCGAAATACACCAAATAGCCGGCGTAGCGGTCGGCCGTCTTCTCGACCGGCGCTTGCGAGCGCTCCGCGCGCTCGACCGCCTCGATGATTTTCCCGAAGCTCGTATCTCGACCGAGCCGCTCGGCGATGACCTCGAGCACGCCGGACTGGTTAATCGTGCCCGCGTAGACGAGTGATCCGGACGTCTTTCGAATCGGCGCCGACTCGCCGGTGATCGTTGCCTGATCGACGTAGGAGTCGCCGCCATGCACCGTGCCGTCGACTGGAATCCGTTCGCCTGGTGCGACGAGTACCGCATCTTCTGTTCTGACATCCCTGAGAGGAATGCGGACGCCGGCTCCGTTCCGCCGAACCGTCGCGGTGGCCGGCAGAAAATCCAGCAGGTCGCGGATGGCGCGACGACCGCGGCCGACAGTCAGCCCTTCGAGCACCTCGGCAAGGAGAACGAACGTCGTAATCATCAACGCCGTGAAGAACTCGCCGATGGCCAGCGCCGCCAGCAGCGCGATCGTCATCGACAGCTCCATCGTCATCCGGCGCTCGCGGATGTTCTCCCACGCCTCGTGGAAGATCGGCCAGCCCCCGATCAGCGTTCCGAGGAGTCCCAACACGCTCAGGCGCGGGAACGGTTCCCAGACTCGGAACCACACGGCGGCAGCGACGAGCGCAGTGCCGCCGATGCGCATCAGTTCCTGCCGTTCGACGCCGCTGTGCTCGACCTCGCCCGCCTGCGATTCCGGTTCGTTGGCCATGGCTCGATTACCTGAGATAGGTGCGAACGACGTCGACGAGATCGTCCGCGGCTGCTGATTCCTCCGACTTCGGCTTCGCTGCCCGAAAGGCGTGCGCCCGGATGTGATCCTCCATGACTTCCGCCATCAGGCTGTTCATGGCGCCCCGTGCCGAGGCAATGCGCCGGAGAACCTCGCCGCATTCCATTTCGTCGTTGAGCGCCCGGGCGATCGCATCGACCTGGCCGCGGATGCGGGCGACGCGTTTCGACAGCTTGGCCTTTTGCCGAATCGTGTGCGACATAGATAGTTCCTAGTATACCCCCCTAGGCTATTTGATTCTTGACGGCCGGCCTAGTACGGATAGCATAGGATTGAGTGCGCAAAGCCTGCGGATCGTGAACGATGGTGCCCAGCCGAGTGAGATTCGTAGTTTTCTGTGTCGCAATCCTCGGATCATCAATCGTCAGTGCACGCGGCGTGGCGGCGCAAGGCCGGGCGCCGAGCCTGTCGGTAACTGGGATCGTCCGTGACGTCACGGGCCTTGTGCTGCCCGGCGCGACGGTGGAATTGAGACCCGACGGAGCAGGGTTCGCGCGGTCAACCATATCCGCCGCCGACGGGACGTTCGTGTTTCCAGGCGTGAGGCCCGGCCCGTATCGCCTTCGAGCGAGTTTTCCTGATTTCGAATCGTTCGATCAGACGCTGACCGTCGACGCCAATACACCTTTGTCATTGACCATCGTCTTGAGGCTCTCCGGCGTGCGGGAACAGGTATCTGTCGTGGCGGCGGGCATCGATCTCCCGGCGATCGCGACCATGCAAACGGATGTGAATCGGCGTTTGATCGACACGCTACCCAGCGAGAGCGTGAGCGCGGGTCTGAGCTCCCTGGTCACGCTCACCACACCGGGTGTCGCGGCTGATTCCAATGGCGGCTTTCATCCCCTCGGCGAACATGCCGAGACCTCCTTCAGTGTCGACAACCAGCCGATCACGGATCAACAAAGCCGTACGTTTTCGAATCAACTCTCGCAGAACGCGATTCAGTCGCTCGACGTGATGACCGGCGTGCCTCCTGCGGAGTTCGGGGACAAAACGAGTTTGATCGTCAAGGCGACCACCCGCTCAGGCTTGGGAGCGCGGCGACCCACCGGCTCGGTATCACTGGGGTTTGGATCGTTCTCGACGCCGACGGCCTCGCTGGCGCTCGGGGCTGGCTCGCCGCGTGTGGGGAATTTCGTCGCGATTGACGGATTGGCCAGTGGCCGATTCCTCGACACGCCAGAGATCGCCCCGCTCCACGCGCACGGGAACGTGTTCAACCTCTTTGACCGGTTCGATGCGCGCCTGTCCGGGACGACGAATGTTCAATTGAATATCTTCGCGGCACGGTCCGTCTTCCAGGCGCCCAACACGATCGATCAGCAGGGCGCGGGACAGGACCAGGAGCAGCGCCAGCACAGTTTCAACGTTGCGCCGTCGCTTACCCGCACGCTTAGCGGACACGCGGTGCTCGAGTTGAATGGATGGATGCGTCGCGACGTCGTCCAGTACGATCCCAGCGCACGTCTGTTTGACGACCAGCCCGCCTCTCTGTCCCAACGTCGGACGCTGACGAATGCCGGTGGCAAGGCTACTCTGACCGACACGATCGGTGCGCACACGCTCAAAGGCGGCCTGCAAGAATCGACGACATGGCTCGATGAGCAGTTTCAGACGGGTCTGACAGATCCGACTTTCAACACGCCGTGTTTCACCGCCGGCGGGGATCCGTCGGCGGATACGTCCCTTCGTGATCCGCAACAATGCGCGGACCAGAGTCTCGTCGCGAATGATGGCTTTCTACCGGGTCTGCTGCCGTACGACCTGACTCGCGGTGGGGCAGCGTTTGATTTCCACGGCGCGGGTCGGATCACGCAATGGGCGGCCTACGTTCAAGACGCCTGGCAGATCGGCGCATGGAACCTGACGAGTGGTGTGCGCCTGGACGTGTATGACGGCTTGAGTCGAGCGACGGGCGTGCAGCCGCGACTTGGCGCGGTCTATCGGATTGATCGGACGCGGACGGTTGTCCGCGCGTCATACGGACGCATCTTTCTGACGCCGTACAACGAAAACCTCGTGTTGGCCAGTTCAACGGGCAGCGGCGGATTCGGCGGCGGGGTACTCGGGAGCGTCGGCGGCGCGCCGCTCACGCCCGGCCGCCGGAATCAATACGACGTCGGTGTCCAGCAAACGACGTGGCGCGGCATTCGGATCGACGGCGAGTACTTTTGGAAATTCACAGACGGAGCGTTCGATTTCGACATCGTTCTCAACACACCGTTGGCGTTTCCCGTGCAGTTCCGGCAATC
>QHWQ01000244.1:0-1075 GCA_003222635.1 Acidobacteriota bacterium | reverse complement strand
CTATGCACCGGTCGCACGACCGGATCATGATGAACCCTTCCAGCAGAATACGCATGTTGAATATCGATCCGGGGGCCGTCTCGGATTCTGGGGCGGCCTGACGTGGCGCTACGACAGCGGACTGGTCGCGGTCGCCGTGCCGACGTACGGCGCGGCCTTACGACTGACTGGTGATGAGCAAGCGGCGATGGGCCTGTACTGCGGCGACACGGTCGCCGCACAAAGCCAGGCGATCCGCACCTGTGCCTCATCGAATTTCGGTGCCAGCCGCATTCGTATCCCGTCGCCGGGCACCGAGAACGACGACACGAACCCGCCCCGCATCGTGCCGCATCATCTGTTCGACGTGGCCGTTGGACTCGATACGCTCAACGTCGGGCACGTTCCTCTACGCCTGCGGGTGACGGTCATCAATCTCTTCGACACGGTCGCCCTGTACAATTTCCTCTCGACGTTTTCCGGCACACATTTCGTGACGCCCAGAGCGGTACAACTTCAGGTCACGGTGCCGTTCTGACCTCGATGGAATGCGAACGTCTACGGGGACGTTCACGATCGATTCGACGATTGAAGGATCGGCAACACGCTGACCCGTTCTTGCGCGGATGGGTCTTCCACGTGGGACCTGGAGAGGACCGATCGGCGACGGCCGCCGTAGAAAAGGTACTCCGCCGCAGATGGGTCGAAGCGGGTGACCTGCTGCGAATCCGGCTTGTCAGCGACTCACGATGACGACACCCAAGGCGATCATGACATTGGCAGCCGTCTGGCTCACGATCGCTGCGAACGCGTTCGCGCAGACGTCGAACGTGACGGGCGTCGTCCGCGACGAGACCGGCGGCACGCTGCCGGGCGTGTCGGTCGAGTTAAAGAGCGGCGGGCGTTCGGCCGGGTCGGTCGTGACGGACGTACGCGGCACCTACCGCATCGATCGTGTCGCCTGGCCCACAACGACGGGCCGTGGACCCACCCGGATGACTATCAGAAAGTGAATGGCGTCCTGCGGTACAGCCAGGGCAATGCCGTCAACGGCTTCTCGCTGACGGCCATGGGGTATCACGGGCAATGGAATTCC
>QHWQ01000335.1 GCA_003222635.1 Acidobacteriota bacterium | reverse complement strand
AAGTACTTGAAGGCCGCGGCCAGTTCGAGCGCGCCGGCCAGGACGTCCTGCGGCGGGATGTCGTGCGTGATGTCGGCCAGCGTGGCATCGGGACAGATGCCGAGTGCGACGCCGCGCATCGCTCCCACGTAGTGATCGCGCGTGCCGAAATCAGTCAGCAGCGCTATGACTGGACGCACTCGGCTTGCGCAACAAGACTTCGCGCAGGTTGTTCTTCAACAGGAACTGTTCCGTGACGCGCAGCGGCTCGAACATCCGCTGGATATCTCTGTTCAGCAGCGGCTTCTGCTTGCCGCGCGCGGCGGTGTACGGACGGTATTGCAGGTTCTGGCGATCGATGACCACGTACTTCGTGTAGGTCGCGGAATTGGTGGCGGGCGCCGACGTGCTGAACTGCGCGAGCAGCGCGCCATCGGGCCGCAGGATGCGAACCAGCTGTTTGGCCAGCGCCTCCGCCGACTTCTTGTCCACGTAATCGAAGATGTCCCAGCAGAGGATGCCGTCGACGCTCCCCTCCTCCTGCGGAAGGCGCTGCGAGAGAAACGCCGGCAGCTCGTCGAGCTTCCCTTCCGCCACGTGGCGATCGATGTCCTTGAAGACGTTCTCGACCAGAATCTTGCAGCCGAGCTCCTCGCCGAAGAAGGTGACGTTGGTGCCGACGACCGGACCGAGATCCAGCAGGAGTGGCTGCGATTTGCCGTTCAGGCTGGAGAGAAACTTGGCGAGCGCCTTGGTTGGGAAGACCGGCGAGTCGGCGCCGCCTTCGGCCGCGTCCGACTCGTCTTTCCGTTTACGAGAGAAAAGATCGGAGAGAGACAACGACGGAGATCATAGACCATCCGTCGTTGTTCATTGACTAGTGGGCTGAGACCGGCTGCGACGGGACGTTCGACGGCTGCGACGGCTGCGACGGCTGCGACTGCTGCTGTTGCGACTGCTGCGGCTGTTGCGGCTGCGCCGGACGCGCCTGCGGCTGCCCCTGCCCCTGCGGCTGGCTCTGTCCCGGCTTGCGCTGCATGTCGACGGCGCCGCGGAAGTGCGCGCCTTCCGCGATGGCGACGCGCGGCGAGACGATGTCGCCGTCCACGGATCCGCCGTCGCGGATGTCGACCTTCTCGGTCGCCGTCACATTGCCGTTGACTTCACCCAGCACGATGACTGCTTTCGCGAACACCTGCGCCTTGATCTTGCCGTTCGGTCCGATCGTCAGCACGTGATCGCGAAGTTCGATCTTGCCTTCCACGTGCCCTTCGACGGTGAGGTCCTCGCTGCCATTCAGCTCGCCCTTGATGACGACCGACTTCCCGATATTCACAACGTCTCTCTCCATCATCTGCTGCCTTCAGCCCCACGCACAAGCCGAGGAGCGTGACCCAAGCTCTGACTCGACGCTCGCCGGGGGGAGAGCCCACTGAGTATATCGGCAAATGCTACGATTCGAATACGGCCGTGCAGCGCGTCTATCTCGACCACAACGCCACAACGCCCCTGCTTCCGGCGGTGATCGACCGGATGATGGCGGTGCTCCGGGAGGAGTTCGGCAACCCTTCGAGCGTCCACCATTTCGGTCAGCAGGCGAAGGCGTCGTTGGACGAGGCGCGCACGGATGTCGCCAACCTGATCGGTGCGGAGCCGTCGGAGGTGCTCTTCACGAGCGGAGGGACGGAAGCAGACAACATCGCCATTCGCGGCGCGGCAGAGGCACTCGAAGCGACAGGAAAGCGTCATCTCATTGCGAGCGCCATCGAGCACGAGGCGGTGCTCAACACGCTGAAGGCGCTGGCCAAGCGCGGATGGCGAACGACGCTCCTGCCGGTCGGTCAGAGCGGCATCGTGTCGGTGGACACGTTACGCAACGCGCTCACCGACGACACGGCAGTCGTCTCGGTGATGCACGCGAACAACGAAATCGGCACGATTCAGCCCATCGCCGAGCTGGCGCGCGCGGCGCACGAACGCGGCGCGCTGTTTCATACCGATGCCGTGCAGTCGGCCGGGAAGATTCCGATCGGTGTCAAGACGCTCGGCGTGGACATGCTGTCGATGTCCGCGCACAAGTTCTACGGACCAAAGGGCGTCGGAGCGCTCTGGATTCGCCGCGGGCTGCGCGTGCTGCCGCTGCTGACCGGCGGACGCCAGGAACGCAGCCGTCGCGCCGGAACCGAAAACGTTCCGGGCATCGTCGGAATGGGTGTGGCCGCGCGCATGGCGATCGCCAAGATGGCGGAGGAAGGCCGGCGGCTTGCGGCGCTGCGCGATCGCCTCGAGGCCGGCATCCTGCGCGGCGTGCCCGGCACCGCCGTCAACGGGTCGACCGAGGCACGCGTGCCGAACACGACCAACATCAGCTTCGATCGCGTCGAAGCCGAATCGCTGTTGATCGCGCTCGACCTCGAAGGCGTCGCGGTGTCCACCGGCTCCGCCTGCTCGTCGGGGACGCTCGAGCCATCACACGTGCTGAAGGCGATGGGCTTCAACGCCCACCGCGCGCAGAACTCGATTCGCTTCAGCCTCGGCGCCGCCAACACCGAGGCCGAAGTCGATCGCGTCATCGCGGTGCTCCCGGGCATCGTCGAGAAGCTGCGAAGCCTGACGCGGGCGCCGGCGCGAGCATGAACGTGAACACGACGGTGCGACGGTGCGACGGTGCGGTGGTGCGATGGTGCGTCCGATGGTGCGAGGTGCGACAGTTCTAGGATTCTTTGCACCTTTCGCACATCGCACTTTCGGACGCACCCTCGCACCCTCGCACGTTCGCACCTCGCACGTTATAGATGCGCATTGTCGTAGCCATGTCGGGAGGCGTCGACTCGTCGGTCGCCGCGGCCCTGCTCGCCGAGCAGGGTCATGACGTTATCGGTCTGTCGATGCAGCTCTACCCCTCGACAAGCTCGGGGCAAGCGACCAGTGCAACGGAGCGGTTCGGAACGTGCTGCACGCTCGACGATCTCAACGATGCTCGGCGCGTGGCGTCGAAGATTGGCTTCCCGCACTACATCGTCAACTTCGAGCGGCAGTTCCGCGACACCGTGATCTCGAACTTCGTGCAGGAGTACGCGTCGGGACGGACGCCGCTCCCCTGCGCGCACTGCAACAGCGACCTGAAGTTCTCGACGCTGCTCGATCGCGCGCGCGGCCTCGGCGCCGAGCAGGTCGCCACCGGCCACTACGCTCGGGTCGAGCAGGCACGGGGCGGCCGCTGGCTGCTGAAGCGCAGCGCGGATCCTGACAAGGATCAGTCGTACTTCCTCTTCTCGCTGACGCAGGATCAGCTGGCGCGCGCGGTCTTTCCCGTCGGCGGTTTGACGAAGCCGGAAGTCCGCGAGCAGGCGCGGCGGCTCGGGCTCGTGGTCGCCGACAAGCCGGACAGCCAGGAGATCTGCTTCATCCCCGACGGCGACTACGCATCGTTTGTCGAGCGCAAGGAGCCGGCCGTCGCACGCGCCGGCGCGATCGTCGATCGGGAGGGGCGTGAGCTCGGCACGCATGGCGGCGTGCATCGCTTCACCGTCGGCCAGCGGAAGGGGCTCGGCATCGCGTCGACCATCCCGCTCTACGTACTGAGGATCGATGCGGATGCCGGCACCGTCACCGTCGGCTCGCGCAACGCGCTCGAGCAGACGCGCCTTACCGCATCGGGAGTGAACTGGATTTCACTCGACGCACCGCAGTCGGCCGTTCGCGTCTCCGCGCAGATCCGCCACCGGCACAAGCCCGCGGCGGGTTCTGTCATCGCGCTTGCCGATGCGCGCGCGGAGCTGATCTTCGACGAGGGACAGCCCGCTATCACGCCTGGCCAGGCTGTTGTCTTCTACGAGGGAGACACCGTGGTCGGAGGCGGGTGGATCGAGTAGAACCTCCAACTTCCAACTGCCAACTCCCAAGACGTTTTAACCACGAAGGACACGAAGGTCGCGAAGACTTCCTCATCGGGACGTTTCTTTCACGGGCGCCTCTCGTTCCGACGGCGCGTAGATGAATCGGAGGCCACGACTGACCGTCGCCGGGACAACGGACAGATGATTCTCGTCTTCGAAGATCTTCGTTTCCAGCTCCAAGCCTGAGTACCGATGCTGTTGGAGTTGCTCAACGAAGGCTTGGAGATCTGTCACCATCGGGTAAGTAGGCGCCATCTGTTGCTCGAGAACGCCGACTGAAAGAAACACGCGCGCGTTGAGCGGTTTGCCCGAAGCCGCACGTGCGTCTTCCGCCTTCAGCATTGCACGCTTGTCCCACCAGAGTGAGGGGCTGCCGATGATGAACCTGTGGAACACGTCGCTGCCGTTGAACAACAGGTAGACACCGAACAATCCGCCGAACGAGTGGCCGAACCACGCACGATCGCGGCTCACGTTGTATGACCGCTCGATTGACGCCGCCAATTCGTCCCGGATGAACGCCAGGAACGCAGCAGCACCGCCGGTGCCCTCAGGAGGAGGAACGCCTTGATCGATAGACTCCTTCGCAAACGCCGTAGCCCACGCCGAATCTTCGGTGGGCGTGAGGTCGATTGAACGAAGCGGGCCTGAGGCTCTGAAGCCCTGTCCCGATCGAGCGTAACCGATGCCCACGATCACCAGGTCAGGGATCTGCTTCGAGAAGCTCAATGCACGGGCTGTTTCGACGACGGTACCAAACTCACTATTGGCGTCTGCTGCGTACAACACCGGGTACGGCGCGTGGTCTGCGGAATAGCCATCCGGCAGGGCCACCGAAATCTGATAGGCGCGTTTGGAAGCCTGCGATGTCATCACGTGTGACGTGATGTCGGGCAGAAAGGCAGGCGGAGGTGACGCACGACAGGCCGCAACGCTCGCCGCTACCCCGAGGACCGCGAGGTGACACCAGAAACTTCTCATTGTCGCCTCCAGTTGTGAATGCCGCGGGAGCGCATAACGTACATCAAAAAGGGCACGGAAAATTGAATCCGTGCCCTTCGCGCTCTTCGCGCCCTTCGTGGTTCCAATCTCCTTGGGAGTTGGAGATTGGGAGTCGGAGTTACGCGGGCCCCGGCGCCGGCGCGGCCGTAGAGAGCGGCGGCACGGCCGGCCCGCGCCGCATCCGAATCCAGGTCTGGATCGCGGCGCCGAAGCCGACGGTCCACGCCAGATACTCGATCAAGTAGCCCACGATGTAGAGCGGCGCGCCGAAGCCGCCGAGCGCAATCGCGAGCAGCCGCCCAAGCAGCGTCAGCCCCGCGATGGCGACGATGCCGATCGTGACGACGAAGTACGGATTGCGCTCGGTGCGTCCGATGCGCTCGAGCGCCCAGCCGCCCGCGAGATGCGCGGCCGCGGTGTAGCCCACCAGCATGACGACGCCCATCAGGATGATGGCGAACGGCACGAGAATCAGCAGCGGGATGCCGATGATCGAAATCAACAGCGCGAGGACCGTCACGCAGAGCACCGGCACGAAGAGAATCTCGGCGAGCAGCCCCATCAGCCCCATGCGCACCGGCTCCGCGAGAATGCGCGCGGCCACTTCCTGCACGGGTCGATGCCCCACGGCGGTGACGATCAGCGCGAAGAGCATGAACATCAGCACGCGGGCGATGGTTGTCGTCAGACGGCCGACGCGCGACGCGAACGATCCGAAGATCAGGCCCGGGATGTTCATGTTCGGCGGAAGGCCGGCGACGTTCCCGCCGATGCCGACCTCGTTCACCTTCCCGAACACCTGCGCCTGCGGATCGCGCCTCAGCGGCCCGCCCACCGTCGTCACCTCGCCGCGCACGACCGCATGTGGCCCGAGCGTCGCTCCACCGCCAACAGCAACCACGTCGCCCGGCCCGGTGCAGGCGCTGGCTCAGGCGCGGGAGCGGGGGCGGGCGGCGCTGTCGTGGCGGGCGTCGCGGCGGCGCCTGCGGGTGATTCGGGGCCGGCGAGCTGGCGCTGTTCGGCGGCGCTCAAGTACGTCAACTGCACGATCGTCGCGGCATCCGCACCGAGCCTGTCGCGCAGCTGCGCGGCCGTCAGCGTGTCGCCATCCACCGTCACGGCGCCGTTGATCACCTGAATCATGCGCACGCGCGAGCTGGCCGCCTTCGGCACCAGCGCCACGCCCTGCGCCAGCGCGACGATGTCGTAGCTCTTCGAGAGCTGCGTCCGCAGCTCCGCGGCCGTCGCCGTCTGCGCGTGAACGATGTAGGCGGTGCGCGCCATCAGGGCGACCGTCACGATCGCCAGCGCGCAAACAATCTGCTTCCTCATACCTGTGCATCTCCGAGGCGCTCCGCGCCGGCGATCCGCTGCAGCGCGTAGAACGCGAGAAGTCCAAACAGTTCGACGCCGACGACCGCGACGACGCGTCCTGGTGTAATCAATGCGGACGCGATGACGCCGCCGACGTGGCCGAGCGTCAACCACCAGCTCATCGCCACGGTCGTGTAGGCGAGGAGCCACGGCACCGCGCGGCCGCTCACGAACGCGAATCCCTTGATCACCGAGGTCGCGATGCGCGGCGCGCCGAGGAACACGAGGGCGACGCCGACGGCAACCAGAAGGATGGTCGCCGCCCATGCACACGCAACCAGCCGGCGGCGCCGTGTCCGCCACCGCAGGGCGGCCGTGACCGCCTGCTCGACGAACGCGGGGTTCGGATCGACCTTGGGAAGGGCCGTAAACAGGTGGGCACACGCGGCATCGGCGGCCTCGTCTCGACCGCTCGCCTCTTCCGCCAGCCACTGTTCGAGCTGTTTTCGGTCCATGTTTCGGTCCCTGATCGTCCTGCTCACGTTACGGCCTCTCGGTCCAAATGGTTTCAAACATTGGTGTTCCAGCCCGATTCGGAGAGGATTTCCGCCAGTTCCTTGCGCGCCCGGTGCAGGTACGTCTTGACCGTCCCCGACGGCATGCCCAGAATTTCCGCGATTTCCGGCTGGGTCAGCCCTTCCTGGTAGCGCAGCACCACCACTTCCCGGTATTCCGGCCGAATCTTCGCCAGCGCCGCGCTCATGACGACCGCCAGTTCGCTCTGTTCGGCCGCCTGCTCCGGCGAGGCGCTCTCGCGGTCTATCACCGCCGCGCGATGCCCCTCTTCCTCGAGCGCGTCGAGCGAGGAGGTCGGCAGCCGATTGACCCGCAGATAGTCGATGGTGATGTTACGCAGGACCTGGAAGAACCAGCTGGAGAATTTGCGTTCGGCGTCGTAGGTCTTGAGCCGCTGGTAGACGCGCAGAAAGCCCTCCTGCGCCAGGTCTTCGGCGAGCGCGCGA
Source organism: Acidobacteriota bacterium (assembly GCA_003222635.1). Taxonomy (GTDB): domain Bacteria; phylum Acidobacteriota; class Vicinamibacteria; order Vicinamibacterales; family UBA2999; genus Gp6-AA40. The sequence continues at coordinate 12,655 of QHWQ01000335.1, read as the reverse complement.
TCGCGCGTGAAGCGATGGATGAAGTTGACCGCGGGGGTGGCGTACCGCGTTACCAGTTCGCGATACGCCGCCTCCGAGCCGCCAAGTGCATCCTTGGCCAGTTCAGCATCGCTTTGCGCCACGGACACGCACTATACGGCCCTGGCACCAGCGCCGTTTCAAATCCCAAAACCCAAATCCCAAATCTCAAGACCCAATGCGAATTTGGGATTTGGAGCTTGGGATTTGGAGCTTGGGATTTGGGGTTTGGGATTTTTTTATGGTTTCAGCAGTTCGCTGGTGGGGGACTCCGCAAGGCACGCGGCGTTATCCGTCGTCTCGTCGGGAACGGGCAGGCCATCGAGATAGCGCTCTGCATCGATCGCCGCCATGCAGCCCGAGCCCGCGGCCGTAACCGCCTGACGATAGACGTGGTCCTGCACATCGCCCGCGGCGAAGATACCCGGACAGCTCGTCTTCGTTCCATGATGCGTGCGGATGTAGCCGGCTTCGTCGAGCTCGATCTGCCCGCGGAAGAGCGCCGTGTTCGGCGTGTGGCCGATGGCGATGAAGACGCCATCGAGCGGCACATGCGTGATCGTGCCGGTCTTCAGATGGCGGACGTCGATGCCGGTGACTTCGCCGCGCTCGAGGTCCTTGATGTCCGCGATCTCCGAGTCCCAGATGAATTCGATCTTCGGGTTGGCGAACGCCTTGTCCTGCATGATCTTCGACGCGCGCAGCGAGTCGCGCCGATGGATCACGGTGACCTTCGTCGCAAAGCGCGTCAGGTAGATCGCCTCTTCCATCGCGGAGTCGCCGCCGCCGACGACGGCGATCGGTTTGCCGCGGAAAAAATACCCGTCGCAGGTCGCGCAGGTCGAGACGCCGTGGCCGGACAGCTTGCGATCGACACCGATTTCCAGCCAGCGCGCCGACGCGCCGGTGGCGATGATCAACGCATCGGTCGTGATGCTCGTGCCGTCGGCAAACGCGATCGAGAACGGCCGGCGATTGAGATCGACGCGCTCGACGTTGCCCTGCATCACGTCGGTGCCGAAGCGCTCGGCCTGCACGCGCATCTCCGCCATCAGGTCGGGACCCATGATTCCGTCCCTGAACCCCGGCCAGTTTTCCACCATCGTCGTCAGCATCAGTTGACCGCCGGCTTCGAGCCCCTCGACGAGCAGCGGTTTCAGATTGGCGCGCGCGGTGTAGAGCGCGGCCGTCAGCCCCGCCGGACCGGATCCGATGATGGCGACTTTACGATCGGCCATGTGTTGGTTACAGCTGCGCGTCGAGCTTGCGCGTAATCTCTTCCTTCGCCACGAGGCCGACGATCTGATCGGCGAGCTCGCCGTTCTTGAAGATCAGCAGCGTCGGGATGCCGCGAATCATGAAGCGGCCGGGGACGCTCGGATTCGCGTCCACGTCCATCTTCGCCACCACGACGCGGCCGTCATATTCCGAGGCAATCGCATCCACGGTGGGCGCCAGGCGGCGGCACGGACCGCACCACTCGGCCCAGAAATCCACCAGCGTCACGCCGCTCTTGATCTCCGTGTCGAAGTTGCTGTCGGTAAACGTCTTGACCTTTTCAGATGCCATCTGTTCTTGTTCTCCCTAACGCGCGTTCATATACTTTGACGTACTGACGGGCCGAAGCGTCCCAGGAAAAATCCTGCGTCATCCCTTCGCGCTGGATCCGCTGCCAGGTGGCGCGATCACGGAACACGTCCAGGGCCCAGCGCAGCGTGTTCAGCAGCGCCTGCGCCGTGTAGTCCTGGAAACTGAACCCCGTTCCCTCGCCCGTGCGCGGGTTGTAATTCAGCACCGTATCGTCCAGCCCGCCGACGGCCCGCACCACCGGCACCGTGCCGTAGCGCATGCTGAACATCTGGTTCAGCCCGCTCGGTTCGAAGCGCGACGGCATCAGGAACAGATCAGCCCCTCCCTCGATCAGGTGCGCCAGCGGCTCGTCAAAGCCGATCTTCACGCCGATGCGATCCGGATGCCGGGCGGCCAGGCCGAGCCAGAAGTCCTCGTAGCGGCGCTCGCCCGTGCCGAGCAATACGAACGACGCGTCGAGCTGCGCCAGTTGATCGGCGATCTCGGCGATGAGATCAAAACCCTTCTGGTCCACCAGCCGCGAGATCAAGCCGACGAGCGGCCGCGCCATCGCGGCCTCGTCCGTGCGCAATCCGTACTTGTCGAGCACCGCGCGTTTCGCGGCTTGCTTGCCGGCGGTGTTGTTCGCGTCGTACGGCTCTGGGATGTTGGAATCGCGCGTCGGATCCCACTGATCGTAATCGATTCCGTTGAGAATGCCGACGACATCATCGCGGCGATAGCGCAGGATGCCGTCGAAGCCGAACCCGTATTCCGGCGTCTGGATTTCGCGCGCATAGCGCGGGCTGACGGTCGTGATCATGCGGCTGAACATCAGGCCGCTTTTCAGATAGCTGATTCGGCCCCAGTATTCGAGCGCGTCGATCCGCATCAACTCCCACCCGAGACCGAGACGCGGCAGCCAGCTCGCGTCGAACACCCCCTGATACGCGAGGTTGTGATTGGTGAACACTGCCTGCGTGCGCGCGATCGTCGCCGGCGCGCGGCCAGTCTGCAGCAGCACCGGCACGAGCCCCGCCTGCCAGTCGTGGCCGTGGACGATGTCGAAGTGCTGAACCGTGGAGGCCGCCCACTCGAGCGCCGCTACGGCGAGAAACGCGAAGCGTTCAGGGTTGTCCGGATAATCCTGGCCCGCGGTGCCGTACAGGAAATCGCGATCGTAGTACGTCGGCTGATCGATGAAGACGGTTCGGACCTGGGCCTGGGACGGCGCGGACTCTTCGGGTCCGCGTTCCGCGATCCAGATCCCGGCCTCCGCCACCTGACCGCCAAGCCGCACGGTCACCTGCCCTGCCCGCTCGCCTGCGGTGATCCCGCGATACCGCGGCATGACCACGTCGACGGTATGACCGAGCCGTGCAAGCGCGAGCGGAAGCGCGCCGATCACGTCCGCCAAGCCGCCCGTTTTCGCAAACGGCACAGCTTCGGACGCAACCGTGAGGATCCGCATCGGTTCCATTATGTCCGGCTAAAGCCGGACACTACCGTCGCAACGGTAGAGTCCGCCTTTAGGCGGACCTTGTATGATCTCTCTGTGGCTGATCCAGGGCGTCCGGCGCGACCCGCACGGTCGGAAACGCGCGAAGTAGTCGAGCTCCGGGCGATTCGCGAGGCGCATCCGGAGCTCTCGGATGCCGTGGACATGCACATCGAGCTGCTCGAACTCCACCGCCGTGTTCTGGGGCGCGTGCCTTTACCCTGGTTCGAGCTCAACGCAGACGTCTTCGAGAAGCACAACGCCTCGGGCGAGGCGCTACTCCGCTTCCAGGACATCAAGATCGAAACCAGCGATCTGCGGCTGCTCATGCGTCAAATCGCGGACGTGCTCCGGCGTCATGGCGCGCTCGAGGATGCCGACTATCAGCGCATCCAGACGATCGGCCGCGACATGAACCTGCTGGAGTTCGCCGGGCGGTGGTATCGCAGCGGCGCGCGTCATCACTCGGTCGCCGCGATCGGGATCGCGCATCATCACGTGTCCGCCGGCACGCACGAGCCGACGGATGAAGCGCTGGATCAGGTGCTCGCGCTCGCGATGCGTCCGTGGCTCACGCGCTGCGCCGAAGTGGTGCAGCAGCGCGCTGAGCTGGGGCTCTGGGCGCATGCGCATTGCGCGCTGTGTGGATCGGAGCCGGATTTCGCGGTGATTACGCCGGCCGCTGAACGTCACCTGATTTGCGGCCGCTGCGCGCTGCGATGGAAGTTCGAATCGCTGACGTGTCCCTACTGCCGCAACAACGATCGATCGCGCATCACGTCGTTTGCGACGCCCGATGGACAGTATCGCGTCTATGCGTGCGATGAGTGCCACCGGTATCTGAAGGCGTACGACGCGCGTCGCGCCACGCGCCCGGTGATGCCTGTTGTGGATAGCGTGGCGACGTTACCGCTCGACGCCTACGCCATGCAGCGTGGGTATTCCTAACTAATTCGCCGCGGGGAGCACAGCGGGAATCTGCGCTGGCAGCTGCAGCGTGCTCTGCGTTGACTGCTGAACGGCCGGAGCAAACCAGTCGTTCGCCTTCGTCGAAATCCAGTTGAACAGGTGCCGCGTCTCCCAGAAGCGTCCGGGATTCGACTTGGCGCCGAGCACCACGACCGCGACTTCCGGTCCGCCCTGCGGCAGCCGCAGGAGCGTCGCGAGGCAGTAGCCCGCCTTGGTGATGAAGCCGGTCTTCCCCGCCTGCACGTCGACGTCGCCCTTCATCACCAGCTGATTCGTGCTGTGAATCGTGATCTGATGACGGCCCGCGTTCACCGTGTAGTACGGCGTGCGCATGATCGAGGCGATGCGATCGTCTCCGGAGACGTAGGTAATCAGCCGCGCGAGGTCGTAGGCAGACGACTCGTTGTCGGCGAGCAGTCCCGACGGATCTGCGTACGAGGTGCTTTCGAGACCGAGCTCCTGCGCCTTCGCGTTCATGCGCGCGATGAAGCCCTCATAGCCCTGCGGCGAGACGCGCGCCAGCACGCGGGCCGCGGCGTTGTCGGATCCAATGAGCAACAGGTGCAGAAGGTCGCCGGTCGTGATGGTGTAGCCGGCGCGCAGATAGGTGGTCGAGGCGGCGCGGACGTCGCCGCGCTCGACGACGACGTCGCGCGTCAGGTCCGGCGAGTTCTCGAGGAACACGACCGCGGTCATCACCTTGGTGATGCTCGCAATCGATCGCCGTTCGCTGCCGTTGCTTTCCCAGAGCACCTTGCCGTTCTCGGGGTTGTAGATGATGGCGGCTTCGGCGCGAATGTCGGGGACGACGTTGCCGGTCTCGTCGAACTTGAACCTGGGTTCGATCGCATCGCGGAGCGCGGCGGCCTGCTGAGCGGCCCGGGCGCGCGCGGCGCTCACGCGGCGGTTCGCCGCCGGCGTCGCTGCCGCCGACCGCTTTGTGGTCGCCGTCGTGGTCGCTTTCCTTACGGCCGGCTTCTTTGCTGTCGAGACGGTCTTCTTCGCTGTGGTCGAGCCAGTGGCTGCGCTCGATTGCGCAGGAATTCCGACGACGAGAATTGTCGCCAGGATACAGAAGAGTCGTTTGGCTACAGCAAAGCGGGTTCGGATCACGGGCAAACCTTTGTATCCCAAGTTGTTACGGAATGTTTCGGCATTGTAGCAGACAATCTGTAGAGCGCAACCGGACTTATGGCGGAAACTGATGTGCCCACAAACGGCAGTCGCGTTCGCTTTTCTGTCACCTCTACTGCTCTATTGCTCGGCAGTTCCAAGAAAGGTGCCACGACGTGAGCCTGTCCGACACTGAATACTCGATCCTGCGGAAAACCATTGCCGCGCGCGGCACCGCGCGCATGGTCTTGTTCCCCGTGACGATGATCGCGTGGGCGTCGCTGGCGTTGATCGTTCTGACGCTCGCGGAGGCGCCAGTCGCCTCGCTCCTTCCGCTCGCCGTCCTCGCGGCCGGCTTCGAGGCGATCCACGCGCTGCACGTCGGCGTCGAACGCATCGGCCGCTACCTGCAGGTCTACTACGAGAACCTGGAGACCGGCCCGCAGTGGGAGACGATTGCGATGAAGGTCGGTCCCGCGCTTCCCGGCGGCGGCATCGACCCGTTGTTCACGCTGGTCTTCGCCAGCGCGACTTTTGTCAACATTCTCCCGGCTCTCGCGCTGCAGCTACGGCCGACGGCCATCGAGCTGGGAGTCATCGGGGTGTTACACCTCGCCATGGTGATTAGAATTGTTCGCGCCCGGGGGGCGGCCGCCCGCCAGCGCGCCATCGAACTCGAGTCGTTCCGCCAGATCCGCGCGCAGAAATGATTGGAGTTTTTGAATAGCGATCCAAGCGTTCCCTGAACGAAACACACAGGTTGCGCGATAGCACACGCTCGCGGGCCCGCACGCCCGGAGGTGTGCGCGGCACGTCCCCGGCATTTCTTAACAATCCATTCGATGGACCTTTCCGATCGGGCCTGGCGCACACTTTCACCTCAGCAGGCATACTGATTGCACCCCAGCAGTGCGGGAGGATACGAGCCATGAGTCTGGTGCGGCTCCTAGGGTTTCGGACACTCGCTTGCGGATGTGTGATCGGCCGGTATCGCGAGCTCGCGACGAGCCGTGAGCTGACCTACATCGAGGAAAAGGGATCGGCCTGCGAGATGTACGGCCACCGCCGCAACCACACCATCGCCACGGATCGCGCGGCGCTCTCGCCCGAGCCTCTGAGCATCCGCGCGTCCTAGCTGGTTAGTGGTTTGTGGTTAGTGGTTGGTGGTTAACTACCAGCCACCAACTACCAGCCACCGACCACCCATGACTCGCTTTCCCCCGCCACACACCACCCTCAAACTTCGCGGCGCGACCTTCCGGTTTTATCTCGGCGACTCGCTCGACCTTCTTCCCCGCTTTCCCGAACGCTCGCTCGACGCCATCGTCACCTCGCCCCCGTACAACCTTGGGATCCGCTATCGCAGCTACGACGACACGATGCCGCGGTCGCGTTACCTGGAGTGGACAGGGACGTGGGTGAAGCTTGCCGCCCGCGCGCTCGCGCGGGACGGATCGCTGTTTCTGAACGTCGGCGGCAAGCCGACCGATCCGTGGACCGCGCTCGACGTGGCGCAGGCCGCGCGTCCGCATTTAAAGCTCCAGAACACCATCCACTGGATCAAATCGATCGCCATCGAGAAGGCGCTCGCCGGAGCGCGCGCCGGGCTCGAGGAGGATCTCGCCGTCGGCCACTACAAGCCGATCAACAGTGAACGGTTCCTGCACGACTGCCATGAATTCGTGTTCCATTTCACGCCGGAAGGCGACACGCCCCTCCGGCGGCGGGCGATTGGTGTGCGGTATCAGGACAAGTCGAATGTGGCGCGCTGGCGCGCGGCGGCCGACGATCTCCGCTGCCGCGGCAACACGTGGTTCATTCCCTACGACACCATCCAGAGCCGCGACAAGGATCGGCCGCATCCGGCGACGTTTCCCTCTCGCCTTCCCGAGATGTGCCTCCGTCTTCACGGCGTCGATCGGATCAAGACCGTCGCGGATCCGTTCCTCGGTCTCGGATCGACGGCCGTCGCATGCGCGCAGCTTGGCCTGAACTTCGTGGGCATCGAGATGGACGAACGGTATCTCTCGGAAGCGATCGCACGCGTCAAAGGCACCTGATCGCGGCCTCGCACTCTCGCACCCTCGCACCCTCGCACCGCTATTTCCTCATCGATGTTGTTGTGTCGATGCGTATCGGCTATATAAGCTTCGACTCATGGATCTGCGGCAGCTCGAAATCATCCGCGCGATCGCGGACACCGGTTCGTTCACGGCGGCCGGCGACAAGCTGCACGTCTCGCAGTCGGCGATCAGCCGGCAGATCCTGCTGCTCGAAGAGGAGCTCGGCGAAACCGTCTTCCATCGCATCGGGCGGCGCATCCGCATCACGCCGGCCGGCGAAGCGCTCCTCCAACTGAGTCACCGCGTCTTTCAGGATCTGCAGGAGACCGTCACCGCGATCAGCGAGAAGCAGGAGTCGCTGCGCGGCGCGCTGCGCCTGGTCGGCGGCATGACGGTCTGCCTCTACGTCTTTCCCACGCTGCTGTCGGAAGTGCGGCGCGTGCACCCGAACCTCGACCTCAAGGTCACGGTCGGCAGCACCGAGCGGTCGCTGGCGATGCTCCGCTCGGGCGCGGGCGATCTCGGCCTCCTGACGCTGCCGATCGACGCCAGCGACATGGTCTCGGTGCCGGTGCTCGAAGAGGAGCTGCTGGTGGCGACCTACCCCAACCATCCGCTGGCGATGAAGCGGCGCATCTCGCCGGCCGACCTCAACAAGCAGCCGTTCATCCTCTTCGAAACCGGATCGATCACGCGGCGCCTGGTCGACGAATTCTTCACGCGCGAGCGCATCCACGTCGACATCGTCATGGAAACGGAGAACGTCGAGATCATCAAGGCGATGGTCAGAAGCGGCCTCGGCATCAGCATCGTGCCGTGGCAGGCGGTGGCGGGCGACGTGCGCGTCAAGCAGCTGTTCGTCAGCCGCATCGCGGGGCAGGCGCTGGTGCGGCAGTTTGGCTGGCTGTATCCAAAAATGACGCGGCTGCCGCGGTCCGTCTCCGAGGTGCTGCGCGTCTTCGAAACCGTCAGCCCGCGGCTGCTCGCCGCCGCGCAGGCGCCCAAGAATCTGTGAGAGAATCCCGCTGAATGGATCACCAACTCCACGTCTCGGACAGCGTCGAGCGCGTCATTCATATTCCATTGTCGGAAGCCGAGTGGCAGGCATTTCTGGCGAGCACACCGAAGCCGGTGGACTGGCTTCGGGAACGGATCCGCGAAGCGATCAGCAAATCCCAAAACCCAAATCCCAAAACCCAACTCCCAACCGCGTGAGTGGCGCTTAGGATTTGCGATTGGGATTTGGGATTTACTTTCGCGTAGCCGCTAGCTGATACACGCCGCGCTCGAACGCGTCGGCGGCCGCGAGCGCCTTCTCGTCGGTAAACGGCAGCATCTGCATCAGGACGACACCGGCAATTCCCCGCTGCCGGTCAATCCAGAAGTACGTATTGTCGATGCCGCCCCAACTGAGGCTGCCGGGCGAGCGCATGCCTGGCACCGCGCGGCCCCTGATCAGAAAGCCAAGTCCCCAGCGATCGGAGCGTTCATCGACGATCGTGAAGTCGCGGCTTTGCTCCGGGATGGCGGTCTCGAGTGCGAGCACCGGGAGCGTGCCGATCTGGTTCTCCGCCATCAGGCGGACGGTGTCCGGCCTGATGAGGCGCTTGCCCTCGAGCTCGCCGTCGTTGGCGATCATGCGCGCGAAGCGCATGTAGTCGCGCGCCGTTGAGTACAACCCGCCGTCGCCGCGATATTCGGTCACAACTGGCAACTCGCCTTGCGGCCGCTCCACGAGCGACCCGTCTGCCTGGCGCAGATGCACCGTCGCCACGCGCCCCTGCTTTTCGCGCGGCACATTGAAGGAGGTGTCCGGCATGCCGAGTGGGCGCAGGATGTGCTCCTGGAAATAGTCTTCCAGCGTCTGGCGTGACACCGCTTCGACGATCTTTCCCACCCAGAGCGTGCTCGGCCCGTAGTGCCATCGCGTGCCCGGGTCGAACAGGAGCGGGCCTGCCTCGTACTTCTCGCCATCGCGCGGCTTGAAGTCGCGCATCGTGGGACTGACGAACGGGTAGGCCAGACCGGAGGTGTGGGTCAGCAGCTCGCGCACGGTCGGCGCACGCCGCGCGGCGCGAAGCGTATACGCGCCCGTCCTGGCGTCGAACGACTCGAAGACCTGGAGATTGCGGAACGCCGGCAGATACTTGTCCGCAGGATCGTCGAGCGCGACCCGATGCTGCTCCACGAGCTGCATCAACGCCACCGACGTCACCGGCTTGGTCATCGACGCGATGCGGAAGATCGTGTCGTCGCTCATCCGCGCGTGCGCCGCGTTGCGCTCGCCAAACGCACCGTCGTAGATCACGCCGCGCCGATCGGTCGCCAGCACGACGACGCCGGCAATGTCGCCGCGGTCAACGGCGGCGCGAAGGGTTTGATCGAGTGAGCTGGAGGTTTGCGCGGCCGTCTGCAGAACGGCCGCGAGGGCGATGACCGCGCCAAGCACCCACGGGTGAACGACGCGGTGTCTCATGGCGCGCCGCCTACTTCTTGGTCGTCGCTGTCGTATCTGAAGGCGTCGGACGCAGCGAGTAGGACGTCCGCGACCACACCTTCACGCCGTCACGCTTGGTGACGACCTCGATGCGCCGCGTGCGGCGCAGCGGGTCGGGATTGCTCGAATAGAACCCCAGCACGTAGTAGTCGCTCGTCTCGGCGTCAATCCGCTTGAGCGCCTTGTCGAAGTCGTTCTGATTGACCACGGCGAAGCCGCCGGTCAGATCCGCGATCGTGCGCAGGCTGTCGACCGTCTTCGACACGTAGGTTTCCCACTCGACCGGATCCACGTTCTCGCCGATGTCGCCGCCGGCGACGAGGCCGCGCGGGTCGATCGTGTAGAGCGTCGCGTTGGCGCGGTTGGCCGCTTTCGTCACGTCCGCCATGTCGCGCACCAGCTCGGCGTCGGCGAACCGCGCGCCCTGCGGCTGCAGGTTCGGATCGACGCGTCCGTTGTCGCTCACGCAGTTGCTCTGGTCGCTGCTGCCGCTGCCGTCCCCCGAGCTGTCGCACGGCCCAAGCTGCTCCTTCAACCGCGACTTCTCGAACGGGTTGAAGTCGTAGCCGCTGCTCACCCAGATGACCGCCTTGCGCCGGTTGTGCAGCTTCTCGAGGTTGGCCATCAACTGATTCGCCGTCGTGAAGGCGACGTGCGCGCGATAACGAAGTTCGACCGGACCGCCGGCGCCTTCCTGTCCCTTGATGATCTCGCTCGGCTTCAGCCCTCCACCGCTGATGCGGTTGATCGCGTCATCGAGCAGCGCGCGGTCGTACGTCAGATCGATCGAGATCGAGGACGTGCCCGTGCTGACCATGCCCCACATGTCGCCGTCGTGGATCAGGTTCTTCAGCATCTTCCGGAAGATCTCGCGGATGCGCGGCGTCTGCTGGAAGTCCATGTGCAGGTCGTCGACAAACAGCAGGAACACCCGGCCCGCAGCGTCGTTGGTCGGACGCGCCACCGGGAGGATGATGCCTTCCTGCACCGGCGCGGGCGGCGGCGCCAGCGTGTTGTACGCGCGGCCGCCGTGAATCAACACCATCGACGCGAGCTCCTGCTTGACTCCGTCCTCGAGGATGTCGAAGTCGGTCGGCTTGAGGTCCGCGATGAACTGCTCGTTCTTGGCGTCGCGAACGATCACGTCGGTCGTCACGAGCTCCGCGGCCGAGCGGAAGGTCGGCGTCTGCTGCTGCACGAGCACGCCATCCTGCTGCCGCGGCTGTTGCTGTTGCCGCTGCTGAGCAGTGTTTGCTTGCTGCTGCGCAGTGTTTGCTTGCTGCTCCGCAGCCGGAGCCTGGACCATGGCGAGCGCAAAGGCCCCCGTCAGCAGGAACTTAGCGGTGTTTCGCATGGCGGCAATTATAAGATACCGTCGATGAAACTTGCGATCGGTTCGGATCATGCCGGTTTTGCCTACAAAGAAGCCCTGAAGACGATGCTCGCGGCCGACGGCCACACCGTGCACGATTTCGGTACAAATTCAGACGCGCCAGTCGATTATCCGGACTTCATCCGGCCGGTAGCTCAGGCGGTCGCCTGCGGCGAGTTCGAGCGGGGGATCGTGCTCGGCGGTTCCGGCAACGGCGAGGCGATGGTCGCCAATCGGATCTGCGGCATCCGCTGCGGCCTCTGCTGGAGCGAACAGGTGGCGGTCTGGAGCCGATCGCACAACGACGCCAACATGATCTCGCTTGGCCAGCGGACACTCACCGAGGCGCAGGCGCTCGCCATCGTTCGCGTCTGGCTGACAACGCCGTTCGAGGGCGGGCGGCACGTCGCTCGCATCAGGAAGATCGACGAAGGATGCAAATAGGACTCGTCGGCCTGGGCCGCATGGGCGGCAATATGGCGCGCCGTCTGCTAACGGGCGGGCACGAGGTCGCCGTGTGGGATCGCAGCACGGATGCCGTGCGTGCGCTCGCCTCGGCGGGCGCCGGCGGCTCTTCGTCACTCGCCGATCTCGTCTCGCGGCTCGTGCCCCCTCGCGCGATCTGGTGCATGGTACCCGCAGGCGACGCCACCGAGCAGACCGTGACCGCGCTCGCCGAAGTCCTGCAGCAGGGCGACACGATCATCGACGGCGGCAACAGCCACTACAAAGACGATGTGCGGCGGGCAGGCGTGCTGGCGACACGCGGCATCCACTATCTCGACGTGGGGACGAGTGGCGGCATCTGGGGCGCCGACCGCGGCTACTGCCTGATGATCGGCGGCCCGCAGCACGCGGCCGAGCGGCTCACGCCGATCTTCCGCACGCTCGCGCCCGGTCAGGGATCGCAGCCGCCCTCGCGCGGTCTCGATGTGACGAAGACGACCGCGCACGAAGGCTTCCTCTATTGCGGCGCGTCGGGTGCCGGTCACTTCGTGAAGATGATTCACAACGGCATCGAGTACGGGCTGATGCAGTCCTACGCCGAAGGGTTCGACATCCTCGAGAACGCCAGCTACGGCTTGCACCTCCCGGAGATCGCCGAGTTGTGGCGGCGCGGCAGCGTCGTCAGCTCGTGGCTGCTGGACCTCGCCGCGCTGGCGCTGGCGAGCGATCCGGAGCTCGAGGCGTTCGTCGGAAAGGTTGCGGACTCGGGTGAAGGACGCTGGACGGTCGATGCGGCCATCGAGGAGGAAGTCGCCGCCGATGTGCTGACGGCGGCGCTCTACGCGCGCTTCCGCTCGCGCCGCGATCACACCTTCGGCGAAAAGCTCCTGTCGGCGCTGCGCGCGCAGTTCGGCGGTCATGTCGAGCCGCAGCGCTGACCCATGCGTCTTCGTGATCTTCGGCGCGTCCGGAGATCTCACGCGCGGGAAGCTCCTGCCCGCCATCTACAACCTGTGCGAAGAAGGCTACCTGCCGGACAACTTCGCCATCCTCGGCGTGGCGCGGCCGCAGATCGATCAGGCCGCGTATCGCAGGCAGATGCGCGAGCA
>QHWQ01000243.1 GCA_003222635.1 Acidobacteriota bacterium | reverse complement strand
CACGATGTGGGAAATCGCTCGACGCTGAAGCCCATCACGGTGACGTTTTTCACATCGGTGGCGCGTTCGAGACGCTCCCATTCCGCACCGTCCACGCCTGCCGCCGCTACCTCTCGACGGGCCCGCTGACGAGCCTCGTCGTAGAGCGGCTCGGTTGTCCACAGCGTATCGTCACCGTCGAAGACGACCACCGTCGGGGCATTCGCGGAACGACTCATGATCTCATTTAGCGTTCGACCATAGTTTGACAGACGAAATCCTAAGCTCCAAATCCCAAGGTAGGTGGGTGGAGTCGCCGCTTTGACCGCGCGGCCGTTATGGGTAGTAGCCGAAGATCGCGAGGATGAGGAGACTCGTGATCAGCAGGGCGACGACGATCGCCCAGGCGATCACGACCGTCGCGATGCCGGTAGTGACCATACGGCCGATGCGTGTTTGATTCAGGCGCTCGGCGATCACAGTACAGAGCCAGACTGCAAGACCCATCTCATCACCCGTTAGCTTTCCTCGGGACGTCCGTACCGATCGGCGAGGCCCTTCAGCAGGGCGCCGATCGCCGCCACGATGGTCCCGATGCCGAGCCCGCCGCGCTTCTCGCGGATCTCCAGCATCGCGAGGCCGACGATCACCCAGCCTCCGAGCGGAACGAGCAACCAAGCGGGCACCTGCGCGATCACGCGCAGCCAGCGCGGCCAGGTGCACGTTTCGCGACGTGCGCGGCGGAAGAGCACGAACATCGTGATCAGCACGGCCGCCGCGGCCAGGTTGAACACGAGAATCGGCATTGGTTCGATGAGCGGAAACATCGACTACACCTCAGAGCCGCCGAACGCACCCGGGCGGCGCCGCGAAGCATCCGATCACGTCATGACAGACGTGGTCACGGGCTCCTCCTCCGGTAGAATGCCGACGGTCAGTTCGGCGCATCGCGCTACGCGATTGCCCGCAAGCTTGCCGACGTGAGCACGGCGCTCGACACCATTGAATTAACTGCAACCGTTGACCAGAGCCGTGCGATGGGTGCGAGAAGTGCGAAGGGTGCGTAAGGTGCGTCCGACGGTGCGAGAGTGCGATGGTTCGAACCGTCACACTGCACCGTCGCACCTTCGCACTTTCGGACGCACCATCGCACGTCGCACCATCACACCCTCGCACTGAAGAAGCTCCCCAATTCGATAGCCGTGCAGCAGCAGCAGCGGAGGCCCATCGCCGCCATAGACAGTGATGATGTTCGCGCCTGACGTCCTGATTTCAGCGCGCTTGAAATCTACGATAAACATGGCAGGTGTGCGAGGTGCGAAACGTGCGAGGGTGCGATGGGTGCGTCCGAAGGTGCGAGGGGTGAGGCGTGCGATGGTCGGTTCGACGGTCCGAACCATCGCACCGGCTCTCGCACCATCGCACCTTTCGCACTCTCGGACGCACCAATCGCACCAATCGCACCAATCGCACCTATTGCACCCTATTGAACCTTGTGCAGCCGTGTTATCGCAGCGTCGGTCTCCTCCGCGAGCGTGGCGACGAGATCCTTCGCCTTCATGCGCCGCGCCATGCGCACGCCCTGCCCCGCCCAGAGCGACAGGAATTCCGCGCGCCCCTGTTTCGCGGCCGCCGTGCGCAGCGGACGTGTCAGCGCGTTCTGCAGCGGGAAGGGCAGAATCGCGTTCGGATCGTTCGAACCGTTCGGATCGTTCGGAGCGTTCTCGTTCTTTCGTTCTACTTCGTTCATGAAGCGGTTGACGATGCCGCGCGCCGGGCGGCCCGAGAAGGCGCGGGTGATGCGCGTCTGATCCTCGTGGGCGTCGAGGATCGCCTGCTTGTAGACGTCAGGAATGCCGGCTTCGTCGCACGTCAGGAACGCGGTGCCGAGCTGCGCGCCGGCCGCGCCAAGCGCGAGCGCCGCCGCGATGCCGCGCCCATCCATGATGCCGCCCGACGCCACGACCGGCACGCGCACCGCATCGACGATCTGCGGCACGAGCGCGAGGGTGCCGATCATCGCGGACTCGAATGCGGCGACATCGACCGGGCCGGCACACGTGCCGCGATGCCCGCCCGCCTCGCTCCCCTGCGCCACGACAAGGTCGATGCCGGCGCGCTCGAGCGCGATCGCTTCATCGACGGTGGTCGCCGTGCCCGCGAGCACCAGTCCGCGCGCTTTGACCTTGTCACGCGCCGCGGCCGGCAGCATGCCGAACGTGAAGCTGAAGACCGCCGCGCCGGAGACGAGCACGGCGTCGAGCTGCGCATCGAAATCACGTGTCACGGATGCGGGCGGCTCGGGACGCGGCAGCCCGAGCTCTTCGTAGTACTTCGCGAGGCGGCCGACCGCCGCGTTGGTGTCAATTGACGAGGGCAACGGCGTGTCGGGCACGAACAGGTTGATGCCGAACGGCCGGCTGGTCGTCGCGCGCACCGCGGCGCACGCCTCCACGATCTGCTGCGGCGTCAGGTACGTCGCCCCCATCGATCCGAGCGCGCCTGCTTCGGACACCGCCGCCACGAGCGCAGGCGTGTCTCCGCCACCCGCCATCGGGGCCTGGATGATCGGGTGATCGAGATGCAGGATCTCGGTGAGCGTGGTCTGCATTCAGTCGTTCGAACCGTTCGAACCGTTCGGAACGTTCGAATCGCTCTCGTTCTCTTCGTTCCCGCCGTTCGAACGTTCCGAAGAACGCGAACGACCCGAACGATCCGAACGAATCGAACGATTAAGCGCGCGGTGGACCTCCCCGTCGAAAGCCACCAACACGATCTGATCGAACTCGGTTTGGCGCGCGCGTGTTTCGCGCACGGCGATCGCCGCGGCAGCCTCCAGCGGGTATCCGTAGACGCCGCAGCTGATCGCCGGGAACGCGATCGACCGCGCCCGGTGCTGACGAGCGAGCTCGAGCGCCGTGCGGTAGCACGACGCGAGCAACCCCGGTTCCCCGTCCTGGCCGCCGCCCCAGATCGGCCCGACGGTGTGAATGACGTAGCGCGCCGCGAGGTTGAATCCCGGCGTGATGCGGCTCTGCCCGGTCGGACACCGCACGCCCGGCCTGACTTCCGGAACGGCGAGGCACGCATCGTAGAGCTCGCGCCCCGCCGCGCGATGAATCGCGCCGTCCACGCCGCCGCCGCCGAGCATCCGCTCGTTCGCCGCGTTGACGATCGCGTCGACGTCGAGCGTCGTGATGTCAGCGCGAACGATTTCGATCACCGATGAAGCAACGGACGCGATACAAATGGAGGCGGCATGAACGGCCATGGGATTGCAATCACGATCAAGATCATCGCAATGCCAAACATCACCACGGCGATGCGATGCTTTCGCTGCGGGTCGCCCGCCTTTCGTATCTTCACGCGCGCGACGTGAATCAACGCGATCGTGATAATCATCGCAGCCGGGTGCTCGACCGTGAAGAACCGAGCGGCATCGCTCTGCATCGCCGCGGCGAAGTTGCGCACGCCCAGCCTCGTGATCGGGCTCAGGAAGATGTAGAGGACGAGGCCGACGAGGAGCTGCAGGTCGGCGCTGATTGTCAGCAGCAGCCCCCACAATTCATCTTTCGGTGTCCACGGGCGATTGCCGGTCTTGCCGCCGATGGCGCGAACCCACGCCACCAGGCCGGTGATCAAGACCGCCCACCGCAGCAGCGAATGCAGCCAGAGCGCCGACGAATACATCTACTTGCCCCGCGGCGCGAGAATCTGCGCCAGCACGTCCGGCTTCGCCGCGTCGCGCTCGAGATGCGGCTCTCTCGTGCCGCCGTGGTAGTCGATCGACACCGTCTTCACCACATCGTCATTCTGGAATTCGATCGTCATCGGCCCCGCCGCATTCTTCGACTCCTTGATGGCGTTGCGGAGGACGTCGGCCGAGTAGCGCAGGCCGTTCACGGCGAGAATCTGCATGCCGGGCCCGAGGCCCGCCTTTCCCGCCGGCGCATTCAGCATCACGTCGTTCACAACGCCGTCGCGCGCGCGGACGCGCAGGCCAATCGAGTAGAGCGCTTCCACGCGATCGTTGTCATTCGTCTTGATGTACTCGTTCTTCGCCTCCGTGTAGACGAGGCGCCACCCGCCCGCCGTCATGCCGTCGAGCGGCGCGCGCGGCCTCACCTGGTAGACGAGCGAGCCGAGAAAGGCCTTCCAGTCGTGCGGCGCCACTTGACTCAACGCCGCCACGACATCATCGAGCGTGTAGGGCTTCAGCATCGGCGCGCTGCTCTCGCCGCCGTGGAACAGATGACAGAAATCCTCGATCGACTTCTGGCCGTGCGTCAGCTGGCGGATGGCCGTGTCGACGTCGAGCCAGATCAGCCAGCCTTCGTCGTAGAAGTCGGTGCTGCGGCGATACGCGGTCCACTGCGCCGGCGAAAAATACAGGAGCTGGGCCGCCGTGGTCGTATCCGACAGCGGACGCCACTCGCGCCCGGGCTCGTTGTCGAGATACGCCGCGATCTGCGCGAGACGCTCCTTGTAGTACGACTCGCTCCAGATGGACGGCGGTACTTGCCGTTCCACGAGTGCACGTACTCGTGCGCGACGACGCCGATCGAGTTCTGCTGCGTGAGCGAGTTCTCGGGGATGCGCGAGTCGTTCGACTGATGATGCTCGAGGCCGAAGTGCGCGACGTGATCGCTGAGCGTCAGCAGGAAGTGATAGTCGTTGTAGTGGCGCGCACCGAACATCGCGTCGGCTTCCTGCACCAGCCGCTTCCACTTGTTCGCCAGGTCCGCGGAGATGTCGATCGAGCTCGGGGTGTCGCCGACCAGATCCGCGTAGACCTTGCGCGACGAGGCGGCGTCGAGCGGCACTTCTCGCAGATACTCGCCCGCGACGACGGGCGAGTCCACGAGCGTCGTCAGCGACACGGGCCCGAACTCGATCGTGTCGCCGCCCTGGGTCATCACGGGCAGCGCCGTCGCGAACTTCCATCCAGCGGGCACCTGCATGCTGGCGCGGAACATCACGTCGTCCGTGCGCGCTCCCTGCGGATAGAGCAGCACCTGGTTCCACGAGTAGATGCCGAGATGCGCGGTGTCCGATGACGCGGAGCTGAATCCGCCCTGTCGGATGGCCGGCAGGAAATCCAGCGAGACGTCGAGCGTGGATGCGCCTTGTGGCACGTCGAGATGGAACGCGTACTGATCGACGGCGTCGCGCCGCCAGGAGACGGCCTTGCCGCCGGCCGAGAACTTCAGCCCGACGAGATCGTCGATGGGACCGTCCGGCGCATGCTCGCCGGGCAGCCACTTCGGATAGACCAGCGTCAGCGCGCCTGGAGTGACGTTCAGCGTCTCGCGCGCGTGCAGCAGCTTGCGCGGCGTCTCGCGCGCGTCGAGCGCGAGGACGATCGTGCCGGTGACGAGCGACGGGGCCGGAGCCTGCGCATGAGGCGCGGCGAGCACGCACAACGTGATCAGCAGAGCGAGCGTCAGTTTCTTCCCGCCCCACCCGCCTCAAACAGCGCGAGAGCAACGAGCGCGGGTCCCAGAAGAGCGCGCTCGGCTGTACGGACCAGTGCGACGGATCGCCGTAGACGTTGACGGTGCGAACGATGATGAACGCGGCGGTCAGCGCCAGGCCGAGGCGCGCGATGATGCGAATGCGGCGTCCCACCTCGAGCTCGTACAGCGCGCCGAACGCATAGCCTGCTGCCATCACACCGATCCACG
The DNA here is from genome assembly GCA_003222635.1 of Acidobacteriota bacterium. Taxonomy (GTDB): domain Bacteria; phylum Acidobacteriota; class Vicinamibacteria; order Vicinamibacterales; family UBA2999; genus Gp6-AA40. Next base: position 4,514 of record QHWQ01000243.1, on the reverse strand, counting down.
GAACGAGCGGGTACTGCACCCAGACCAGTGTCCCGCCTGCCCCGAGCGAAGTCGAGGGGACCATGACGAACCCGGCGCGATGCAGCACCATCCACCACAGCGACTGGCTCATGATGCCATCGAGCGTGTTGTGCAGCGCGATCATGCCGACGCCGACGAACAGCAGCCAGATGCCGCGCGTGATCCACCGCGTCATGAAGATCGCCGCCGACGTGCGCGTCAGATCGGTGGGGTCGTCATGCAGCGCGGGGCCGTGCACGAAGTCGCGCGTGTGGTCGATCACCATGATGACCATCACCATGCCGCGCAGCCAATCGATCGAGTCGAGACGCGTGCGAGCGGCCGACGCCGCGCGCGGCGCATACGCAGGCGCGATGGTCGCCATGGCGGCCGGATCTTACTCCGCCGCGAGATTATCGATGTTGACGGCCGTCAGGGGGCCGGCCGGCGCGAACCGGAACACCGCGCCGTAGAAGAAGAGTTCCGCCTCCAGGCAGCGGATGATCGTCTCCGCTCGACGGAAGCCGTGCTGCTCGCCCTCGAAGGCGAGGTACGCCACGGGCAGCCCCTTGCCGCGAACGGCCTCCGCCATCCGCTCGGACTGATCCGGCGGCACCACCTTGTCCTCCAGGCCCTGAAAGAAAATCAGCGCGCACGACAGCCGATCGATGAAGTGGATCGGCGATCGCTCGCGATAGAGCTCCTTCGTCTCGGGATAGGGCCCGATCAGCGTGTCGAGATAGCGCGACTCGAACTTGTGGGTGTCCTTCGCGAGCGCCTCCACGTCGCTGACGCCGTAGTAGCTCGCCCCCGCGCCGAACACCTCGGGATGAAACACCAGCGCCGCCAGCGTCGTGTAGCCGCCGGCGCTGCCGCCGCGGATGATCAGGCGATCAGGATCCGCTTTTCCCTCCTCGATGAGGTACTTCGCCGCGTTGATGTTGTCGTCGACGTCGACGATCCCCCATTGCCAATTCAGGCGCTCGCGATACTCACGTCCGTAGCCCGAGCTGCCGCCGTAGTTCACGTCGACGACGGCAAAGCCGCGGCTCGTCCAGTACTGCACCTGCAGATCGAGCACCGCCCTGGTCTGCGTCGTCGGGCCGCCGTGGCTGATGACGATGAGCGGCGGGCGATCGGACGGCAGGGCGCTGAACTCCGCGTGGCGCGGCGGATAGTAGAACGCGTGCGCGGTGATGCCCCCTTCGGTCGGACATTCGATCGCCTCGGCAACCGAGATGTGCCGCCGATCGAGCTGCAGCGAGGATGACGCGCGGATCATCTCGGTGCCGCCGGTCAGCAGGTTCGTGCGTGCGACGGTCGGCGGCGTGTCCGGCGAGGCGGCGACATAGATCGCGTGCGTCGGCGTCGCGGTGACCCAGTCGAGCGGCTCGAGATCGGTCGGCACATCGGTCAGCGTTCCGGCGTCGGCGTCGATCGTCGCCAGCTTCCACCGCCCGCGCTGCGCATAGCTCGCCACCATTCGCCGTGCATCGGCGAAGGTCCACGTCGTCCAGCCGAACATCCACTGCGGCCGGCCGAACTCCGCTTCGTCGGGCGCCTGCCAGACCACGGGCTTCACCTCCGCCGCCGCGCTCGTCGCGTCACTGCGATAGAGCGACCACCAGCCGGTGCGATCGCTGGCGAAGTACAGCAGGCCGTCGGGAGACCAGCCGGGCTGGAAGATCGATTCGTGCGGGCCGCCGGCAATCAGTTCCGCATCGTGGAGGGTGCCCTCGTCACTCACCGCGGCGACCCACAGCTCGGTACCGTCCCACGGCATCTGCGGGTGCCGCCACGACAGCCAGCAGAGGCGCGTGCCGTTGGGGCTGAGACGCGGCGTCGAGTAGAAGTCGTAGCCGGCGGCGATCACCTCGCCCGCATTCGGCTCGCCATCGACGCGAATGGAGACGAGCGTCGTGATCGGCTCGTGCCCGTCGCGCGAATGATCCTCGCGGACGCAGAGGAGCCGCTGCCGCCGCTGGTCGATCACGCCATCGGCGTAGAACCACTTGCCTTCCGGCGTGATGGGATCGGGCGCTCCCGATCCGACGATGCGATAGATGCGCTGGTCGGCGAAGTTCGAGTAGTAGATGAAGGACTTCGAGACGACGTACGCGCCGCCGCCGTATACGTGGACGCGCGAGCGGACGTTGTGATCGCGCGGCGTGACGTCGACGGTCGTGCCGTTGGCGCCTCGCCTGACGAGCACGTTGCGTCCGCCTTCCTGCGGACGCCCCTCGAGCCAGTAGATGTCGTCCCCGTCGAGCGCAGGAAACCCGAGTCGGAGGCCCTGCGCGGCGACGGTTTCAGCTGAGAGGGGAGATGGCCAGGTGCCGTAAGGTGCGATGGTGGTCACGCGATGGGCGAATCGAAAAATCTGGCGGGTCCGAAAGGACCCGCCCTGCACTCGGAGAGCCTACCGTTTCTTCGACGATTTGCGGCCGCCCTTGCGCGACCCCTTCTTCTTCGGCACCTTTGCGCCGGCCTCCCGCGCTTCGGAGAGGCCGATCGCGATCGCCTGCTTGCGGCTCTTGACGCGCCTGCCCGACCGGCCGCTCTTCAGCGTGCCGCGCTTGCGCTCGTGCATCGCGCGCTCGACCTTCTCGCCCGCCTTCTTCCCGTACTTAGCCATGCATACCCTCCATACCCGGAGCGCCGCTGCATGCGTGTTTTATGCCGAACCCCCGAACCTTCGAACCCTCGAACCCTCGAACCCTACGATCCGTCGCGAATGATGCGCCCCGCCTCGATGTCGCACGTCACGCTGCCGATCGCGAGGCGCGTCTGATCGCGGAGGCTTCCGGCAAATTCGATGAAGCGATGGGCGTCAGCGAAGTTGCTGACGAGACCGAACGACACGCGGATGGCGCCCGCGCTCTTGCCGCCGCGGCTCGTCACGAGATCGAGAAATTTCGTGAGGTTCATGTTCCGCGGGTCGAGCGCCAGCGCGGCGCGCACGTCTTCTTCGGTGATGCCCTCGGCGGTCTCGCCCGCACCCGGGTTGCAGAAGCAGCCGGTGCGCAGCGAGATGCCCTGCGCGCCGGCCATCTCTTCGACGCGGCGGTAATCCAGCAGGTGTCCCTCGGGGTCGTAGAAGTTCAGCGTAATGGTGCCGCCGCGTGATTCGGTCGTGATCGGTCCGTAGATGCGCACCATGTGGTGCCCATTGCTGTGCTGCAGCTCCACGAGACGCTGCAGCATCCACCCGGTCAGACAGCGGACACGCGTATTGATCATATCCACGCCGGCCTCGCGAAGATGACGCAGCCCGAGCTCCACTGCCGGGATCGCCAGGTAGTTCAGCGTCCCGTCCTCGAAGCCCGCCTCCCCCGACGACAGGATGCACGCGCGCCCGCTCACGGTGGCGAAGTTGACGGTCCCGCCCGCGAACCAGGGGCGCGTCATCGACGCCAGCGTGCGGCTGCGCGCCAGCAGGCACCCGACGCCCGTCGGATAGCCGAACATCTTGTAGAACGACACGCTGACAAAGTCCGGCTTCACCGTGGAGAGGTCGAGGCGGCTGCTCGGCACGAACGCCGCCGCATCGAGCAGCACGTCCCACCCGCGCGCGTGCGCGAGCTCGATGAGGTCGAGCGGGTGCTTCACGCCCGTGAAGTTCGACTGCGCGGGAAACGCGAACAGGCCCGGCCCGGTGGAGGGCGCCGCCAGCATCCCGTCGAGCCGATCGCGATCGATGCGCAGTTCCGGAACCGTGAGCGGCGCGTACTCGACCGGCGCCCCTTTCGCGCGTGCGAACTCGCGGATGCCGTTGACCGAGTTGTGATTGTCCGTGGTCAGCAGCAGGCCCGTGCCCTGGCTGAAGGGATAACACTCACCGACGTGCTTCAACGCGCCGGTGGCGTTCGGCGTGAAGATCGCCACGTACTCGTCGCGCGGGGCGTTGAACCAGTCGAGCACCGCCTGGCGTGTCTCCTCGACCAGCGTCGTCGTCGCATGTGACGAAGGGCTCGCCGAGTGCGGGTTGCCGAAGATGTGTGTGTTGAGCAGCCTCGCGTGCTGCGTCACCTGCGATTCCGCATGCAGGCTGCCGCCGGTGTAGTCGAGATAGACGTGATGCTGGTCGTCCAGCCGGCGGTACTCGCGGACACGCAGGGCGTCGATCTCGTGCGTGCCCGCGTACTCCGGATAGGCGGCGAGGAACTCCTCGTAGGCGTCGATCACGGGTGATCGATCTTGAGGGCAAACCCGACCGGATCCCCGCTGATGGTTCCCAGGTCGTACACCTGCACACAGTACTGGCCGGCCTCGGCCTGCGTACTGATCTGCGGTGTCGTCCCCGGCGTTGCATCCACGCTGAGGCCGAGACGGCAGCCGCCGCCGGTCAGACGCGGCAGGCCGACGCCCACGCCAATAGGCGTCGTGCCGGCGGCCGTCAACGTGACGTTGATCGTGCCTGCTGCACTGACGGTGAACGAACGGCTGGTCTGTCCGCCAGGCGCGACGGTCCCCGACCACGTTTCGCTCGCGGGGGCGGATGACGTCGTGCTCGG
>QHWQ01000334.1 GCA_003222635.1 Acidobacteriota bacterium | reverse complement strand
GCCAATCGCGGTGTCGCCTTCGGCGTCCATCGCGCGTTCGACAGCGCGGGTGCGATGCTCGGCCCGCTGGTCGGCCTGGTGATTCTGTCGGCGCTGCCGCAACGCTTCGACGTGGTGTTCGTCGTCAGCTTCAGCATCGCCATCATCGGTCTCGGCGTGCTGCTGGCGTTCGTGCGCAATCCTCCTCCGGTCGAACATGCCGCGCAGCCTCGCGCCGTGGCATGGCGCGCGACGGACGCGCGGGCGATTGCGCCGCTGCTCGTGGCCGCCGCGGTACTCAGCGTGGCGACCGTCAGCGATGCCTTCATCTATCTGATCCTGCAGCGTAACGTGGGATTCAACGCCGCGATGTTGCCGCTGCTCTACGTGGGCACGTCCGCGGTCTATCTCGTGCTCGCCATACCGGTTGGGCATTTCGCCGATCGCGCCGGCAAGCGGACGACGCTGCTCGGAGGTCATCTGCTGCTCGCGTCGGCCTACATCGTCGCCGGCGTGGTGCACGGGACGACCGCCGTGATCGCCTCGAGCGTCCTGCTGCTCGGCGCGTACTACGCGATGACCGACGGCGTATTCATGGCGCTCGCCGGCGCGGCCTGCAGGTCGGAACAGGTCGCTGGCGGCATGGCGATGGTGACCACCGTCACGAGCGGGGGCCGTTTCGTCGCCGCGCTCGCCTTCGGCGCCGCGTGGGTGCAGTTCGGCATTCCGACAGCCGTCGCCGGTTTTTCATCAGCCGTCGCCGTCGCCGTCGTCGTTGCGGCCGTGGCGCTCAGAGGCGATCGTGCGTGACATCGGCACGCGGGGGTGGCTCTTCGCGATGCTCTGCGCGGCTTCGATCGCCCTGTCCGTCGCCTACACGTGGACGAGCACCGCATCGGCGCCGGCGCTCGCGCCCACCGCTCTGCCACCCGTGGCCGCGGTGCCCGAGCCGCCGTCGCAGTCGGCGACCGAGCCTTCGTTTCCCGCGGTTGCTAAACCGGACCACCAGAACGCGACACACGTCGCGACCAGCACGCATCAGCCTCCGGCATATCTGCTGGTGAGGCATACCGCGCTCGATCAGAGCTATGGCGCGCTGGCGCTCGAAGCGCTCGATGGCGAGTCGCAGCGTACCGCCACCGCACTGCAGTGCGACGGCGTCCACTTCCGCGCCGGCCGCGGCGTATGTCTGGAAGTCGAACGCGGCGCTGTCACCACCTATTCCGCCGTTCTCTTCGACAGCGCGTTCCACGTCAGCGCCCGCATCCCGCTGGCGGGTCCGCCCAGCCGCACGTCGTCGACAATCTGGAGCGGATGGAAATCTGGCTGGATGGCTCGCGCATCCAGCCTGCCGATGCGAACTTCTGGGGCGTCACCTTCGCGCCCGACTCGAATGAGTTCTACGCGACGCTCGGCACCGGTGGACACACGTACCTCGTCAAGGGTGACATCCGCGCGAATCGCGTCGACGTCCTCAGGGACGGAGTGGAATGCCCGTCGCTCTCGCCGGACAACACGCGTATCGCGTTCAAGAAGCGCGAGGCAGGGCCCGGACTGGCGCATTGGCGGCTCTACGTCCTCGACCTCGCAACGCTCACCGACTCGCCGGTTGCCGAGAGCCGCTTCATCGACGAACAGGTCGAATGGCTGGACGCTGCGCACATTCTCTACACGCAGCCGGACTCGACCGGCCGCTCGGCCGCGGTCAGCGACGTGTGGATGGTTGCGGCCGATGGCAGCGGTGAGCCCACACTGCTGCTGCGCGAGGCCGCGACGCCCACCGTCATGCATCCGGGAAAAAACGCGTTGACACCCTGACGCGCGGGGCTTATACAGGGCACCTCCCAGCGGCAACCAGGCGACAAGGAGGCACCCGTGACGCATCGACTGTCCCTCTGCGTACTCGCGCTCGCGCTCATCCTCGCCGTGCCGGCCGCATCCTTTGCGCAGGAAGCGACCGTGACCGGAACGATCACCGACTCGACAGGTGGCGTCCTGCCCGGCGTGACCGTGACGGCGACGAATTCAGATTCAGGCAACACTTTCGTCACGGTGACCGACAGCGCGGGCGTGTTCCGTCTGCCGTTGCGCATCGGGACCTATCAGTTCACCGCGGAGCTGGCTGGCTTCGCCACCGTGACGCGAAGCGGCATCGACATGCAGATCAACCAGCGGGCCGTGCTGAATCTGCAGCTGGCGCCGTCGACCGTGCAGGAGACGGTGCAGGTCACCGGCGAGGCTCCGCTCCTGGATCTCACCTCCTCCACCGTGAGCGGCAACATCGACCAGCGGCAGGTGAAGGATCTGCCGGTGAACGGCCGCAACTGGCTGGATCTGGCGATGCTCGCACCGGGGAGCCGCGCCAACGCCGGTGGCGAGTCACCCATCCCGCGCGCGCAAGTGGCGTTCCAGATCAACATGGACGGACAGCAGGTCACCAACAGCGTGACGAGCACGACCGAGCCGCGCTACAGCCGCGATTCGATCGCCGAGTTCGAGTTCGTGTCCAACCGGTTCGACGCCACGCAGGGCCACTCGATGGGCGTGGTGGTCAACGCCGTCAGCAAGTCGGGCACGAACCGGCACGAGGGGACGCTCTCCGGTTACTTCCGCGACGCGCGGCTGAACACCAAGGATTACGTGCTCAACCGCACGCCGCCGTATTCGAACCAGCAGGTCAGCGGGACCTACGGCGGGCCGATCAAGAAGGATCGGATCCACATCTTTGCGAACTGGGAAGGGGAGCGCGAGCCCCAGACCTACGTGTACGCCAATCCGAGGTACCCGAAATTCGACACGGATTTGCAGGGCGTCCGGAGACAGCGCACGGGCGGCGTCAAAGTGGACTTCCAGCTGAGCCCGCAAAAGCACCTGTCAATCAGGGACAACACGTACAACCAGTTTCTCCCGGGCAGCGGCGGCGGCGCGACTACCCACGTCTCGGGCGCCACGTCGGCCGTGCGGCGATCGAACCAGAGCTGGCTGCAGTTCACGCAGGTCTTCGGGAACAACAGGATCAACGAGCTGAAGGGCGGCTATCTGGGTTACAGCTGGGGGTTCGATTCGCTCGTCATGTACAAGGGCGGCGCGTTTCCCGGCTGTCAATTGTCGAAGCCGTCCAACGTGCGATGCGGGTCGACGCGCTATCAGGTGAAGGGCTACACGATCGGCACCGCCACCAATCAGCCGCAGTACATCGGGCAGAAGAGCGTACAGGTGCGCGATGATTTCGGCTTCTCGTATAACGCCCTGGGACGCCACGACGTCAAGACGGGAGGCGAATTCACGAACCACGTCTTCGACTTCCAGTGGTGCAGCTACTGCAACGGAAACCTCGACGCGACGCTCCTGGCCGCGCCGTCGGCGGACGCGCTGTACGCGATGTTCCCGGTGTGGAACGACGCGTCGACGTGGAACCCGCTGCCCCTCAGCTCCAGCTCGATCCGCTACCGGCAGTCGGTCGGCAACTTCCACCTGCAGAACAACCGGCAGCTCTATGCCGGGTGGTGGCAGGACGACTGGGCCGCATCCAAGCGCCTGACGTTGAACCTCGGCGTGCGCTACGACGCCGACATCAAGGTCATGGGGGAAAACATCAAGGTGCTCCCGTGGAGGACGGGCAATGTGCCGTACGAGCTGACACACTTTGTCCCGCGCCTCGGCTTTGCCTATCGGATCAACGACAAGACCGTGCTGCATGGCGGCTATGGCAAGTACTTCACGCAGCTCGAGAACGACGCCCAGCACCAGTCGAACCTCGCGGCACAGACGCTGATTCCGGAGGCGCTCTACGACGGCCGCGTGGACTTCGCGGTCAATCCCTTCAACGGCCCCAGGCCGACCATCGACCAGGCGCGGGCGCGCCTCTGCTCCACGGCGCTCACGCCGACCTGCATTCGCCGCGAGATCAGCTCGGAGATCCCGTCACCGAATCACAAGCTGACCTACAGCCATCAGACGTCCGCGGGCGTACAGCGCCAGTTCGGTACGGAGATCGCGGTTGAAGCCAACTACGTCTTCACCGGACAGCGCAAGGAAGAAGTCGACTACAACATGAACCTGACGTACGACCCGGCCACCGGCGACAACATCCCGTTCAGCATCATCGCGTCGCGGCCGTACTCGGACTGGGGATTCGTCAACGGCGAGTTCATGCAGGGATGGAGCAACTACCACGGGCTCGAAACGTCGCTCACCAAGCGTTTCAGCCATCACTACCAGCTCGCTGCCACCTACACATTCGCGGCGCTGCACGACACGCAAGGCGACCCCTGCCAGATCGTGAGGACCGTGGATGGATCGCCTGCCTGCGCGACGATCACGTTCAAGCTGAAGCAGGACGTCGGCGGCGAATACACGCTCGCGGCGACCGACCAGCGCCATCGCGCGGTGGTCAACGGCATCTGGGAGGTCGGCAAGGGCGTCCAGATCAGCGGCGTCTATTTCTACGGCTCCGGCATGCGGACGACAGTCAGCTGCTCATGCCCGGCACGCGATACGGGCTCGGGCGGCGGCACGCGCCGGCTCAATGACGGCACGTTCCTCGCCCGCAACAGCTTCGTGGGCTCGCCGCTGCATCGCATCGACACGCGCCTGCAGAAGCGGTTCCCGCTCGGCGGGCATCGCTCGATCGACGGCATCGCCGAGCTCTTCAATGTGTTGAATCACAAGAACTACGGTTCCTACACCACGGCGGTCGACAACCCCGCGTACGGTCAACCCGTGTACAACAACAATGTCGCGTACGCGTCGCGCGCGGCGCAGCTCGGGTTCAGACTCGGATTCTGACGCGTTCGAGGCGTTCGGGGCGTTCGGATCGTTCTCGTTCTGGGGTGGCAGTGAAAACCGTCATCCCTTTTCATTGCGAGACCTGATCCAGTTCGCGATCAGATCCTGGAGCTCGCGATAGGTTGATGCGATCGACTCGGCCCGCCTTGACGGCGCGAGCGAGTGATCGCCCTTCTCGACAACATGCAGCGTGACGCGCGCCGCGATTGGCGCGAACGCGGCGCGAAGTTCGTCCGGCGTGCCGAATGGATCGCGCTCGCCCTGGAGGATGAGCATCGGCACGCGGATGCGCGGCAGGTGCGCGGCGCGCAGCCGATCAGGTTTGCCGGGTGGGTGCAGCGGATAACCGAGCAGCACGACGCCGGCGATGCCGAGCGCCTCGGCATCCTCCGCTGCCGCGAGATGCGTGGCGATGCGGCCGCCCATCGACTTGCCGCCGACGAAAACCTGGTCGCGTCCGAAGTGCTCGCGCGCCGTGGCAATCGCCGCGCGGTAGCACGCGTCGAGCGCCGGCGTGCGATCCGGCACGCGCCGTTTCTGTTCGGTGTACAGAAAGTTGAAGGTCAGGACGTCGATGCCGCGCTCCGCGAGGGCGCGCGCGAAATCGATCATGAACGCGCTCTGCTGCGGCGCGCCGGCGCCGTGCGCGAGGACGAGCGTGGCATCCACGCGCGCGTCGCCGGTGGCTGGATAGGCGAGTGCGGTCGAGCGGCGCGGACCTTCAGGGTCCGCGGCCGCATCGAACGTCAGGCGATCGGCCACGCCTGATTCTCTCTTACCGCGATTCCTTGGTGGCGCCTGACGCGATCAGGCGCGCGATCATCGCGTTGGCGAGCCCGCTGCTGCCGTCGCCGCTGACGGCGACGTCGGGCGGGAACCGAGATTCTGCTATTCGATCTGCCGAAGCGAATTCTCGCGCCCGCTCAGGGCGGCGAGCCGGAAGCGGGGAGCTACCGCGAAGCCGTCTCCCGGAAAATCGAGCGCGGGCGCTCCGGCGCAGCCGTGGCAATGCCGCGCAGGCGGCGAGGCTGCTTGGCGAGGTGGGGCGCGGCGTCGCGCGCGATCCGGGCGGAACGCTGCGCGCGATGCGGCGGCTCAGGCGTTGATCTGTTCGTTTCCGCCGCGACAAGCGTTGATCGTGTCGAATGACAGTGCCGACGCTCGTTCTTCTGGCTGTGGTGGCCGCATTAGTGAAAGGGACCGTCGTGGTCGGGCTGGTCGTGCTGCGGCGCCGGATGCGGCGCGGACCTTCAAGGTCCGCGGCCGCTCCCGGCAAGCTCGATCCGAAATGGTTTTCCGCGCCGCGACGAATCTAGTCTAGAAAATTGCCAACGGGTTGACCGGAGATCCCGTCCCGCCTTCCACCGGCAGCGGCGCGAACGTAATCGCGAACTCGTAGCGGTTCAACCGCCGCGCCGTCTGCACCGCCTGCTCCAGGTCGAGGCACTCCACGATATTGATGCCCATCCAGTTCAGTACGGCGACGTGAATCGGATTGCGCATCCCCTCCCATCCCGGACGCGGGTTCCAGTCGATGTTGAAATCGTGGCCGATGAACGACGGCAGCCGATCGTGCATCCACGGAATGGTGTCGGGGTAGTAGCCCGCGACCGGTGAATTGATCGCGCCCTGCGCCGCGCGCCGCTTCCAGCGTCCGATGTAGAGGAGCGGAATGTCGCCCGGGCCGATCTTCACGCCGGCCTTCTTCTCCCATGCCTCGAGATCCGCGCGGCGGATCGGCATCGCGGGATCGACGGTGTCGACGCCTTTCAACTGCGCGATGTCGTAGAGGACGGCGCGCGTCGTGATGCCGTCCTTCCAGTTCATGATCCCGCCCTTCACGCAGCCGGTTTCGGCGCTGAGGTTTCCCTGCACCGCCACGCCGTTGTACATCTGCCCGTTCTCGAAGAAGTGGCACCAGCTGTCGATGTGCGCCACGGTCTGGCCGTGGAAGCTCACCGCGTAATTGTCCGTCGTGCCGCCTTCCGTGATGCCGAGCGTCGTCCGCTTGAAGAGCCCGTTCGGGCCGACGTCGGCGGCGACCTGCTGCGGCTCCGCGTGCGCGAGCGAGACGGCGATGCCGTTCTTCACGAGCTTCAGCGCGCTCTGCACTTTTTCCGGCGTGATGAGCGCGGTGGTCCCCTTGCTCTCCTGGCCGACCGGCGCCCACTTGCCCCACGTCTTGAAGTCCTTGCGCCACTGTTCGTACTGCTGCCGCAGCATCGCCGTGTCGGGCGGAGGCGGCCCCGCGGGCGCCTGTTGTGGTGCCGGCGCCTGCGCCGCCAGCGCGGCGAGCGACAAGCCGATGCATATCGCGATCACTTGGAGACGTCTCATGTAGTCCTCCTCGTTGGAGGTTGAGATTCTACCAGTGGCACCCCGGTTGCTCTTCAGGTTATGTGCGCCGCCTCTGCGTCATCGCACTCCTTGCCGCACCTCGGTCCGGCTCGAGGTCCGGCTGAAGCCGGACACTACCTTTCAGCTCCCACCACGCCCACCCCTCGTGCGAATCGTCTTCGATCGGCGGCGCTTCGAACTTGCGTTCGACAGCCGCCCATTCGAAATCGCGATAGCCCTCGTCAGGAGAGGCTTCAAGAGATGTCGAGGGGTGTGCCTCCCCTCGATCATCGCAGGACGGGAGCCCGCAGCATCCGACAGCAACCGCGACGGCGAGCGCGCCGAGCGTTTGCCGGCTCAATTCGTGACGTTGACGCGGCTGAACTGCATCGCCAGCCCGCCGCGTACCGGCACGGGCGTCAACGCGTAACTCGAACGTCCGTGCTAGGCGGCGCCGACGTACTTACCCGGCGCCCACATTCTCGCGAGACCTCTCTTGCCGACCAGATGCGCGTTGACGTCGTCGTCAATCGGATGTACGAGCGCGGCGGACGCGGCGCCGATGCCGAGAATCACCCACGTCGACGGACGTTGCGGAAACGCCTTGAAGTCGTTCCACAGATCCTTTCCAAGCGTGGCCCACGCGGTGTGCTCCGGCGCCGGATGCGCTTCCTCGGTGGGCGCAGGCGTCAGATCGAGCTGCGGCGAATACGCGGGCGTGGAGTCCGCCGCGAGAGTGCTCGCGACGACCTCGTCGAACGCGTGCCCGATCAAAACCGACGACACGTCGGGCGTCGTTGAGCCATCCTTCGCCGCAGCAATGGCGCAATCCGCATTCCACAAGCAGGTGAATGGACGAGGTGTGTGAGCGGGATTCACGCGCTCAATTCCGCCAACTCGCGGCGCCGATCGTTTCCCGCGCGAGCAACGGCGCGGCGATCGCGCCCACTTCGGCGGTCGCGTGCCAACAATTGGTACCCCTCTGCCACCAGCTCACGCTCGATCTCAGCCTGGAGACCGAAACAATCGACGAGGTCGCTGCAGTCGTGATCCTGGCTTGCGCGTCCGGGCCCGAACACGAGCAGGCGCGCATTGGGACCAGGATAAGCGACGCGGAACAGAAGCACCGACTGCTTCCCGCGCGCATACAACCACTGGCGATCGCGACGAACGAGCGTCTCTTCGATTTCCTTGATCAGTTGATCGGGCGTGACCGGTTTGCGCAGCACCACCGCGCCTGGAAGTGGGGGAATTTCAGGCAGACCGGTGACGACGATAATCGGCACGCGGTCGGCGCGGCGCCGCGCGCGGATTTCCTCGTACAGCACGGTTCCGGAGATGCGCGGTAGATCGAGATCGAGAACGATGACGTCGGGGCGTGACTGATCCAGGTAATGAAGCGCATCTAGACCGTCTTCACACGCGTGAACAGCGAAATGCGAGAGACTCAAGGCTACGCGATACAGGTCGCGCAGAACCTTGTCGTCCTCGACGACCAGGAGAAGCGGGCGTCGCGGCACTGGGGTGGCGATGGAACAACGTTCAACATTTGTTCCATCTTTATATGGGGTTGGTAGTGGATGTTTGATAGAGGGCGCCACCAACCACTAACGGATCAGAACGTCAACCGGAAGCCCACCTGGAGCGTTCGCGGCGCGTATGCGAGATTCGAGCTTGCGTTCGGCAGCCCATACCGCGGGCTGCTCTCCTGCAGCGTGTAGGACCCGTAGTTCGCTCGATTGAACAGGTCGAACACCTCCGCGATCAGATCGGCGGACCGCCGCGCGCTGCCGAGCTTCAACGACTGCTGGAACCGCATGTCGACGCGGTGCACGGGCTTGCCGACGAAGTTGTTGCGCGGCACGATGGTGCCATTTGGACGCAGCCGGGCGGAGCCCGTCGCGCCAATGCCGCGCACATCGCCGCCGTAATTGGTGAACTGACGCTCGCCCGATCCGTAGAAGTAAATCCCACTGACCTGGAAGCCGCCGCCCACCCGCCAGATGCCGTTGAAGACGGCGCGATGCCGTTGATCGGTCGCGGCCAGTCCGTACTCGCCGCCGAAATCGGCGGCGACGGGGAACGTGACCTGCTGGATGCCGCTGAGCGGCGCCGGATCGCCGTCGCGCAGCGCCGACAGCGTGTAGGTGAGCGATCCCTGCCAGCGATGGCTGAAGCGCTTGGTGAACACCGACTGCAGGCCGTGGTAGTTCGACCAGCCGGTGAACATCTGCTGGCCGACGACGCCCCAGAACGGGAAGGCGCGGTTGGCGCGCGTGGCAAACGGCAGCGGCGCGCCAGTCGCCGGATTGAACGTGATGTTGGCGTTGTCCTGCAGCGTTTTCTCGTCGCGGCCGCGCGTGTAGACGTAATCCGACTCGAACATCATGTCGGCCGAGAGCTGCCGCTGGAAGCCGAGGGACGACTGCCAGTCGTGCGGCAGGTGCGAATACTGGGCTTGCGGCGCCTGTTCCGCCGCGGCGCGATCGAGGCATCCGGGCGCGTTGTTCACGTAGCAGAACCGCGGCAGCGCCTGCTCATAGGTGGGCAGCGGACCGCCGTTGAACGGGTTCGCCGCGAAATCGGGCCGGCCGTCGTTGGTGATCTGGATGAACGCCACCGACAACGATCGGCTCGGCATCGTCCAGTTGCTCGCAATGACGTCCGCGTAGTACTTGCCCGAGCCGCCGCGAATCACCGTCTTGTCGTTCAGCGCGTAGGCGAACCCGAGACGCGGCTGGATGTTGTCCGCATCCTGCGGCCGATCCGGTTTCATCCACGGTTCGAGCCCGACCCAGTTGGCGAACGGATCCCAGATCAGGTCGTAGCGCGCGCCGAGGTTGACCGTCAGCTTGCGCGAGAGGTGCCAGTCGTCCTGCACCCACGCGGCGGTCTTCGGCTGGTCGAATGGCAGCTTGTTGCGGCCGACGCCAACGGTGTAGGTCCGCGTGATTCCCGAGATGGCGGCGAGATTCCAGGTGTCCGCGTTCCACGGATCGGGAAAGAGCGCCTCGATGTTGGCGGGAATCGGCCCGCCGCGCGCATCGATCGCCCCCATGCACATCGCGCAGTTGAACGACACCTTCTTGTCCCACAGATACTCGCCGCCAGCCTTGAGGTCATGCCGCCCCTTCGCGTCGTACGACAGGTTGTAATCGTCTCGAGCGGACCAGACGTCCTGCAGCTGGTAGCGCGGGTAGTTGGAGTTGCCGGCGATCGAGAAGCCCGTGAACGTGATGCGCGGCGATCCGGTCGTGATGCCGTCGGCCGCGCGCCAGTGGTGCGACCACGTGGTGATGTTCGCGTTCTTGAAGCCGAAGCCGCTGTAGCCAAGCTGCACCTGGTTGGTCGCCTTCGTGCCGATGACGCGCGTCCACTGCCCGACGAGGGCATCCGCGAACTGATCGGTGCTGCCAGCAGCGGCCGGGTGATTGCTGCCGAGATCGTCGAACGGCGTCCACGACTTCGTCCAGTTGCCTTTCAGCATCAGGCGGCTCTTCGACGAGAGCTCATAGTCGAAGCGGAGGCTCGCCAGCTTCACCGACTTGACACCCGACAGCGCGATGTTGAACGACGGCCAGGCGGTGTTGCCGTAGGTCGTTCGCGGTTCGTGCTGGTACTCGTAGCTGCCGAAGTAATGGAGGCGATCCTTGATGACGGGCCCGCCGAGCGTCGTGCTGTACTGCTGGTTCTTCAGCGGCACCACGCGGTTCAGGACCGGATCCGGCGCGCTCCAGCGGGAATCGCGGAAGTAGCCGCTGAACATTCCCGTGAGCTGGTTGCTGCCGGACTTGGTGATCGCGTTCACCTGCACGCCCGACGATCGGCCCTGCGTCGCATCGAACCGGTTGGAGATGAACTGGAACTCCGCGATGGAATCGCGGCTGAAGGTGGGCTGGCCGCCGGGACCGAGCTGGCCGGTGACCTGCTGGCCATCGAGATTCAGCTGGAACTCGCGGATGTCGCGGCCCGATGCCGTTCGATCCTGGACCGGCGCGCCGCCCATCGCGGTCGTGCGATTGCCCGGCGCGAGCAGCGCCAGCGACATCCAGTCGCGGCCCTGCACGGGGAGGTCCGACATCTGCTTCGGATCGATGTTGCCGCCGAGCGTCGAGCCCGCCATGTCGAGCAGCGGCGCCTCCGCGGTGACCGTCACCGACTCCTGCAGCGTCGAAGGCGCCATCTGCAGGTTCAGCACCGCGTTCTGTCCGACGAGCAGTTGAATGCCGCCGCGCGTCACGGTCGTGAAACCTTGCAGCTCAGCGGTGATGACGTAGTCGCCGATGCGCACGGGCAAGCGGAACAGCCCGCGCCCGTCGGTGACGGCAACAAACCGGTTTCCGGTCGCTTGATGCACGGCGGTGACGGCGACACCAGGGAGGACGCTGTTGGTGGAATCGACGATCGTGCCGCTGAGCGTGGCTTCCTGGGCGTAGGCCGTGAGGGGCAGGACGAGCAGGGCGCTAACGAGAAGCGTCTTGAGCACGTGCGAACCTCCTGTTGAGTGCGCGGAGAGTAACACAGGGTCCGCCTGAAGGCGGACACTACCGACATTTAAGGAAGGCGGACACTACCGTCATTTGTAGCGTCCGGCTTGAGCCGGACCTGTGTTAAAAGAGTGCCGCAGGAGGCGCAGCATGAGGACGTGGCACCTGACGGTTGCGGCGGCGGCGGTACTCGCGGGGACCTATGGGGTCACGACCATGGCGCAGCAGCGCGCGGCCGAATCGCGCGACATGACGCTGGTCGGATCCAACGATCTGCAGGCGCGCAGCGCCTACCAGCCGGTGATCCAGAAACAAGGCAATCGCTACATCGCGTACGTCGGCCATCACGCCGGCACGATGCCGAACACGCTGAACGGGAAGATGGAGGACAACGGCACGTCGGTCGTCGATGTCACCAATCCGCGCCAGCCGAAATACATCGCGCACATTCCCGGCGGGGGAGAAGCGCAGGGACCGGGTCAGGCGCAGATGGTCCGCACGTGCGCCGGCGCCGACCTGCCGAAAGCCGACAAGAGCAAGTTCTACCTGCTCCGCGCGCTCGGCACCTCCGGCCACGAAGTGTGGGACGTAACGACCCCCGAGAAGCCGACGCGCGTCGTGCAGATCGTCGGCGGACTGAAGGACACGCATAAGAGCTGGTGGGAGTGCGAGACCGGCATCGCGTATCTGGTCGGCGGCGACCCGGCATGGCGTACGCCGCGCATGACGAAGATTTACGACCTCAGCGATCCGGCGCACCCGGTCTTCATCCGCGACTTCGGCCTGCCGGGACAGCAGCCGGGCTCGACGATGAATCCGGTGCCGACGGAGCTGCACGGACCGATCTCGATCCCGAAGGCCAACCGCGTGTACTTCGGCTACGGCACGGGCCGCTACGGTGCCGTGCAGATCGTCGATCGCAAGAAGCTCCTCGAAGGGCCGAAGGAGCCGACCGACGCGAACCTGCGGTACCCGGTCATCGGTCAGCTCGATCTGCCGATCGACGTCGGCGCGCACACGGCGTTTCCCGTGCTGCACATGATGCTGCCGGAATTCGCCAAGCAGAACTGGCAGCCGGTGAACACCAACACCGCGCAGGCCACGCACGCGGCGGGCGACGGCTTCGCGCCGCCGACCAATCAGGGCATGCGCGACTTCATCATCACCGTCGGCGAGACGACGGCGAACGAATGCCTCGAGCCGCGGCAGCTGGTGCGCGTCATCGACGCCACGTTCGAGAAGAACATGATTCCGGTGTCGTCATGGACCGTGCCGGAAGCGAGCGGCAACTTCTGCGCGCGCGGCGGGCGCTTCGGCACGCACTCGACCAACGAGAACATGACGCCGATCTACTACGGCCGCGTCGTGTTCGTGGCGTACTTCAACGCCGGCGTGCGCGCGCTCGACATCCGCGATCCGTTCAACCCGAAGGAGATCGCGTACTACATCCCGCCGGTGAACGCGAAGACCGACAAGCGGTGCGTCGGCCGCGGTGCGGACGAGCGCTGCAAGATCGCGATCCAGACCAATAACGTCGAAGTCGACGATCGCGGCTACATCTATATCGTCGATCGCGCGAACACGGGGATGCACATCCTCGAGCTGTCGGGTGCGGCGCGCCGCGTGGCGAATTTCCCGACGAACAGCACGAATTAGAAAACCCCAAAACCCAAATCCCAAATCCCAACTCCCAAGCCAGGCTGGCTTGGGAGTTGGGCATACGGCTTGCCTCGCGCGCGCGTGCGGCTCGCTTGCGCTGTCCTTGCTGCGGTGGTCGCGTGCGGTTGTGGCGGTGCCGCAACAGCACCCAGCCCGGCGCCTCCACCGTCTCCGAGTCCCGCTCAACGCCAACCCCGAGCGCCGGTTTCACCGTCTCTGGCGTCATTAAACTGTCACGCGCAGGGTTTACGACAGAATTCGTCGCCACGAACTTCCGCCGCGACACCACGCTGAATTGGACCTGCTCGAGGTCGGCTCCTCGCGCACCGACCCCAGCTACTTTCGGCCTGCTGATGTGTTTTCGTCCTATACCGGAGGTGCGACGTTCTTCAAATGAGATTCAGAACGAAAAGCGATTGCGGCCTCAGCGCTCCAAGCTTCGCGACGACGTTCATCTTGCGCTAGCTCGCGGCCAGAGCTGATAAAAGAAGACACTCTTCGCGGCAATCAAGGTCGGCGGCTGGTCGAGCCACGACAGATCGGCGACGCCGGAATACCGCGCCCTGAAGGCGTCGCGCTCGGATCCGTCCAGCACGACGAACAACGGCCGTCCCGACTTGCGCATCTCCTCGAGCGCGGCGGCGTAGACGTCGGGCGCGAGCCACTCGAACCGCAGCGTCATCCGGTTCGCGTAATAGCGGATGCTGCCGCTATGAAGATTGCAGAGAATCAGCGTGTTCTCTGGAAGCGCCGCGGCCATCCGCGCCGCCGCGCGGTACCTGGCTTCGTAGCCCCGCGTGCGAAACGCGTCCCGTCCTTGCCACACACCCCAGACGACGAGGAAGACCGCGACGGCCGCAAAGGCGGCCGCGCGCGCTCGCGGAGCCGATGGAGCGAGTGCACCGAATGCGGCGGCCGCCGCCGCGAGCATCACTGGCAACGAAGGGAGGAGGAACCGGAGATACTCGCGATCGTCGTACGGCGTGTACCAGAGATACAGCAGGAGCACACCGGCGAAAAACGAGACCGAGAACAGGGCGAGGCGGCTTTCCCGCAGGCGGCCTGTGCGTCGCAGCAGCACCGGCGCGGCAAGGGCCAGCAGAATGAACGGCGTCTGCGTCTCGATCAGCCAGCGTGGGTAGCGCACCACGTTCGTCATGAAATAGCTGGTGGCATAGATGGTGTTGACGGCGCCGTACCCCGAGTCGAGCGGGGAGCCGTAGAGATGGGTGTTGAGGATGCCCACGGCGATCGGACCGGGCAGCATCGCCAGTGTGAAAACGGCCGCGCGCGGCATACCGGCGCGGACGCTTCCGCTGCGCACGAGATTCAGCACGCCTACGAGCAACGCCAGCGGCAGCAGATTCGGGCGCGTGAGGATCGCGGCAGCCGTGGCGCCGCCGGCGAGCGCGCTTCTCGGCATCGACGGTTCGGCGGCAAGGACGATTGCCGCCAGCCACCACGCCATGTCGGGCACATCACTCATCGGCCAGACGCTGCGCGTCAGAAAGATCGGGCTGACCAGCAACGCGAGGCTGGCCAGAGCGGCGACATCGCTGCCGCCACATTTGAGACCGAGACGGTACGTCAGCCACACGGCCAGCGCGCCGAGCAGCGGCACGACCAGGTAGACAGCGGTTTCGCCGCCCACCGCCTTGAACGCGGCCATCAGGAGCGGAAGGCCTGGCGAATACGTCGGCACCATCGTCCCGCCGATCTCTCCGGGCCGATATCCGAGCGGCGTCAACGTCAAGTTCGCCCACCTCCACGTGAACTCGTCGTGGAGAGGCTGATCGATGATCAGGCTTCCGTTCAGCCACAGGTCCGCTTCGCTGACGTAGCCGTACGAGTCGGAGCCGCTCGCCGTGAACGTGCCGAATCGCACGCCGTGCGCCAGCGCCAGCAGCGCGAGCGCAATCGCGAGCTTCGTCATCGCGGGGCGCATCATGACACCGTGATGGCGCGCGTGATGGTGGCCGAGCCGTTCATTTCGAACCAGCCGACGCCCTCGCTCACGAGATCGAACTCCAGCAGGTAGTCACCGGGATCCGGTGGAGTCAGCGCGAACTCGACGCGCTGCGTCCTGCCCGGCGCGGTTGTGCCTTCGAGCCGGATACGCGCGAAATCGACCGAGATCGGACTGCCATCCCGCGCGCGCAGGTGAACGCCGAGATTGACGCCGCCGTGCGGTGTCGATCCCGGCAGCCAGCTGACGCTGCCGACGTTCTGCACGGTGGCCGTCCCGCGAACCGGCTCGCCGCTGCCAACGCTTCCCCGCTCGAGTTGAATGGCGATCTCGCCCGTGAGTCCCTCGCGCTCGCGGCTGTCCCTCACCGGTCTTTCCCCTTCCCCCTTCCCCCTAACCCCTTTCGTGAGAAGGAACGTCTGATGCCCCTGCAGGAAGACGCGCACACGATCGGCATATCGTGACAGCGCACGGCCGCCGCGTGTGATCTCGTCGAACTCCGCCGGCGGCACTCGATACGATTCGGTGCTGAAGGCGGCAAGCTCGAGATCGACGAACCCCGCCGCGCGCGCCCACGTCCAGACGTCTTCCATCACGACGTCGTTTTCGATCGCCGTGTAGTTCTTCATCTCGTACTGGGAGCGCGCGCCTTTCGAATGGTGCCGCCCCGGCTCGGAGAAGCCGGCGACGCCGCCGGGGCGCAGCACGCGGCCGAGTTCGCGCATCACGTCAGCGGGATTCGGGACGTGATGAAACGCATCGAAGCAGAAGATGCGGTCGACGCTCGCATCGGGCAAGTCGATGCGCCGCCCATCGAACACGAGGAAGCGCGGCGGAGGAGTGCTGCCGATCGGCGGCAGCCGCGCGTACAGCTGCTTGCCCAGCTCCAGCGCCGTCGGTGAGACGTCGAGCGCGATCGCCTCGCATCCGAGCTGCGTGAGGCAGCGCGTCGTCCAGCAGGCGCCGGCGCCGAAGTCGAGCACCGTCATGCCCGGCACGAGACGCAGGCCGGCGACGAGGTGCGCAAACGAGCCGAGCAGGTCCGGCGTGTCGCGCGGGTCGGCGAACGGCTTCGCCAGGTAGCGATCCGCGAACTGCAGGGTCGTCCGGTAATACTCGTCCGCCGTGCGCGCGAGATCCTCGACGCTCAGCGTGGCGCTCAACGCTCCCGCATCGACCAACGCCTCCGACTGCGCGAGTGCGCCCGACGCCTCGTCGTGCTCCCGCGCGATCGTGCCGCGCAGCCGCCGCTGGAATTCATCGGAGGCGGCGATCTCCGCCGCCACTTCGCGCAGCGTCATCCCTTCGTCCTGCATGCGCCGCAGGTACCGCGCGCGGCCCTCCTCGTCAGCGGGCCGTGCGAGCACGAAGCGATAGACGAAGTCGATGCCGGCCTCGCGCTCGCGCGCCTCGAGCAGGTCCGGCCGCCGCAGCGTCGGCGAAAGCCAGCGCCGCAGCCGCCGCACGAATGCTCTCATTCGATCCTTCAAAACAGTTGTAATGTTAGTGCGCGAATGGCGCTGGCCGCGCTCTGCTATCTCGGGATCGCGCTCCTGCTCTTTCGACACCTGCTCCCGGTTCTCACCACGCACATCTTCGGCGACCCCGGCGATCCGCTGCTGAACGCCGCGATCCTGGCGTGGAACGCGAAGCATCTGCCGCTCACCAGCGACTGGTGGAACTTCCCGGCGTTCGCGCCGCACACAGGCATCACCGCGTTCACCGAGCACCTGCTCGGCGCCTATCCGCTGACGACGCCCATCATCTGGATCACGGATAACCCGGTGCTCGCCTACAACGTGCTGGAGCTGACGTGCATCACGCTGAACGGCATCGCGGCGTACGCGCTCGTGCGCGAGTTGACGCGAACAAAGGCGGGAGCATTCATCGGCGGGCTCGGGTTCGCCTTCTCGCCATTCCTCGGCGAGCACCCGACGCACATCCAGATGCTGATGGCCTTCGGCATGCCGCTCGCTCTGCTCGGGCTCCATCGATATCTTGCCGATGGCGCTCGCAGGCATCTCGTCGTATTCGCCATCGGCTGGCTCGAGGTGCTTCTGTCGAACGCGTATCTGCTGGTCTTCTTCCCGATCTTGCTGGCGCTCTGGGCATTGTGGTTCTTCCGGCGCGCCGATCTGCGCCGGTGGCGAGCGATCGCGTTGACGATGGTCCTTGTCGCGCTACCCGTGATCCCGCTGCTTGTTGGCTATCAGACGCGGCAGCGCGCGTTCGGATTGATGCGGGGAGTCGATGAGATCGCCACCTACAGTGCGACGTGGTCGTCGCTTGCCGGCATCTCGCATCGCACCCTGCTCTGGAGCGGATGGCTGCCGAACACGTTTGCCGAGGCGTCGCTCTTTCCCGGCTTCGCGATTGTGGCGCTCGCGATTCTCGGTGCGCTCACCGGACGGCGGCGCATCGTGCTCTTCTACCTCGCCGCCGCCATCGTGATGTGGCTGCTTGCGCTTGGTCCGGAGCACGAACCATATGCACTCCTGGTGAAGCTGCCGGGCGCGCGGAGCATCCGTGTCCCCGCGCGCGCGTGGCTGCTGGCAACGCTCGGGCTGGCCGTGTGCGCGGGTTTTGGCGCGGCATGGCTCGCCGCGCGCGGCCGCATGCGCTGGGTGCTCGTGCCGCTCGGCGCGATGATCGTCGCGGAATCGTGGTTCACGGGACCGCTCGTCGAGGCGCCGGTGCCGGTGCCGCTCTATCTCCCCGACAACTCGATCGTGCTGGACCTGCCAATCACGACCGACTACCGCAACGCGGACGCCCAGTACCGCGCGGTGATGGGGAACTACCGCGTCGTCAACGGATACAGCGGCTATTCACCGCCGGACTATCTGGAGCTGGTCGCGGCGATCAACGAGCATCGTTCCTCGGTGTTCACCCCTTACCGGCAGCGTGCGGATCTATACGTGATCGCCCGAGGCAACGACGTCGATCCATCGGTTGTGACCTGGCTGGAAATGCAACCGGGCGTCGAGCGTGTGACGCAGCTCGCCGATTGGAAGGTCTACCGCCTGCCCGTCATTCCGTGACGGTGGGGCCGAACAGGTCGCGCAGGATTTCGAGCCGGCCGGTGCCGCACCCGACCCATCGATCGTGCTTGTCTCGCGTGTCCGAGATGCACTGCGACTCGATGACGGCAGCGCCTTCAATCAACTCGCTGAAGACGACGAACGGGCCGAGCGGGTCGTAGACCGTGCCGAGCTCCTCCTTGATTCGCTCCGCGTGATGAATCACATCCGCGCGGCTGCGCGGGTACATCGGCGCGGTCGTGCCGTTGAACTTCGAGTTGTCGAACGCGGCCTGAAACGTCGGAATGAACAGGTAGTTGCGTCCGGTGTCCGCCTCGAAGCCGCGAATCGTCTGACGCCACTGCGCCGAGCTCACCGTGTAGGTCTGCACCATCAGCTCGTAGTCGGGCGAGTAGAGGCCGTATTCCATGAATCCATCGAGCGCCCGGAAATTCCGCATCGCGGATGGATCCGTCTGCAGGTGCAGCAGGTTGATGGAGCCGATGAAGGCGACCGGATACTGCGCGCGAATCTCGTCCAGCAGCGACGCGAAGTCGCCGTACATCGCGCTCACCGCCCACAGGAAGATCACCGCGCGGCCGTGATACGTCACGTATCGATGCTCGTAGGGGAGCACGACGTTGCGGACAATCGCATCGACGTCGGTCCGTCGGCGATGAAGAAGGGACGATCGCCGTTGGTGAAATAGGTGCGCAGCCACTGATTGTGGTCGGGCGCGGCGGGATTGGGCCGGTACTCGAGCACGTCCGCGCCCGATCCGTACTGGGCCAGCAGCTCGTTCTGCGCGGTGATGTCCGCCGCTGATTGAAAATCGTTCGGCCGCGTCCAGAGCTCCCGCACCGGATACACCGTCGCCAGACTCGGGTCGTACTTCCATGGGTAGATGTTCGCGAACCAGCCGCGAATGCCTTCGATTTCGACGCCGTCGATGCGCGCCGGCGTCGGCGGACGCGTCGTCGGCGCAGCCGGTGCCTCAATTGCGGGCACACCTCGCGCGAACAGCAGAATCAGGAGCAGGACAGAGCTGAGGCGGGCAACCATGGGAACCCCGGGTTCGAAATCACTTATGGATGACGCTGGCCGTGACTCTACCGTACTTGCGCCGATCCTGCCGGGGCCGATAAAATTTGAGGGATCCTACCAGTCGAGTTTCCGCAACCTCCTCTGCCAGTTAGGGATTGGGCGGGAAATCAGTCAGGGATAAATAGATGTCCGTTACAGCTCCGTCAGAACAGGAAGTGGGTGTCGGCTCCACAGGCGACCGCATCGTCAACGATTTCGCCATCCAGGTCGCCACCGTCAACGGCTCCGGCAGCCAGACCGCAAACATCATCCTGCTCCGCTCGATCTTCCAGATGGGCGTGCCCGTGTCCGGCAAGAATATGTTCCCGTCGAACATCGCGGGACTGCCGACGTGGTACACCGTCCGCGCGAGCTCGAAAGGGTATATCGCGCGTAAGAAGGAAGTGGACTTCCTCGTCGCGATGAACGCCGAGACGGCGAAGGAAGACGTGATGACGCTCGAGGCGGGCGCGGCGGTCGTCTACGACGAGCCGCTGAAGCTGAACGAGCTGCGCAGCGACCTGACGTTTTATCCCGTCCCGTTCGACAAGCTGATCGCCCCGGTCACGACCGACGCGAAGCTGCGGCGCCTGGTGCGCAACATGATTTACGACGGCGTGCTCTCGCGCCTGCTGTCGATCGACATGCGCCAGATGGAGAAGGCGCTCAAGAGGCAGCTCGGAAAGAAGCAGAAGGCCGTCGATCTGAACATGAACGCGCTCAAGGCCGGCTTCGACTATGCCGAGCAGCACCTCTCGAAGCGCGATCCGTACGTCGTCGAGCCGATGGAAGGGAAGACCGAAGGGATGATCCTCATCGAAGGCAATAGCGCCGCGGCGATCGGCTGCATGATGGCGGGCGTCACCTTCGTCGGCTGGTATCCCATCACGCCTTCCTCGTCGCTCTGCGAAGCGCTCATCGACTACCTGAAGAAGTACCGTAAGGATCCCGAGACGGGCAAGGCGACCTACGCGGTCATTCAAGCGGAGGACGAGATCGCGGCGCTCGGCATGGTGATCGGCGCCGGCTGGATGGGCGCGCGCGCGATGACGTCTACCGCGGGCCCCGGCATCTCGCTGATGGCGGAGTTCACCGGCCTCGGCTACTACGCCGAAGTGCCGGCCGTGATCTTCGACGTGCAGCGCGCCGGTCCGTCGACCGGTCTGCCGACGCGCACGGGTCAGCAGGACATTCTTTCCACCGCGATCCTGTCGCACGGCGACACGAAGCACCCGATGCTGATTCCCGCGTCGGCGAGCGAATGCTATGAGTTCGCGCAGGACGCGTTCGACCTCGCGGAGCGGATGCAGACGCCGGTGTTCGTCATGACGGACCTCGACCTCGGCATGAACACCTGGATGTCGAAGCCGTTCGAGTACCCGACCAAGCCGTTCGATCGGGGCAAGCGCCTCGATGCCGACAAGCTGAAGCAGCTGGGCGAGTTCGCGCGCTATCGCGACGTCGACGGCGACGGCATCCCGTACCGCACCGTGCCGGGCGACGGCGGGCCGTCGTTCTTCACGCGCGGTTCGGGCCACAACGAAAAGGCGCTCTACAGCGAGCGGGCGGACGACTACACGAACAACCTCGATCGCCTGAGCCGGAAGTTCAATACGGCGCGGACGCTCGTGCCGAAGCCGGAAGTGGACATGGCGGCGAAGGGCGGCATCGGCTACATCGCCTACGGCACGTCGCACTGGGCCATCATCGAGTCGCGCGATCAGCTGAGGAACGAGCAGAAGATCAACACGTCATATCTGCGCCTCCGCGCGTATCCGTTCACGACGGAGCTGTTCGATTTCATCGACGCGCACGATCGCGTCTACGTCGTCGATCAGAATCGCGACTCGCAGATGTGGCAGCTGATCAAGCTCGAATGCACGCCGCAGCAGGTCGCGAAGCTGCGCAGCATTCCGCATTACTACGGCCTGCCGATCGACGGGCGGTCGCTCACCACCGAGTTGCTGAAGCAGGAAGGGCGCTAATGGCTGGGAAGCTGAACATCATCGGGCTGGAATCCACCGCTTACCGCGGCGCGAAGACGACGCTCTGCGCCGGCTGCGGACACAACGCGATCACAGAACGCATCATCGACTCGTTCTTCGATCTCGGCGTGCAGCCGGATCAGGTCATCAAGCTCTCGGGCATCGGCTGTTCGAGCAAGAGTCCCGCCTACTTCCTGAACCAGTCGCACGGCTTCAACTCGGTGCACGGCCGCATGCCGTCGCTGGCGACCGGCGCGGTGGTGGCGAACCGCAAGATGATCGCCATCGGCATCAGCGGCGACGGCGACACGGGCGCCATCGGCATCGGCCAGTTCGTGCACCTGATGCGCCGCAACCTGCCGATCGTCTACGTCATCGAGGACAACGGCTGCTACGGGCTGACGAAGGGGCAGTTCTCGCCGACGGCGGACCTCGGATCGACGCTGAAGACCGGCGTGGTCAACGATCTGCCGCCGATCGACACGTGCGCGCTGGCCATCGAGCTCGGCGCGTCGTTGGTCGCGCGCTCGTTCTCGGGCGATCCGAAGCAGCTCAAGGCGATCCTCAAGGCGGCGATCAGCCACCGCGGCACGAGCATGATCGACGTGCTCTCGCCGTGCGTGACGTTCAACGACCACGAGGGGTCGACCAAGAGCTACGCCTACGTGAAGGATCACGACGAGCCGCTCTCGGAAGGATTACTCGCCGGTCGACAAGGCGAAGGCGCTGCAGATCATCCGCGCGACGCACGCGCGCGGCGAGTACGCGACCGGCATCCTCTATCTGGAGCCCGACAAGCAGGACTTCGTCGACCTGCTCGGCATCGTCGACGAGCCGCTGGCATTCCTGCCCGACAGCAAGACGCGTCCGGCCAAGGCGGCGCTCGACGAGATCATGGAGAGCTTTGCCTAAAAGGGAAATCCCAAATCCCAAGGTCCAAATCCCACTTGGTTGCTGTACAGCGTGGACACGCCGTGCTGCTTGAGCAGCGCGGCAAGGTGCGCATCCGGCACGAGATTACCGCGCGCAGGTGTCTCGCCGACGACGTCCCGGTACACCTCCCAGAATCCGGCGTCCTCCGAGAGTGTCCGCACATGCGGACGATCCAGCAGCGCGCTGACGTTGCCGATGGCCTCATCGGGCGACAGCGGGTTCGCAAACACACCGCCATGCGTGACGATGCGCAGCTAGCCGATGACCGTCGGCCACGCGAGGTACTCATGACCGCGACGAGCGCCGCCGCCGCGTGCGTCCACCTGAATACGGATCGCCCGCGGGACGCCGATTGCCGTCGGCGACCAAGCGCGTCCGCGAGGAGATCCGAAACGAGTCGGCCCAACGACTTGCGTTCCTTCTTCTGCAGGCGTTTCAACTCGCCGAGCACGGAAGGCGTCAATGGTGGTGCGCGTCTATCGTGTCCTTTTACCAGTTAGCGCAGACCATACAAATACAGGAGGGCCGCGTCGCCGCAGGGCATGGGCCGTGGAGGCTCGCGGAGTTCGGCGTAGCGGATCGCCATTTCCAGAAAGAATGGCGCATGAAAGAGTAGGATCCGATCGATGCGCGGCTTGCTCTCTGTCCTGGCGTACCTCGCCGTTGTCTCGCTGCATGCGGCAGCGTTGCAGCAGCCTGCCGCGCCCGGTGCTCCCGCCGACGATGGGCAGGCGCGGGCGCAGGATGCGATCGTCGGCTCGATGTCCGGCCATCACATGCACGAGATGAGCGCGCACATGAAGCTGACGCCGCAGTGGGCCGAGCGGCCCGGCGATCGCGAGCGCGCCAACGCCATCGTGGCCGCGCTTCGCAGCGCGCTCGAGCGCTACCGCGACTACCACGTGGCGGAGCGGAACGGCTACGAGATCTTCCATCCGGAAATCCCGCAGGCGATCTACCACTTCACGAATTACTGGCAGGGCTTCTCCGAGACGTTCCGCTTCACGCCGGACCAGGCGACGTCGCTGCTCTATCGGAAGACGGCGAGCGCATATGACCTGGTGGGCGCGATGTATACGGCACCCGCCATGTCATCGGAGCTCGATCTCGATGCCCGTGTGCCGCTCAGCATCGCGCGATGGCACGAGCACATCAACATCTGCCTCCCGCCGCGCGGCGACGCGTCAAAGGCGGATTGGACGAAGTTCGGGCCTGACGGTTCGATCAGCACCGCGGAAGCGTGCACCGCCGCGCACGGCCGATTCTTCCCACAGCTATTCGGCTGGATGGTGCACGTCTATCCGTTCGAGAAGACCGCTGCGAAGATCTGGGCAGTCCAATAGCTGTGCTATACTCCGTCGGCTTTTTCGAATAAAACTGGTCTTTACTCACCAGAACAACAGTCAAGGGGACCTCGGTTGCACGGCTATCTCTCGGTCGTCGTCTATCTCGGTTTCATCATCGCCTTTGCCGTCGTGTCTCTCGGCATGGCGTGGGTGCTGAGCCCGAAGCGGCCGTTTGCCAGCAAGCTCGATACGTATGAATGCGGCGCCGAGCCGATCGGCGGCGCGTGGGTGCAGTTCCCCGTCGGCTTCTATCTGGTCGCGCTCGTCTTCATCGTCTTCGACGCGCTCGCCGTGTTCCTGTTCCCCTGGGTGCTCGTGCTCCGCACGCTCGGTGTCCGCGGGATCGTCACCATGGTTCTCTTCCTCGCGATCCTCGGCCTGGGCTGGCTCTACGCGTATCGCGAACGCATCCTCGAATGGCACTGAACGATCCACCCGTCCCAGTGATCCCGGCGCCCATCTGGAGAAACTTCAAGGAGCTCCAGGAGTGGGAGCAGCTCCACAAGACGCGGCCCGAGGGCGACAAGCACTCGCCTCTGTTCGAATCGGTCACTGAAGGCATTCACAATTTTCCCGGCGGCTTCGTTGTCACCACGGCGGCGGATGCGTTCCTGAACTGGGCGCGCAAGTCGTCGGTCTGGCCGGTGACCTTCGGCCTCGCGTGCTGCGCCATCGAGATGATGGCGACCTTCTGCTCGCGCTTCGACGTCGAGCGCCTCGGCATGGTGCCGTGGGCCTCGCCGCGCCACTCGGACCTGATGATCGTGTCGGGCACGGTGACCATCAAGATGGCGCCGATGCTGCTCCGCATCTACGACCAGATGCCGGATCCGAAGTGGGCGGTCTCGATGGGATCGTGCGCGAACTCGGGCGGCCCGTTCCGCCACGGCTATCACGTCGTCAAGGGCGTCGATCGCGTCATTCCCGTTGACGTCTACGTTCCCGGCTGCCCGCCACCGCCTGAATCGCTGCTCAACGGATTGCTGCTGCTGCAGGATCAGATCGCGCACTTCAAGAAGACCGGCAGGAGGGCGCCTGCCAACGAGAAGGTTGACTAGCGCATGAACGTCGAGCAGGCGCGCGCGTCGCTCGCATCCACGCTCGCCGTCGACATTGCGGCCGGCGCGCCGATGACCGTCGACGTGCCGCCCGCGCGGTGGGACGAGATCGCGCGCTACGCGAAGGAGACGATCGGCTGCCGCTTCTTCAACTTCCTGACGGCGGTTGACTGGAAAGAGCAGGGGCTCGAGGTGCTCGCCCGCGTGGACAACCTCGATGAAGGCGTCTCGCTGATGCTGCGGACGAAGCTCGGCCCCGGCGTCAACAACTGCGCGTCGCTGACGCCGATCTACCGCGGCGCGAACTGGATGGAGCGCGAGTGCTTCGACATGTTCGGCATTCATTTCGACAATCACCCGGACCTGCGGCGCATCCTGCTCGAGGACGGCTGGGAGGGGCATCCGCTCCTCAAATCGTATGCGGTGGACACGCCGCATCCACCGTATAGATAAGGTCACGCGCGATGCTGGATGTAGACAACAAGACGCGCGTGGAAATGGACTGGTCGGGCCCCGAGCGCCTGCAGATGAACATGGGGCCGCAGCACCCGTCGGCCCATGGCGTCTTCCGCGCGATCCTCGGCCTGCAGGGCGAGACGGTCGTCGACGTCGACGCGGTGATCGGGTATCTCCACCGCTGCCACGAGAAGCTCTCCGAGACGCTGACCTACGCGCAGTACCCGAGCATCGCGTCGAAGACGGATTACGTCGCTGCGATGACGAGCGAGTTCGCCTACGTGTTGGCGGCGGAAGAGATCGGCAAGTTCGAGGTGCCGAAGCGCGCGCAGTACCTGCGCGTCATCGTCGCCGAGCTGCAGCGCATCGCCTCCCACCTGCTCTGGCTCGGCACGTGGTGCATGGACATGGGCGGCGCGCTGGGCGGCGGCGCGACGATCTTCCTCTACTGCATCCGCGAGCGCGAGGACATCCTGGATCTCTTCGAGTCGCTCGTCGGCGCGCGGTTGCTCTACGGCTTCTTCCAGGTCGGCGGCACGCGCTACGACATCCCCGACGGCTGGGCCGAGCAGTGCCGCACGACGATCGATCGCATCGACTCGCGCGTCAACGAGTACGAGCAGATGCTCGAGGACAACGCCTTCTTCCTCGCGCGCACGCAGGGCGTCGGCACCGTCTCGCGCGAGCTGGCAGAAGACGTCGGCATCGCCGGCCCGCTGCTGCGCGGCTCGGGCGTCAACTTCGACCTGCGCAAGAACGTCCCGTATTCCTCGTACGGGGACTTCGATTTCACGGTGCCGGTCGAAACCGCGGGCGACTGCTACGCTCGCTACAAGGTACGGATGGCGGAGTTCCGCCAGGCGAGCACCATCGTTCGCCAGGCGCTCGATGCATTGCCGTCGGGTCCGATCTCCTCGCGTCCCGCGCTGAAATCCGTCGCGCAGATCAGGATTCCGAAGGGCGAGGCGTACGCGCGCGTCGAGGGGCCGCGCGGCGAGGTCGGCAGCTACATCGTCTCCGACGGCAGCGCGAAGCCGTATCGCATGAAGTGGCGCGGCGCGTCGTTCAGCAACCTCGCAATCCTGCCGCACATCATTCCCGGACATAAGGTCGCCGACGTCGTCGCGATCATGGGCTCGGTCGATCCGGTGTTCGGGGAGGTGGATCGATGAAGCATGCCTAGCTGGCTCCTGCTCCTGCTCGTGCCGTTCGTCGTGCTCAACGTGGTGATCGGCATGGTCACCTACGTGACGCTGCTCGAACGGAAGTTCGCGGCGCGCATGCAGTCGCGCATCGGGCCGTACCGCGTCGGGCCGCATGGCCTGCTGCAGCCGATCGCCGACGCGCTGAAGCTGATGATGAAGGAAGACATCGTGCCGGACGCGGCCGATCGGACGGTCTACAACCTGGCGCCGATCGTCTTCCTGATCCCCTGCATGTTGATCTTCGCGACGATTCCGTTCGCGCCGGGGCTCGGCGTCGGCGACGTCAACATCGGCATCCTCTTCTTCCTCGCGGTCTCGGCGATGGAAATCGTCGGCCTCTTCATGGCCGGCTGGGGATCGAACAACAAGTACGCGCTGCTCTCGGCGATGCGCGCGGTGAACCAGATCATCTCCTACGATCTGCCGTTCATCTTCGCGGCGCTGATTCCGGTGCTGCTCACCGGCTCGCTGAAGCTCGGTGACATTGCCGCCGCGCAGCAGGGCAGCCTGCTGAAGTGGTTCATCCTCTACCCGGTCATCGGCCAGCTCGCCTTCGTCATGTTCATCGTCTCGACGCTCGCCGCCGAGAACCGCGTCCCCTTCGACATCCTCGAGGCCGAATCCGAGCTCGTCGCCGGCTTCCGCGTCGAATACTCGGGGATGAAGTTCGCGCTGATTCAGCTTGGCGAGTACGCGCACATGATCGGCTCGTCGTTTCTCGGCGCGCTGCTGTTCCTCGGCGCCTGGTCGGGGCCCGGTCCCGAATATCTGGGGCCGCTCTGGTTCCTGCTCAAAGCCATGTTCGTCTTCCTGCTGGTGACGTGGATCCGCTGGAGCTTCGTCCGCATCCGCGTGGACCAGATTCTCGCGCTGTCGTGGAAGGCGCTGCTCCCCGCGACGTTGATGCTCTTGATCAGTACAGCGGTGGTCGTTGTTTGGAGGACCGGTGGGTTCTAAGAACGGCGGGACCGAAATCATCACGATCGTCGGAGCCGTGCTGCGCGCGATGGGCGCGACGCTGAAGAACCTGTTCCGCAAGCCGATCACCGTCCACTACCCGGACAAGGAGCGGAAGTATCCGAGCCGCTATCGCGGCCTGCTCGCGCTCACCTACGACAAGGAAACGGGCGAGGAGAACTGCATCGGCTGCCGCCTGTGCGAATACGTGTGCCCGCCCGCGGTCATCAAGGTCGAGATGCTGAAGAGCGAGAAGCGGAACTACGCGAAGACGTTCTCGCTGGAGCTCTACGCGTGCGAGTTCTGCGAGCTCTGCGTGCAGGTGTGCCCGACCGACGCCATCGTGATGATGAAGTCGTTCGACATGCCGACCGCCGATCGCCGCGAGATGCTGCTCGACAAGGATCGCCTGCACAGGATCGGCCTCGATTACGAGGCATCGTGGGCAACCGGCAACAAGCTGCGCGACATGCAGACGCCGCCCAAGGCGGCAGCACCCGCACATAAGCCGGCCCCGACCACGAGCGGCGCGGACGCTGCGGGTCCGCGGCCCGCGGAGACGCCGGCATGACGGAGCAGATCACGTTCGCCGCGCTCGCGATCATCCTCGTCGGTTCGGCGCTCGCCGTCGTGCTGTCGAAGAACCTCTTTCACGCGGTCCTCTGGCTCGCGCTCGCGCTGACCGGCACCGCCGGGGTGTTCTTGCTGCTCGACGCCGAGTTCCTCGCCGCGGTGCAGTTGCTGCTCTATGCCGGCGGCATCATCACCATCGTCGTCTTTGCGATTGTCGTCACCGAGCGATTGATCGGCGAGCGCCTCACCCAGACGAACATGCGCATCGGCGGCGGCGCGCTGATCTCGCTGGTGCTGCTCGGCTTCATCGTCAACGTGCTGCGCAAGTCGCCGCTGCCCGCGGCGCGGCCGGAGATGTCCGTCGACCTGACGCGCGTGCTCGGCGAGTTGGTCCTGACGCGGTACGTCCTCCCGTTCGAGCTGCTCGCCGTGCTGATGCTGGCGGGGATGCTCGGCGCGATCTACTTCGCGAGGCCGGAAGACTGATGTCCGCAATTCGCGAAGGAGCCGAGTGATATGGGTCTGGAGCCATATCTCTTCCTCTCGGCGACGGTGTTCTGCATTGGATTGTTCGGCGTGATGACGCGCCGCAACACCATCGGCATCCTGCTCGGCATCGAGCTGATGATGAACGCCGTCAACATCAACCTCGTCGCCTTCGCGCGCTACACGGCGATGGCCGCGGGCTTTGTGTTCACCGTCTTCACGATCTGCATCACGGTGACGGAGGCGGCGCTCGGCCTCGCCATCGTCATTCTTCTGTTCCGCGTCCGCCGCACCGTGATGGCGGACCATCTGGATCTGCTCAAGGGATGATGGCCAACTCGGGGGCGCTCGCGCTCATCGCCTGGCTGCTGCCGATCTTCTCGTTCCTGGTGCTGGCGATCGTGTTTCCATTCCGCCGCCTCGGACGGCCGGCGGCGTGGTTCTCGACGCTCTGCGCGGCCGGCGCGTTCGCATCCGCGGTGTTGGCGTGGCGCATCCAGTCGGTCGCCGCGCATCCAGTGCATCTCGTATGGCCGTGGCTGCCGACGGCGGGGAAGACCATCGCTGACGTGGGCGTGCTCGTCGACGCGCAGTCGACGATCATGCTCTGCCTCGTCTCGCTCGTCGCGTTCCTCGTGCAGTTCTACTCGGTCGGCTATCTGCACGACGAGCCCGCGCCCGCCCTCGGCCGCTACTATGCGTATCAGTCACTCTTCGCCTTCTCGATGATGGGGCTGGCGCTCGCGCCGAACCTGCTGCAGCTCTTCATGTGCTGGGAGCTGGTCGGCCTCTGCTCGTATCTGCTGATCGGCTTCTGGTATCAGCGGCCATCCGCGGCGCGCGCGGCGGTGAAAGCGTTCTGGATCACGAAGGCCGGCGACGTCGGCATGTTGGTTGGCATCGTGATGCTGTATCGCCTGGCGGGCACATTCGACATCACCGAGCTGCACTCGATGGCCGCGAGCAACGCGCTGCCGCTGGCGGGCCTGTCGATCATCACCTTCTGTCTCTACCTCGGCGCGATGGGCAAGTCCGCGCAGTTCCCCTTCCACGTGTGGCTGCCGGACGCAATGGAAGGCCCAACGCCCGTCTCCGCGCTGATTCACGCGGCGACGATGGTGACGGCGGGTGTGTATTTGCTGGTGCGGACGGACTGGCTGTTCGCGCTGACGCCGAACGTGCTGCTCATCGTCGCGTGGATCGGTGCATTCACGGCGCTGCTCGCGGCGGTGCTCGCGTGCGTGCAGGACGACATCAAGCGCGTGCTCGCGTACTCGACGGTCTCGCAGCTCGGCTACATGATGACTGCCATCGGCGCGGGCGTCGCATCCGCGGGCTTCCTGCACCTGCTGACACACGGCCTGTTCAAGGCACTGCTCTTCCTCGGCGCCGGCGCCGTGATTCACGCGGTCGGCAGCAACGATCTGCCGAACATGGGCGGTCTTGCGCGCCGCATGCCGCAGACGGCGCTCGTCTTCATCATCGGCACGCTGTCGCTCGCAGGCATTCCGATCTTCGGCGGTTACGTGTCGAAGGAAGAGATCCTCGGCGCCGTGTGGGGCGCGCATCTGACGGGTCCGTTCCTGCTGCTGATGCTCGTCGCGGGCCTGACCGCCTTCTACATGTTCCGCGTCGTGTTCCTCGCGTTCTTCGGAACGCCCGCGCGGGTCGCCGCCGTTGCTCACGCGGGAGCGGGACACACGACGCCACCGCGCGTGGCACATGCGGCGCTGCACAACGAAGCGGTGGTAGAAGGTGCGCACGTCAACGAAACGCCGCACGCGCACGAGCCGCCGGCGACGATGCTGCTCCCGCTGTGGGTGCTCGCCGTCGGGACGATGGTCGTGGGCGTGATGTCGACGTTCCATCTCGGTGGTTTCGCCGCAGCCGAAGCCGCTGGCGAAACGGCTCCGGGCTGGTTGACACCGACCGCCGTTGGTGTCGCGCTGGCCGGCATCGCGCTCGCGTGGGCGACGTACCAGATGCGCGCGGTCAATCCCGAGAGCCTGGCGAATGCGTTCGGTCCGATTCGCTCGGCCGCGCTGCGCAAGTTCTGGATCGACGACATCTTCGAGGGTATCTACAGCTTCGTCCTCCTCGGGTTCTCGCGCATCGTCGGCTGGATCGATCGCTATCTCGTCGACGGCGTGCTGAACCTGCTGAGCGACTGGACGGTGCAGGCGGGCGACGAGCTGCGCGGCATCCAGACCGGAAAACCGCAGGACTACGTTTACGGCATCGGCGCCGGCGTGCTCGTCCTCATTCTCCTGATGCGGCTGGTGTTCTGATGAACGGCATACCCCTGCTCTCGATCATGACGTGGGCGCCGTTTGTGAGCGCCATCATCATCATGTTCTGTGCGCGCCATCGTCCGCTGCTCGTGCGGCTGACGGCGCTTGCGGGCGCGAGTGTCTCGCTCGTCGCGTCGCTCATCGTCTACGTCGCGTACGACAAGACCATGGCGGGGTTCCAGTTCCACGAGCAGCTGGCGCTGGTGCCGTCGCTCGGCATCAACTACCTGCTCGCCATCGACGGCATGAGCGCGCTGCTCGCGCTGCTGACGTCGATCATCATCTTCGCGGGCGTCTTCGCGTCGTGGACGGTGAAGGAGCGCGGCCAGGAGTTCTACGCCTTGCTGCTGCTCCTGGTGACGGGCGTTTACGGCGTGTTCGTCTCGCTCGATCTGTTCGTCTTCTTCCTCTTCTACGAGATCGCTGTGCTGCCGATGTATCTGCTCATCGGCATCTGGGGATCGTCCGGCTTCGTCAAGCCGCAGGGCATTTTCGGAAAGGCGATGGGGCGCACCGGCGTCGGCACGAAGGAATACGCCGCGATGAAGCTGACGCTGTATCTGCTGTTCGGGTCGGCGTTCATCCTCGTCGGCATCCTCGCGCTCTACGCCGAGGCCGGCTCTCATTCGTTTTCGATAATCGCGTTGCAGCAGGTGCAGTTCGATCCGACCGTGCAGAAGTGGGTGTTCCTCGCGTTCTATATCGGCTTCGGCATCCTCGCCGGCATCTGGCCGCTGCACACGTGGTCACCTGATGGCCACGCTTCCGCGCCCACCGCGGTCTCGATGCTGCACGCGGGCGTGCTGATGAAGCTCGGCGCGTACGGGGTCGTGCGCCTCGGCATGGGCATGCTGCCCGACGGGATGGCGTACTGGGCGTTCCTCGTCGGCACGATCGCCTGCATCAACATCGTCTATGGCGCGCTCAGCGCGATGGCGCAGACGGACCTGAAGTACGTCATTGCCTATTCGTCGGTGTCGCACATGGGCGTCGTGATGCTGGGCGCGGCGACGATGAATGTCGTGGGGCTGAACGGAGCGGTGTTCCAGATGTTCGCGCACGGCATCATGACGGGCCTCTTCTTCGCGCTCGTCGGGCTCGTCTACGAGAAGGCGCATTCGCGTGCGATCTTCTCGATGGGCGGCTTCGGGACGATGATGCCGGGCATCGCGACGGCATTTACGATCGCGGGCCTCTCGTCGCTCGGCCTGCCGGCGACCGCCGGGTTCATCGCGGAGTTCATGACGTTCCTCGGCGCGTGGAGTTCCGCACATCCCTGGTGGCTGTTCCCCGGCGTGATTGGTGCGTTCCTCACCGCGGTCTACGTGCTGCGCGTGACGAAGCAGATCTTCTGGAGCACGCAGAGTCCGGATCCGCACTTCGCGCATCTGCCTGACGCGCAGGGGCCTGAATGGGCGGCGCTCGGCATTCTGACCGCGACGCTGGTGATCTTCGGCGTCGCGCCGTGGATTGCGGTCGGCACGATCGACACGGCCACGACACCCCTCATCGCGACGCTGCCGAAGGTGGCGGGCGCGTCTTTGGGGTTGCTGCGATGACGTTCGACATCGGCATGCCGATGATTCCCGAGGCCGCGCTCTTCGGCCTGATGGTGCTCGTGCTGCTCATCGGCCTGATCCAGCGGCCGGCGTCCCCAGCGCTCATCGGCTGGCTGACGTTCATCGGCTTCGCCGGTACGTTCGGGCTGACGTTCTTCGCGCGGGAAGGGGCGACGCTGTTCAGCGGATCGTTCGCCAACGACAGTCTCGCGATCTTCTCGAAGAAGCTATTCGTGGCGTCGGCGGCGCTCAGCGTGCTCGGGTCGCTCACACTGCGGCAGGGGAGCTTCCAGCGCCGAGCGGCGGAATACCACTTCGTCCTGATCGCGTCGGTGCTCGGCATGCTCGTGCTCGCATCCGCGCGCGAGCTGATCCTGCTGTTCGTCTCCTTCGAGCTGATGTCGATCCCGCTCTACGTGCTGACCGGATTCGTCAAGCGTCAGGATGCCGCGCCGGAAGCCGCGCTGAAGTTCTTCCTCGTCGGCACCGCGTCATCGGCGGTGATCGTCTACGGAATCTCGTTCATCATTGGCGTGACCGGCAGCACCGACCTGGCGGCGATTCCGACCGCGCTCGTCAGCAACGATCCGATGATGCTGCTCGGGATGACGCTGCTGCTGGCGGGGCTCGGCTTCAAGATCGCGGCGTTTCCGTTCCACATGTGGGCGCCGGATACCTACGAAGCCGCGAGCACGCCGTTTGTCGCGTGGCTGGCCGTGGCGCCGAAGGCGGCGGGCTTCATCGCGATCATCCGTCTGTATGTCGAAGGCGTCGGCGCCGCGACGCTCGTCTGGATGCCCGTCGTCGCCGCTGTCGCGGGTATGACGATCATCACCGGCAACCTGATGGCCATCCCGCAGCACAACATCAAGCGGCTGCTCGCCTACTCGGGCATCGCGCACATCGGCTACATGCTGGTCGGCCTTGCCGCGCTCTCGGCCAACGGCATCGCCATGGTGCTCTTCTACCTCGTCGCGTATCTGTTCGGGAACATGGGCGCCTTCTTCGTCGTCGAGGCGGTGGCGCGGTCGGAGAACTCGGAAGAGATCGACGCCTTCAAAGGTCTCGCGCAGCGTTCGCCGCTGCTCGCGCTCGCGATGCTCGTCTTCCTGCTGTCGCTCGGCGGCATCCCGTTCGTCGCTGGCTTCTGGGCGAAGCTGTACGTGTTCCTCGCGGCGATCGATCGCGGGATGTACGGCCTGGTCTTCCTCGGCGCGGTGTTGACCGTCGTCGCGCTCTACTACTACCTGCTCGTCGCGCGCCGGATGTACATCGAAGCGCCCGTTCGCACCGAGCGCGTCCAGGTGCCCACGCTGCTCGGCGTCGTGATCTTCATCTGCATCCTCGGCGTCGTCGGCATGGGCGCCTGGCCCCGCCCGTGGGTTGACGCCACGCAGCACGCCGCCGCCAGCGTCTTCGCCGCGCCGTCGGCTTCTACGAAGTAAGTCTCCGCTCTCGTGCGATGGTGCGAGCCGCACCGTCGACACATCGCACCTAACCGAGCGCCTTCGCGGTCTACACTACCCGCGTGGTGCTCGAGACCGAGCGGCTGATCCTGCGCCCGTTCGCGATCGACGATTTCGACGCGTTTGCCGCGATGTACGCGGATCCGC
The DNA here is from genome assembly GCA_003222635.1 of Acidobacteriota bacterium. Taxonomy (GTDB): domain Bacteria; phylum Acidobacteriota; class Vicinamibacteria; order Vicinamibacterales; family UBA2999; genus Gp6-AA40. The sequence goes on along the minus strand of QHWQ01000334.1, from coordinate 11,643 downwards.
GTGTCGCGGAATTCGTCACCGAGGATGGAAAGCCGCTCTCGCGATTCTCCGCGTGGCGCGCTTTCGCTACCATCGCCGGCCACTGGACGCTGCGAGGCTTTGGACTGTTTGCCGTCGTTGAACGTGCGACAGGGACGTTTGTGGGTCGCATCGGACCATGGCAGCCGGAGGGCTGGCCCGGCTTCGAGATCGGCTGGACGCTACGATCGGAGTGCTGGGGCCGCGGCTACGCGACGGAAGCCGTGAAGCGGTGCATCGAGAACGCGTTCACGGAGCTCGATCGCTCGCACATCAGCAGCTTCATCGCTCCTGAGAACATGCGTTCGATTCATGTCGCGGAGCGCGTCGGCGAACGGCTGGAAGGGGAGACCGTGCTCCCGCATATGCCAGATCGCAAAGTGCTGCAGTACGGCGTATCCCGCAGCGATTGGCAACGTCGCGACTGATTGAAGGACGCGGGCATGTCGGGTCGAGGCCGAGATTCGAAGCACGCCGCAGGCGCGGGAGATCGGAAATCGAGCGAGCGAGGCTTCCGCGTCGACTTCCGTCAACGCGTTGGAGTTGCGGCGAATCAGCTCGGACGTTTTGAGCCGCGGAATGGACGCAGCATCGAGTTAGCAAGTAGTCGACGCGGGAGCGTAAGGGTACCGAAGCGAGAGCGATTTCCCGGCGTGCGGAGATCGAGGCCGAGCGCCCGATGTGCCCGCGTCCGGTTCACGCGAGCGGTGGTCCGGCTAAAGCCGGACACTACCGCGGCCGAGTTGCCGGCGGACGCGGGTGGCGTGGTTGGTAGACGCCGATCTTGCCGCCGCCCGGCAGCGTGAGGTGCGTCAGCAATCCCCATCCTTCATCCTTCACCGGCTCGCACTCGATCACGTGCGCCTTCATGCGCGCGACGAAGGCCTGGATGTCGTCGCACATGAAGTAGAGCTCGTGGACGTTGTTCTTCTCCGCCGGATGCACGGCAACCTCGGATGGCGGCAGGCCGAAAATCAGCCAGCCGTGTCCAACATCGACGTGAGGCAAGCCGATCACGTCGCGCAGGAACGCGCGATCCGCCTCGGGGTTCGCGCTGTAAATGATCGCGTGCGCGCCAGAGATCACGGTTCCTCCTCAATACTCACGTGCGATCGTGCGAGGCCGTGCGACGTGCGATAGTGCGTCCGAGGGTGCCACGTGCGAATCGTGCAACGGACGATCCGAACCATCGCACCCCGCACCTTCGGACGCACCGTCGGACCTCGCACTCTCGCACCCCGCACCGAATCCGAAGGAATCGGTCGGAGATATCGACCGAATATGTGATCGATACGGAAATCGTATGACTCCTGATCGACCGATAAGGGATTAGAATCGCCCCAAATATCTGTCATCCCACGCCGGGCTTAGGGACAGCGAAGAGGGCGTACATGAAACAGAAACCGCGTTTCCCAGGGATCCGCGTCACCGCCAACGGCAATCAACTCGTTTCGTATCACACCGAAGCCCGCATCGCAGATGCCGGGGTCTTTTATCCGATCACGCCCTCGACCGAAGGCGGTGAGCTATATCAACAGGCATTCGCGGAAGGCAAGCTGAACGTGTTCGGCGGCAACACGATTGCCGTCGAAGCCGAAGGCGAGCACGCCGCGCAGGGCGGCGCCATCGCGCACTCCGTGTGTGGCAAGCGCGTCGTCAACTACACGTCCGGACAGGGCGTGGTCTACGGCGTCGAGCAGTACTACCACGCGCCCGGCAAGTGTTCGACCATGGTCCTCGAGGTGGGCGCACGCGCGCTGACCAAGCACGCGCTCAACGTGCACTGCGGTCATGACGATGTGTATGGCGCGCTCGATACGGGATGGATCATCGTGTTCGGCAAGGACGCGCAGCAGGCCGCCGACCAGTCGTTGATCGTCCGCCGCGTCACCGAGCTCAGTCTCACGCCCGCGATGAACGTGATGGACGGCTTCCTGACGACGCATCTCGAGCGGACCTTCTACAAGCACGAAGCGCAGTTGATCCGCGAGTACCTCGGCGCGCCCGAGGACATCATCGAGTGCCCGACGGACAGCCAGCGGAAACTCTTCGGCCCGACCCGTCGCCGCGTGCCGAAGATGATCGACCTCACCAACCCTGTGCTGCTGGGTCCGGTGCAGAACCAGGAACACTACATGCAGGGCGTCATCGCCCGCCGAAATAATTTCGTCGAGCGAGAACATCGAAGCCGCGGTCGATTACCTGCGCGCGCGCGAGAATGCGAGCGTCGGCTCGATCCACATCAACGTCTTCCGGCCGTTCCCCGAGGCCGCGATCGTCAAGGCGCTCGCGGGCAAGAAGAACGTCATCATCCTCGAGCGGACCGACGAGCCGATGGCGGGCGACAACCCGATGGGACGCGACATCCGCGTGGCGCTCAACAAGGCGCTGCAGGGTGTGGAGGGCATCCCGAAGCTGACGCCCGATCAGATGCCGCGGCTGCTCGGCGGCGTCTACGGGCTCGGCTCGCGCGACTTCCGGCCCGAGCACACGATCGGCGCCTACGAGTACGCCATCGGCCGGAGCGCGCGGAAGGATGGCAAGCGCGCCTCCGACGGCGCGTCGTTCATCGTGCTCGGTATCGACCATCCGTACGAGGTGAAGTCGGACGACACGCCGTCGCTGCTGCCCGACAAGGCGATCGCGGTCCGCTTCCATTCGGTGGGTGGCTGGGGCGCCATCACGACCGGCAAGAACCTCGGCGCCATCATCGGCGACCTCAACGACCTGCTCTACGACCGCGACAAGGTCGTCGACGAGTTCGGCAATCCCAAGGAAATCATCCACGTCAGCGCGAACCCGAAGTACGGCTCGGAGAAGAAGGGCGCGCCGACCTCCTACTTCATGATCGCGGCGCCCGAGCGCATCCGCGTCAACTGCGACCTCCGCCACGTCAACGTCGTCCTCTGCTGCGACCCCAAGGCCTTCACCCACACCAACCCGCTCGACGGCATGTCCCAGGGCGGGAGCCTGGTGTGGGAGTCGGACGAAGAGGGTGAGGCGGCGTGGGAGCGGCTGCCGCTCTGGGCGAGGAAGCAGATCATCGACAAGAAGATTCGCGTCTTCACCTTGCCTGGCTTCAAGATCGCCCGCGAGGCGACCGACCGCGGCGACCTGCAGCTGCGCATGCAGGGCAACGCGTTCCTCGGCGCGTTCTTCTCGGTGTCCCCGATGCTGCAGGACTTCGGCATCACGCCGGAGCAGTTCCGCGATGCGGTGCACAAGCAGTACGTCAAGAAGTTCGGCAAGCTCGGTGACGCGGTCGTCGCCTCCAACATGGAGGTCATGACGAAGGGCTTCGAGCTGGTGCGGGAGATCAACATCGGCGAGATGGAGGCGGCGGATCGCTCGACGCTGCGCGGCAAGGCGCTGCTTCCGATCGTGATGCCCGAGAGCATCGCCGCGAGCGAAGGGTGCGGCACCGGCTGCCGGACGATTCCGCCTCCCCCCGATCAGCCCGCGCGCTCGCCGCTGACGCGCGTCAAGGAATTCGACGCGATGTTCCGGGCCAAGCTTGGCTACAACCAGCCGGCCAACGCCTACGCGGCGCTCGGCATCATGGCCGCGGGCAGCGGTGACACGGCGTCGAAGTACGTCGCGCGCCGCGAGACGCCGCTCTACATCCCGGAGAACTGCACGCAGTGCATGGAGTGCATCGCGGTCTGCCCGGACACGGCGCTCCCGAACTGCTCGCAGGACCTCGACACGATTCTCCACACCGCGGTCTCCAACTACGTGAGCGACAGCAGCGAACGGCAGAAGATGCTGAAGCTGCTGCCGGAGATCACGCAGCAGACACGCGAGCGGATGCGCGACGCGGTGGCGAAAAACGACAAGACGCCGGCACAGACGTTCATTCGCGAGGTCACGCACGCGGTCAACGGCTTCTCGCCGGAGGCGAAGGAGGAGTTCTTCAGCGTCATCGACAAGGTGCCGATGGCGTTCCACAAGGCGAACGCGATCTTCGCGACGCCCGAGAAGAAGAACCCGGGCTCCGGCGGCATCTTCTCGATCTTCGTCTCGGACCTCTGCAAGGGATGCGCGGCGTGCGTCACGGCGTGCGGCGAGATTCCAAGACCGCGACGCTCCGCAACATGCTGATGGTGCGGAGGAACTACGACGCGCTGGTCTCGGGCGACGGCGCCTGCGCCGGGTGCGGCGAGAAGAGCATCCTGCGCTCGGTCGCCGCGGTTACCGAGGCCTACATGCGGCCGCTCTATCACGCGAAGGCCGATCGCTTCCGCCGGAAGTCCGACGAGCTCGAGAAAGCCGGCGAACAGAAGCTCGCCGAGATGAAGGCGCGCAGCCAGGAGGAATACGAGCTGTTCCGCCAGGCGGTCGAACACCTGCTCATGGGCCTTGGCGGCGAGGACGACAAGGACACCAGGGGGCGCGTCGGTGAGTATGAGAGGGCGCACGGGCCGATTTCCGACAAGAACATCATCGGCGCCATCACCGCGGTGCTCCGGCACGAGGCGTTCATCCACAAGAACCTGCAGCCGATCGACGGCCGCGCCGCCAACGGCATGTCCGTGATGGCGATGGCCGCGCACACCGGCTGCAACACGGTGTACGGATCGACGCCGCCGAACAACCCGCACCCGTATCCCTGGATGAACTCGCTCTTCCAGGACGGCATCACCGTCGGCTGGCTCCTCGGCGAAAGCTTCATCGTCGACCACGGGCGCCGGTCCGTGATCCCCGAGCGGCTGCTCGACGCGCTGATGACCCGTGAGAGCGACGTCATCAACCCGCGCGAATACTACGAGTACGTGCACTTCAGCGACGCCGTGATGACCGACCAGGAAATCCTCGAGATGCCCAAGGTCTGGGTGGTCGGCGGCGACGGCGGCATGGGCGACATCGGCTACCAGAACATGTCGAAGGTCATCCTGCAGAACCGGCCGAACGTGAAGGCCGTCATGCTGGATACGCAGGTCTACTCGAACACCGGCGGACAGAACTCCGACTCGACGCCGATGCTCGGCGGCAACGACATGAACATGTTCGGCACCGCGACGCAGGGCAAGAACGTCGAGAAGAAGACCGTGGCCGAAACGTTCCTGGCCGGCCACGGCTCACCGTACGTCGCGCAAATCTCGATTGCCAACGCGCCCAAGCTCTATCGCTCGATCCTCGACGGCATCGAGTACCGCGGCACGGCGTTCCTGCAGTGCTTCACGACCTGCCAGCCGGAGCACGGCGTGCCCGACGATATGGCGCTGACGCAGGCGCAGCGCGTGCGCGACTCGCGCGGCGCGCCCGAGTTCGTCTTCAACCCCCGCCTCGGCGAGACCTACCCGGAGGCGCTGGACGTCAAGGGCAATCCGTCGATCGACATGGACTGGTACGAGGCGAAGTTCAAGGCGACCAACGAGCCGTACCGCTACACGGTGGCGCACTGGTGCGCGACCGAAGCGCGCTTCAGGAACCACCTGAAGAAGGTCAAGCTCGAAGACGCGGCCAGGCTGATCACGCTCGAGAACATGCTCGTCCGGATCACGCAGCAGGATGTCGTCTATCGGCGCTACCTGGTGAAGGATCACCGGTCCTACGTGCCCGACTTCGGCGTCTACATCAAGGTGCAGGGGTCCGACGGCAAGGTGGAGTTCCGGGCGCTCTCGCGCCAGCTGGTGCTCTTCTGCGTCGAGCGGCGCAAGGCGTGGCGCATGCTCCAGAGCAAGGCGGGCATCGTCAACAAGGAGTACCAGGCGCAGAAGGCGATCCTCGCGGAAGTCGATGCCGGCAAGATCACCAGGGAGCAGCTGTTCGCCGGCGCCGAGGAGCTGATGAAGCAGCGTCTTGGCAAACCGGCCGCGCACGCGCCCGCTGCCGCCGCGAAACCGGCAGTGGCGCCGCCGCCCGCCGCCGCTCCGAAGATCTCGAGCGACGTCGTCGTGAACTAGTTAGTAGAACGATCAACGGCGCTATAATCCGCCCCACTATGAGGTGGATCTACTTCGTACTGATTGTCGTCGTCGTAGCCGCCGCAAACCTGATCGCCCAGGACGTTTATCTCAAGATTCCCGCCGATCCGCCGACGAAGAACCCGCTCGAGGGCGATGCCGACGCCATTACCGCGGGCATGGGCGCCTATCGCGTGCGCTGCGCGGACTGCCACGGCATGGATGCGCGCGGCATTCGCGGGCCGGACATCACGCAAGTGTGGGCGCGCGGGCGTACCGACGCGGCGCTGTTTCGCTCCATCCGCAATGGCGTACCGAACACCGAGATGCCCGCGCATCCGGCTCCGCGAACATCCGACCTGGACATCTGGCGCATCCTCGCCTACGTGAAAACGATCTCGCCGGCCACCGGCACGGCGCCGGGGTCCGGCAACGCCGCGAGCGGCGAGCACGTGTTCGCCACCACCTGCATCGCGTGTCACCGTATCGGCGATCGCGGAGGCAATCTCGGTCCCGATCTCTCGCGCATCGGCGCCGCACGGGCGCGCGCGGCGATGGCGCGTCAGATTCGCGGCACGATGGGAAGCTTCAAGACCGGCTATGAGCCCGTGACCCTGACGACGCCGAACGGCCAGGAGATTCGCGGCGTCAAGAAGAACGAAGATCTGTTCTCGGTGCAGGTGATGGACACGCGCGAGCGCATCCAGGGCTATCTGCGCGAAGACATGCGTTCGGTGAGCGACGAAAAGAAGTCCGCGATGCCCGTGTTCGGCCCCGACACACTGTCGGACGCGGAGCTCGACGATCTGCTCTCCTACCTCGAAAGCCTGCAGGGCACAACCGCGGCGCCATCCGGCGCCCGCTGAGGAGCGGTCATGTTTCGACCAACGTCTGCTCGCGTCGCGATCGCGGTGTTCGGGGCGGCGGCATGCATGGCGACGCTGGCGGCGCAGCAGAGCGTCCCTCCGCCGCTCGTTACCGCACAGGACCTGCTCAGCGGTCTGCCTTCCGACGGATCGCGCTGGCTGATGTTCGGCGGCGGCTACACGAACCAGCGGCACAGTCCGCTGACGCAGATCACGCCGGAGAACGTGAACCGTCTCGTGCCGCAATGGGTGTTCCAAACCGACACCGCGGGCCGCTTCGAGACGACGCCGCTGCTGCGCGACAACGTGCTGTACGTGACCGGGCCGCTCAACGTCGCGTGGGCGATTGACGCGCGGACCGGCCGCCAGATCTGGCAGTACAAGCGCGAGCTGCCGCCGACCGGCAGCCTCACCGCCTGCTGCGGCCTCGTGAATCGGGGGTTCGGTGTCCTCGGCGATCGCCTGTTCATGACCACGCTCGACGCGCATCTGCTGTCGTTGAACATGAAGACCGGCGCGGTCGTGTGGGACACGACGCTCGAGGACTACTCGAAGGGGTACGCCTCGACCATCGCACCGCTCGTCGTCAAGGACAAGGTGATCGTCGGCGTCGCGGGCGGCGAGTACGGGATTCGCGGCTTCATCGACGCCTACGACGCGAAGACGGGCGACCGCGCGTGGCGGTTCTATACGATTCCCGGTCCGGGTGAGCCCGGCAACGACACGTGGACGGGCGACTCCTGGCAGCGCGGCGGCGCCGGCGTGTGGGTGACCGGCGCGTACGATCCGGAGCTCAACCTGCTCTACTACGGAATCGGCAACCCGGGCCCCGACTACCACAGCGAAAGCCGCACAGGAGACAACCTGTACAGCGACTCCCTCGTCGCACTCGATGCCGACACGGGAAGGCCGCGGTGGCATTACCAGTTCACACCGCACGACTTGCACGATTGGGACGCGACGGAGGTACCGATCCTTGCCGACCTGACAATTGCGGGCCAACCCCGTAAGGTCGTCATGTTCGCCAATCGCAACGGATTCTTCTACACGCTCGACCGGACCAACGGAAAGCTGATCGTCGGAAAACCGTATGTCGTCACGACCTGGGCGAAGGAAATAGGAACCGACGGACGACCAGTGATCCTCCCGGGGTATGTGCCGGATGAGAAAGGCTCGTTGACATGTCCCGACCCTACGGGCGCAACGAACTTCTGGCCGGCCTCCTACGATCCGGCCCAGCACCTCTTCTTCGTCAACGCTCGCGAAGTGTGTGCGACCTTCTATGCGTGGAAGCAGGAGTACGTGCCCGGCGAGCGGTACACCGGCGGCGCCGGCCAGCGTACGAACAGCCCGGACAATCGTGCGTGGGGAGCGCTGCGCGCGATCGATCCCACGACGGGAGAACGCAAGTGGGAATTTCCTTATATCAGCCCGTCGACGTCGGGCGTGCTGACCACCGCCTCTGGGTTGGCGTTCACGGGAGACGCGGAAGGGAATTTCCTCGCCATCGATTCACATACGGGGAAGCTCCTGTGGCATTTCCAGATGGGATCCGCGCTGCACGGCACCTCGCCGATCACCTACATGCTCGATGGACGGCAACAGATCCTCGTTCCTTCGGGCACGACGCTCACGGCGTGGGGCCTGAGCGACATCGCGCGCGTGCCGTCGACGCGGTAAAGATTTTTTTACTAACCACTAACTGCCGGCAATTAAATTCAGTTACACTCGGTCGACTCGTTCAGAATCCAATTCAAAAACATTTTCTGGTGGGGGTTCTAGTGTCCGATCGGAACCATTTCCTCCCTCCGGGTCCCTCCGACTCGTTCGCCTCCTTCACCGCCACCGACACTCCAGCCGACTCGCCGGGCGCCTTTCGCGAGGGACTGCCGCCCGCCTTCCGGATGCGCGCCGACGCGCACTATGTCGAGCAGCTCGATGGCGCGACGCCCGCGGTGACCGTGCAGTTCATCGCCGTCCACGTGATCGACGTCAGCGACGCGCCCGCCGATGCGCTGCCCGCGCTGGTCGACTCCATCAAGCGGCACGGTGTGCTCGAGCCGCTCGTCGTGCAGCGGAACAACGGAACCTACAGGACCATCACGGGGGAGAAGCGTCTCGCCGCCGCGCGCGCCGCGGGGCTGCGCGACGTTCCGTGCCTCGTGCATCACGTCTCCGACGAGCGTGCGCAGATGCTCCGCGAGCTGCTGCGTTCGCCGGTTCCGGCGCCCGTGTCGACGGCCGTGCAGACCGAAACGATTGAGCCCGCGGCATCGGCCCCGGCGTCGGTCATGGACGTGGCGATTACCGCGATGCGGCTGGCGGCGGGGGCTCCCGAGGCGAGCATCTCGATCGTGAAAACAGCCGCGGGTGCGCGACTCTCTGTCGATCTGCCGTTCACGGTTTAGGGCAGTTGAGGGATGACAACGTGTAGGGCCACGCTCTACACCTTTCGATCGCCCTGCCGATACTACAGGCGTGGTTTGCTTGGCGCCGAAGAACTGAACAAACGCTGGGTGGACGTCGAAGGACGGCTGCTCAGACAGGGGTGGCGCGGGCCCGCGCCTCGTCAGCATCTGAAACATCTGTCTCTGTCGTAGCCGGCCGCCCCCGGGAGAAATCCGTCGAGCGGCGCCCGGGGCCGCGGTACTGCCGCCGATCGGGTTGCTCCGGATTGCGGCGATCCCTGAAGGGCAGCGGCGCCGGCGGCGTGTGCGCGATCGTCCCCTCCTCCGGATGCGCGAGCACCACGCGAATGCAGTTGCGGCCGTCCGCCTTCGCCCGGTAGAGCGCCGCGTCCGCGCGCGCGAGCACCGCCTCCAGATCTTCCTCGCCCGGCAGCGCAATCGTGATTCCGACGCTGGTCGTCAACTGAATGCGCGCGGAATCGTACTCGGTGACGGTCGAGGCGATGCGGCGCGCGAGCGTCACCGCGACACGCTTCGCCTGGTCGAGACCGCTTTCCGGCAGCGCCACGAGAAATTCCTCTCCGCCCCACCGGCACCGCAGGTCGCTGACGCGCAGCGTCTGCATGATCGTGTGGCCGATGGCCGCCAGCACGGAATCGCCGCACGCGTGCCCGTAGCGATCGTTGATGCTCTTGAAGTAATCGAGGTCGAGCATCAGCACCGCGACCTGCTGGGTGGCGCGGTGCGCGCGCTTCAGCTCCGCGCGGAGGCGATCGAGGCCGTCCGGCCGCGTGGAGCAGCCGGTCACCGAATCGATCGTGCTCAGGTCGCGCAGCTGCGCGATGGTGTGCGCGGTCTGCAGGCTGTCGCCGAGCAGCGGGGCGAGGGAGGCGAGCGCGCGCCGCGCCGCCGGCGCGAGCGGCCGATGCGTGATCGGCACGCCGATGACGCCGACGATGGCATCGGCGGAGCGCAGGGGAAACGTCGCCCACTCGCCGGCCGTTTCGAGCAGCGGATGGATCGTGGGCCCTTCGCTCGAGATCGGCGAGGAGATCACTTTGCGCCGCCCGCCGACCGACGTTTCGATCCAGAGTTGATCGACGCCGATGAGCGGCGGCAGCTTGCGCGCGATGGTCTCATGGAGCTCGGCGCTCGTCAGCGATCCGCGCAGCTCGACCGCGAGAGCGAGCACGCGCTGCTGCCAGGCGCTGTCACCATCCTGCTCGAGTCCCTCGACTCGCTGACGATCGCTCGGCACAGGCGGAGTCGTCTGCGGTGGAACGATCGATTCGGCGTGAGAAGTCAGCTGCTGCCGTCGCGCTCTGGCGGTGGCAATCAGCACGACGAAGGCGATGACAAGCATCGCGAACGCGATGACTGCCAGCAGGGGAGCGGGCTGCACGCGCGAACCATTCTAAGAGAAAACGTTGTCGTGATAACGTCTTGGGCCTATGAAAAGAAGCGCGAGCGCAGTGTGGAAGGGCGGTCTCAAAGATGGACGCGGCACCGTTTCCGCCGAGAGCGGTGTTCTATCAAACGCCCCGTACAACTTTTCCATGCGGTTCGAGAACGAAAAAGGTACAAATCCGGAAGAGCTGATCGCCGCGGCGCACGCCGCCTGCTTTTCGATGGCGCTGTCGCTCTTCCTCGGCAATGCGGGCATGACCGCAGAATCGATCAGCACGACCGCGACCGTAACGCTGGAGAAAGTCGGCGACGCGTTCACGGTGACGTCGAGTCACCTCGACACGACGGTCAAGATCCCCAACGCGGACCAGGCGAAGTTCCAGCAGGCGGCCGAGGGCGCGAAGGCCGGCTGCCCAATCTCCCGTCTGCTGAATACGAAGATTACGCTCGACGCGAAATTAGCGTAGCTCTACGACTCCGGGATTTCGCGGCGCGGCGCGCTGAACTTGCCGACAACCGGGCTCGCCAGGTCGGCGAAGTCACCGTAGTGCATCCGGATGCAGTCGGTGTGTGTGCCCGCGCTGAACACCATCTCCGGATCGCCGACGAAACACTCCTCGACGTAGACGCGCCGTGAGTACGCGCCGCCAAACGGCGGGAGCGCGCCCTGCTCGCAGTCCGGATAGAGCTCGGCGATCTCGCGCTCGCTCGCCAGCCGCAGCGCGCCCGCGCCGATGAGTTCGCGCAGCCTGTCGCAATCCACCTTGTAGTGCGCGGGGACGACGGCCAGGACCACGTCGCCGTCGGCGTAGCAGACGACCGTCTTGGCCCACGAGCGGCCCGGCACATGGGCGATGGCGGCGGCGTGCATCGCCGTGAACGCCGGTGCATGGCGGAAGGTCGTATAGGGGACCCGGTTCTTGGTCAGGAATTCGTCGAGGGAACGTGGTCGCATCAACCCTCCGCCCAGGAAAAAGTGGCCGGAAGTATAGTTCAGCGCGCAAGTTGACGCGACAGGATTGTCGCCCATAAGATCTC
>QHWQ01000242.1 GCA_003222635.1 Acidobacteriota bacterium | reverse complement strand
CCCAGCGGCGATAAGTTTGCTGCGTCTATCAAACCTCGAATCTGATGGCGACTATACGAGAGGCTTATCATGCCAGCGACAGCCTTCACTTCCGACAATACGCTGTTCGGAAATATCAGACTGCCGGGACGGGTTCCCCGAACGTAATTCCCCAAAAAATCGGGAACCACATTGTTGACGGCGCCCGCGGTGAAATCGCGCCGCGCGGGGGACTCCAAGAAAAAACTGTTCGAGTCCTCTCTTTGGTACAGACTCCAAATTGCAGTTCCTTGAAATGAGAGTCCTATTTGCTGGTTCAGTCGAATACCGGTCATTCCTACGCCGATACCGCGTTCGGCGGCCAACTCACGCAGTCTCGTAGTGGTGAGCAGACGCGGGCTTGGCGCATTTGCAGACTCCAATCCACCCGCATACGCCCACCGAGTTTGCGCAACGGCGGGCTCTCCTCCCGTAACTGCAGAAGGCGCTTCGCTCCATCCAACCCACAGGCCGCTGGCCACGTGCGTGGCATTGCCACCCGCCGCGAAGTCGGTACTGCTTGTCATGTTGACGCCGTAAGCGGAGACCGGACCGTTCGCATAAACACCGCCGCCGGCGAGCGCGAACCTCAGTCGAAGGTGCGCTGGTTCGAGTGTGGGCTCGCCTAAGCGGGTAGGTGTGCCGGTCGGCGAGAGCGTTTCGGGATCGATCCGTACGACGCTCGAGATGAATTGGTACTTGTACTGCGGGAAGATCTGAACCGTCCCGCGGCTGTTCACCAGCGCATAAACACCGTCTTCGCCCAGCACGTACTCGGTTTCGTACTTGACGGTCGTGTCGTTCGGCATCAGATCCGCCACGGTCACCTGGCCCGATAGGTGGTATTCGCTGTCGATGCGCGTTAGACCCGGGCTGCGGCGCGTCGCCATCAGCAGGCCGCCGTGACCGTCCGGGAGCAGGTAGTAGGACTCCTCAGTGAACCGTACCGGCATCAGACGCGACGGGTCCGAGAGGTCGTGCTTGATGAGAACGCCGTCCCTCGACGCAAGCTCGACGAGGTGAGCCGTGTCGGTGAATGTGTAATCCTGTGGACCGGTGTATTCGCGACATCCCAGCGGCTGCGATGAATCCACATACGTGGTCACGGTCCGCCAACTGTTGCGCGTCACCGTGACGAGCACGACGGTGCCATCTTCGCGAATCATCGGACCGGTGGCATACCCAGGCGTATCGCCACCGGCGTACCACGCGCACTCGCCATAATCAATTTGCGTGTAGAACCCATGTGGCAGTGAACGTGTCTGCGCGGATCCCAATCGATCGATCGCCACAAGCAACGCATGACCCGTAATGTGATCCTCGGTCGCGTACACGGTTCCATCGGGATGAATCGCGACGTCGCTCAGGAATCCAGAAGACGCGACGTACTCCCATGTGATGTCGCCGCTGCGGCCATCGATGCGTTCGATGCTGCTTGGCTGCCCATTACCCGCTGGAAACACCAAGACCAGGCCGCCATTGTTGTCAGCCGCAATCTGCCGTGGGATGCGCCCACCGAATGAGACCTCCGACACCTGACGTCCATCCACAGTCGTGGTCCGGATCCGCGTCGGCCGATTCGGAACGCCGCGGCTGAGCGCGGTGCCGTGGTCGAAGTACTCGGTGCCCTCGTCCACGAAGAAAAGCGCCGGACTGCGCGCGGGGTCATCATCCGCGGTGTTCGACGAGGCCCGCAGGACATAGCCGCGCTTCGGCGCACCGAAATCAGACGTGTCGCTCAGACTCCAGAGCGTGGTGCCACTCGGAATGTCCGCTTCCGCTCCCCACACGGTGACCTTCGCTTTCCCCACCCTCCTGATCCTTCACAACGATTTCCCGCGTGTCGCCAACGACCATCGTGAGGCTGGCGGGGCTGACATCGAGGGCGCTCACGATGACTTGCCCGACCGTGACCGAGACGTGACTCGACGCAGAGTGCCCGGCGAAGTCATCCGCCTCCACGGTAATCACATTCGTGCCTTCGACCACGCTGACGCCGCAGGCGAACGCGTTGCCGGCCACCACCGCGGCGATGCCGTTGCAGGTGACCGAGTCGATGCCGGACAGATCGTGCGCGCCACCGCGGACCGTGAGCGACGCTGTTCCAGGCGGAACGTGACGTCCGTCCTTCGGGTCGTAGATGTGAACCAGCGGCGCGGTGCGATCGATGTTGACGGTAAACGTGCTGGATTGCTGATTGCCCCACACGTCCGTCGCCGAGCCAACAACGGGAATGCCGTTTCCCTCGCCGGTTACCCTTGTCGGAGGCGTGCACCACTTCACACCAGACAGATCGTCGCAGGTAAACGTCACCGTCACATCGCTGTTGTTCCATCCGCGCGCATTTGGCGGCGGCGAGAGCGAGGCAGTGATGGTGGGCGGAGTCGTGTCGTCGGTAATCACATAGCTTTGTGACACGACGGGGCTGGGCGTCCAGTCGATCGCAAACGCGCGCGCCTTCAGCGTGACGAATCCATCTGGCAGGACGATTGGCGACACGTAGGGCGGCGATGTGTCATCGGGATCGCTTCCATTCAGCGTGTATCTGATCTGCTGGCCGCTGACCGCAGTGACAATCGCCGTCTCGCCAGGCTTGTAGATACCACCCGTCGGCGCGATGGCCGGCGCCGCCACCGTTCCGTAGTTGAACATGAATGTCTCCGTCGCCGTGCTGCTCGGCGTCCATCCGTCGCGAAACGCCTTCGCTTTGAGCAGCGTGAACGTGCCGATGACGACAGGGCCCGTGTAGAGAGCGGAAGAAACGTCAGGGTCGGTACCGTCAACGGTGTACCGCAGCGTCGCGTCAGGCGTAGGCGTGCTGATGGTGACGCTCTGCGCGCTCGTGTATGTCGCTGTGCCCGGCACAATCGACGGAACCTGTGGCTGCAGGACATATGATGCGGTGACGATGGCGCTCGGGAGACGGACTGGGGCCCACGCGCGCAGCCTGAGCATGGTACTGCGGTCAATCACGAAGGATCCGCCGCTGACAATCAGCGGATCGTTCTGTGTGGGCGCGGCGCCCGACGTCGTGTAGTGCATGTCGGCTGCAGCGCCGGCGGCGCCCGTCACCACCACGGTCTGACTCGCGCCATACGTGCCCGGCGTGACGCTCAACATCGGCGAAGGTGTCGCGCCCCACGCACCGGAGGCGGTCAACACATCGAGCGGAGCGGTCCGGCTCGCGGTCGTCGTACCGTCGCCAACCTGACCGGAACTGTCGGCACCCCACGCCCAGATGTGGCCACCCGCCGCGACCGCCAGGCTGTGACTCATCCCCGCAGCGATCAGCGCGACTTGTGAGAGTCCAGACACGAGCACTGGTGTGGTTCGCATCGCCGTGGTCGTGTCGCCAAGCTGCCCATTGGCGTTGGCGCCCCACGCGACAAGCGCGCCATCAGCTCTGATCGCCATCCCATGGCTGCCGCCGGCGACGACGTCGACCGCAACCAGTCCGGGAATCTGCGTGGGAACCCTGCGAACGGTCGTGTCGCCAAGCCCGAGTTGCCCGTTGGTGTTGTCGCCCCACGAATAGACCGCGCCGTTGTAGAGGCGCGCAACACTGTGAGACACACCGGCGGACACTGCGCTTACACCGGCGATCGATGTGATTAGCTTCGGGCTCGCCTGCGCGCTCTGACCGCCGTCACCGAGCTGCGACGAACCGTTGAACCCCCACGCGTACAGCTGTCCGGCGCTGTTGACCGCAAGGCTGTGCGAAGCCCCCGCGGCGATTGCAATGATGTCGGAGAGCGTCGGAATCAGCGCCGGCGTCAGGCTGTTCGAGAAAGAACCGAGTCCCAGCTGACCGCTGTTTCCCGTTCCCCACGCGTAGACATGACCGTCGGCCGTCAGAGCCAGGCTGTGCGAACCACCCGCCGCGACGCTGACCACGTTCTGAAGTCCAGCGATCTCGATAGGAACAGAACTCGAGGTGGTCGTCCCATCACCCAGGCGACCGAACGCATTGGAACCCCACGCGAACACGCGGCCGTCCCATGTCGCGGCCAGCGTGTGCGCGCTGCCGCCGGAGATCGAGACGACGCCGGTCAACGTGGGTACAACGGTTGGCATGGCCTTGTTGCTGTTCCCGCCGTTTCCCAGTTGGCCGGCCGTTCCGAGGCCCCAGGCGTACACGACCCCGGCGGGCGTCGCCAGGAGCGTGTGCGTGGCGCCCGCGCTGACTGATCCTGCGCCGAACGGTTGTGTCAACACGAAGGTTGCGGACGCGACCGTGCTGTTGCTCGCTCCCGTCTTGAACGCCCTCGCTTTGACAGCAAACCCGCCAACGAGCAGCCGCGTTCCCGACGGCACGGCTCCATCGGACGTCGTTGGATCAACACCGTTGAATGTGACTCGGATCGTGACGGCCGGATCGCTGTCCGTGATCGTGAAGGTCGTGCCTGGCGCGTAGGTTCCGCTCGCGACGCTGATCACAGGCGCCGCGGCCACAATCGTGTACGTCGCTGACGTTTCCGCGCTCGTCGTGTAGTCCGTCCGGAACGCCTTCGCCTTGACCGTCGTCGTCGCATTCAACGTCACCGGGCCGTCGTAGATCGTCGACGCGACCGTCGGCGTGCTGCCGTTGGTCGTGTACCGAATCGTCGAGAGGTCCTGCGCGGACATCGCCACGACGACCTGACTCTCGTAAGTGCCGGACGCCGGGGTCAAGGTCGGCGCCGTCAACGTCCCGAAATTCATCGTGAACGTGACCGAGCGAAGTAGTGAATCCGACCAGCCCGCACGGGTCGCGATGGCCTTCAGCGTCAACGTCGTCCCAACATCAACGGGCGCCGTGTACAAGGGCGACGATGCGGTGGGTGTTGAACCATCCGTTGTGTAGTGAATGGCCGCACCGGGACTAGCGGTCGAGATGCCGACCGTTATTGGTGTGCCGAAGATTCCGCCGAGCGGCGAAAAGGCCGGCTGCGCCGCCTGGAGCGCGTACGCGACGGATGCGATGTTGCTCTTCGGCGAGCCGGATTTCCACGCGGCCGCCTTCAACGTGAGCGTCCGATCGACGACAACGACGCCAGAGCCCGGAACCTGCGTATCGGTTTCCGTGGGATCGGTGCCGTCCAGCGTGTAATGGATCACCGCGCCCGCGGTCGGCGTCGCCACGGTGACGTTCTGCACCTGCGAATAGGTGCCCGCCGCAGCGCTGAAGGTAGGCGTGCCGACTTTCCACGCGTAGCCGTCTCCGCTGATCGTGTCCGCAATGCGCCGATCGATGGTCGTCCCATCGCCAAGCTGACTACTTGTGTTGAGGCCCCACGTCGATATCGTGCCGGCGGACGTCACCGACATGAGATGGTTCGTGTTGCCGCTCACTTGAACGCCGAGAGGATTTCCAGGCGCGCCGATTGGGACCAGCGAGCCCGCCCCTGTTGCCGTGACGGCACTCCCCCACACCTTGACCGTGCGATCCAGCAGCGCGGCGATCGATCGATTTCCCGCTCCGTTCACGCTGCGGACGTCGGCCAGCGCGCTCACGAGTATCGGCATGTAGCGCTGCGTGCCCGTCGTCCCGTCGCCGATCTGGCCGGACGTATTCAATCCCCATGACCGCAGCGAGAGATTCGAGCCGATGACGGCGAGCGCGTGCTGAGCGCCGCCAGCGATGCCGACAACGCCAGCGAGCGCGGTGATCGGCACCGGACTCAATCGGAAGAGCCCGCTGCCGCCCGTGCCATCGCCAATCTGGCCATTGGTGTTGTCGCCCCACGACCAGACGGTGCCGTCGCCTTTCAGGACGTAGTCGGCAACGTCGCCCGCAGCAATGGCGATCACATCGGAGAGACCAGGCACCTGCACAGGAATCAAGCGCCGCGTGTTTTGACCATCGCCGATCTGATGCGCCGATCCCCACGTCCAGACGGTGCCATCCGCTTTCAATGCCATCGAGCTTGCCGCGCCCGCGGCAACAGCAATGACGTTGATGAGCCCACTCACAGCAACGGGAGCCGCCTGTGCGATCTGATTGTTGAGACCGAGCTGTCCTTCCGTGTTCGCGCCCCAGGCGAGCAGCGTGCCGTCGGCTTTGAGCGCCAGCGTATGAGAGCTCCCCGCCGCGACGGAGATGACACTCGACGCGCCGGGTACAGGGCCGGGAATACGGCCGTCCAGCGACTGTCCGCGCTGCTGCGCGCCGCTTCCCCACGTCCACACCTGCCCTGAATCGTCCAGCGCGCGCCGGCGACACCACCAACGACGGTCGCCGTATACGGACGTGTCGGCAGCAGCGCGGCGGCAGGAACGAAGGTGGCCACCTTCAACTGCGCGTCGTAGGTAGCCGTCCCCGCAACGGGTACACCGCGCGTGTCGCGCAGCTGAATCGTGTCCGCGCTGACCGATGCAGGATCCAGCGGCTCACTGAACGTGATCCGCACGTCGCTGCCGAGCGAGACATTCCGCGTCGCGGCGGCAGGGGCGACGCCAATCACGGACGGTGGCGTCGTGTCGGCCGTCGTAAACGCCCATGAGTACTCGTCTTGAAGCGGGATCCCAGCCGCATTGGTAACGCCCGTGCCGAGGGTCGCGGTATATGTCGTCACGTCGCTCAATCTGGCCGCTGGATCGAGGACCGCGCTTTGCGTCAGGCCGTCATAGGTGACGGCCGCAGTGACGAGCGTGCCGGCGCTGTCGTGCAGCTCGAACGTGGAACCATTCACGCTTGCCGCCGCCAATCCCTCGTCAAACGTCGCAACAATGTTTGCGGTCGGATCCACCGCGGACTGACCGCTCAACGGAGCTGTCCATCGGATCGCCGGTGGCGTGATTTCAGTCGCCGGCGTCATCATGTCGTTCGCAATCTCCGATGGCGAGCGCGCGCGATCGTAGATCCGCACATCGTCCAGGGTCCCCGTAAAGCCTTCGCCCCATGGCGCACGTCCAACCCAGAGATCGCGAATGCTCGGAAGGATCGACCCAGATGCGGTAACGGCGTTCACCAACTGGCCGTTGATGAAGATGCGCATCACCGAGCCGTCGTAGGTCGCCGCGACGTGCGTCCACATGTTGACGACGATGGCCCTGAACGCCCAGACGGCGTAAGTGCCATTGATCGTGGAGACGGAGAGGCCGACGGACCCATTGCCCCACGCCAGCTGCAGGTTGTACGGAGAGACGTTGTTCACGCCGTCGCGCCAGATCAGCTTCGGATAGTTCGCGATCGACGTCGGATATACCCACGCCTCGAGCGTGAGCCCCTGCGACATCTGCAACGAGGGCGCCGCGGCGATGCGTGCGCCGTCGGTTCCACCGCCGAGCGCAAGCGCGTTGCCGAACTTCCCCTCCGTCGTCCACCCGCTTGCACCGGTGAGCGTCGCCGTGTTGCCGTTCGCCGATGAATCAGCGGCCGTACTACCGCTCCCCTCGTTGAACGCGTACGCCGCATGTGCCAGCGCCGGATCCGGACTCGTTGTAAATGTCCACTCGACACGCGCGCGCAGGTTTCCTTCGTCCAGATCGCCGACATCGGTCGTGATGTGCGCTGTGTAGGTGGTGATTTTCGCGAGCGGCGCGGACGGCGTGAGCGTGGCAACCCGCGTAGCCGGATCGTAGGCAACGGTGGCTGCGACAACCGCTGACGGCCCCGAGAGATAGAAGCTCGCCGGTGCGATCGAGCCTGCATCCATCGGTTTCGAGAACGTCGCGCGCACCGGGCTCGTTGGCGCGATGCCCGTCGCCGACGAGGCCGGAAGGAGATCGCCGACATCAGGAGGATCTAGTCCATTGACTTGTGTGTCTCGGTCGCGCGCGATTTCGGCCGGCGACAATGCGCGGTCATACACCCTCACTTCGTCCAGCCGGCCTGTAAAGCCTTCGCCCCAGGGCGCGCGTCCCAGCCACAGATCCCGTGTCACTTCGACAATCGTTCCTGACGCCGCCGCCGAGCCGAAGAGCACGCCGTTGACATAGACGCGCATCGTGGCTCCGTCGTAGGTCGCCGCCACGTGCGACCATGTATTCGCCGCGACTGCCGTATAGCCGAACACGTTGAAGCTTCCGGCCGTCGTCGTGATGCCGAACACCACCGTCCCATTGCCGAATGCCAACGCCAGGTTGTACGGCGATCCTGGCGCACCGTCGCGATATACCAGCTTGGGATACGCAGCGATGGAGGTTGGATAGATCCAGCTCTCGATGGTCAGCGCCGACGACACGTTCAAGGACGCTGCCGATGCCACGCGCACGCCTTGCAACCCGCCGGCAAGCAGCAGACCGTTGCCGTATCTGCCACTCGTTGTCCAGGGCGATGGCGCAATTAATGTTCCCGCGTTGCCGTTTCCGCTGACGTCAGCGGTCGTCGTGCCCATCGCCTCGCTGAAGGCGTACGACGCGACGGGTCCGACGCTTTGAGCCGCAGCGCCAGTGTCCACCAACAGCGCGAATAGGACGGTCACAACGCTTGCGTGAGCTCGCACGATCGAGGACCATCGTCGTCGAGCGCTGCGCGCGTGCACGGCAAACGAGTTCCGCAAGTCGATGCGCGCGCACGCGGGAGGCTGTCAGGGGAACGCGATGGCGATCGGCGTGCGCGACGAGTGGCTGGATCGCGTGATGAACGTCTGTCAGATGTTCAACGGAGACATCACGCCCCGCCGGACACGATCGGTTCGCAGCCTGCTCGCCGACTTCGAAACGCAGCTTCCCGATCCGAAATCCCACGCCGAACGCACCGTGCTGCGCGCGCTGCTCGTCGAGCTCTCGCTGCGGTGGGGGCACGCGGATCACTGGTCCTACCACGCGGAGTTTCCTGATGCCGAATGCGCGGACGATCCTGCCGCGCTCGCGCTGACGATGTGGCGCCGCCCTGCCGCGGACGTGAAGGCCGCATTCCGTACGTGGGCGAACACCTATCTCGAGACGATGGAACGGGTGCATCCGCGGTATCGCGCGGTTGAATTGCGTCGCGATCTGGATGCGGACTTCGCGCAGCCGCTGTCAATCACCCGGCTGGCGCGCACGCGTGGCGTCTCCGTGCGATGTCTGCAGCGCGATTTCGAGGAGCTGACCGGCCGGACGATTCAGGATTACGTGCGGGAGTGCCGCCTCGACGCGGCCATAGCGATGCTCACGAGGACATCCGACAAGGTGGAGTGGATTGCCAACGAGGTCGGGTGGTCATCACGCAAGAATCTGAACCGCGCGCTCGCGCGCTCGCGCGGCACGAGCCGTTCGGCGCTGCGCGCGCGCCAACGGATCGAACGGCCACGATGCTGAAACGATCACCTTACCCCACGGCGTGGTTGCAGAACGACGCCGTTCGAAAGGTAGGTGTTCGAATTCACGTGGACCAGGCGCCAGAGGAAGGCATTTTGAAGACTCTTCACCACGACCGTACGGCAGAGCCTGAGAGCACGCGATGCGAATCGTGCGGGAATGGTCGTACTCTTCGGCAGGATTGAGACGTCTTCCAGAACGGTAGACAGAACATCCCGCGCGTCTCCGAGCTTCACCAGCTCCTCGACAACGAAGCCATGCTGTTTCGCGAGCACTTCGATTGTGTATGAGGTGCCGCGGAAAAAATCGAGCGGTTCCATGTGGATCGGGAAGATGAAGGGGACGGTAATCACCACCCGGCCGTCGTCGGCGACGAGCGTGCGAAGGTTCCTGAACGCCGTGTGCCAGTCAGGAACATGTTCCAATACCTCCGAGCACAGAATGACGTCATATGTCGCGGATGAGTCCGGCCACGGCGCCGGCAGGTCGCGATCGATGAAGCCGATGATCTTGACGGAGCCTGAGGCGTTCTGCTCAATATCAAAGCCGGTGTACTCTCCGCCTGCGGTTTCGACAAGGTGGCGCAGCGGCTGTTCGCCGCACCCGACATCGAGAACATGACTATGCGGTCGGCGGCATATTGCCCGGCTGGTGCGCGATTCAAGCCATGGGCCGATCGCTTTCACCATGTAGGCATCGCGCCCGCGTGGTGGATGCCGATAGTCTCGGGTCAGATCCCAGCGCGTCACAGAGGGGCATGTTAAATCACTGTCTCGCCGCTGCACTCATCGCCGTGACGTGTGCGGCATGTTCCAATCAACCCGACTTCGACCTCGTCGTGTCTGGCGGGATGTTGATCGATGGCACCGGCGCCGAAGCCCGCCGCGCCGACGTCGGGATCAAGGGCGACCGCATCACGGCGATCGGCAACCTTGGCAGCCGCACGACGTCCGCCGCGATCGATGCGAGCGGCAAGATCGTCGCGCCTGGCTTCATCAATCTGCTCAGTCGCTCCGGCGTCGCGCTGCTCGCTGACGGTCTCGCCGAAAGCCAACTCCGTCAGGGAATCACGTCCGACATCCTGGGCGCTCAGAGTCCGGCGTTCTGGACGCAGACGACGGCTGACGAGCCTGCGCTTCGCAGGCACGGCCTGACGCTCGATTGGAGCGGCCTGAACGGCTACTTCGACAAGCTCGAGGCGCGCGGCGCGGCGATCAACGTCGGGACACTCATTCCACTGTCGAGCGCGACGGGCACGACGACGATTGACGAGGGTCTGCGTGACGGCGCCTTCGGCGTCATCGACGATCGCGGCGTGACGCCGGCGGATTTGAATGCCGTCGGCGCAGTGGTCGCCCGCCACGACGGCGTGCTGGTCGTGCCGGCCGAGAACCCGATCGTGAGCAGCGATGATGCGCTTGCAGCGACGGCGACGGCCTCGCGACGGCTGTTGGTCAGCGATGTGGTGAGCGCTTCAGCCAGCACCACAACCGCCGATCTCGTCGAGCGCATGGTGCGCCTGAACCAGCGTGGGACGGAGATTTATGCGGCCGCGATCCCGGCGGGACGTCCTGAGGAAGCGATCTCCATCCGCGACGCGCTGCGCTACGGTGGCGTGATGGTTGCCGCCGATACGACCGCGGCGTTCCCGGGCCTGCTCGGCCCGCTCGTCCGCGACGCGCACGTCATGGAACTCCGCGAGGGTGTCCGTCGCAGCACGTCACTACCCGCCAGCGTGCTTCGCCTGCAGGAGCGCGGGATCATCCGCGAGCGGTGGTTCGCCGATGTCGTCGTCTTCGACGAGCGCGCGATCGCGGATCGTCCCGTGGGCGGAACGCCGAACGACCACCCCGCGGGGATCGAC
>QHWQ01000241.1 GCA_003222635.1 Acidobacteriota bacterium | reverse complement strand
GTCCAGCAGCGCACGGTACTCGTCCTCAGTGCGTTCCTGACCGCCAGGCATGACGAGCATCGCAAGGTCGAGCAACTTGCCCGGATGCGAGATGTCGCCGGGCGGCAGGACCATCTCGACGATCAGCAGCCGGCTGCCAGGTTTCATCGCCTTCCGGCAATTGCTGAGGATCGTGAGGCAATCGTCCTCATTCCAATCGTGGATGACATGCGACAGCAGGTAGACGTCGCCTCCCGCTGGAACGCGCTCGAAAAAATTGATGGCTTCGATGGCGAGGCGATCCGCGACGCCGCGCGACGCGACGAGCGCCGGTGCTTCGCGAACGACGTGCGTGAGGTCGGCGAGAATGCCGCGCGTCCGCGGATGACGCTCGAGAATCGCGGCCAGCAGATTGCCGGTCCCGCCGCCGACGTCGACGATCGTCTCGCAGGCAGAAAAGTCATACGCCGAAGCGACCGCGACGGGCTCGTCGCCATGGAAGCCAATCATCGCCTCGTTGAAGTACGACGCTTCCTCCGGATGCTGCGCCAGATAGCCAAAGACCGTCGTGCCAAACTCTTTTTCCATCGCGGTCTTGCCCGTTTCGAGGCAATAGAGGAATTGCTCCCATCCTCGCCACCACCAGTCGCCCGCCAGGGCAAGTGTGGTGGCTCTGGCCGATCCGGGCGCGTCGCTCTTGAGCGCGTCCCCAAGAGGTGAGAGGACAAAGCGATGGTTCGCGTCCTCGGACAGGATCCCGAGGCTTGCCAGCGCACGCATCAGCCGATGCAGGGCGGATTCATGGGTACCGGTCGGCCCGGCCAACTCGGCGGCGCTCTTCGGACCGGCGGCGAGATGATCCGCGAGGCCGATCCTGGCGGCCGCGTACACCATTCGCGACACCCAGTAACCGGTCGCCATCTGGATTAACTGGGTATGAGGCGGCAACACGGCGGTTGCAGCAGCAACATCTGTTTTCATGTCCTAGCTCCCTGGCACATCACCTGCTGCAGTAGGCGTTTTTCATCCGCAAAGCGGCTCAGGGACCGGATGTCTTTGCGGACGCGGCACTTCGCGCTAAGATGCGCTCCCCATTCATTGGCTCGGTGATGTCAGAACCCGAAAACCGCGCTCGCGTTGAGGACGTGTCCGCGTTATTGGCGGCATGGTCGAACCACGATCCAACCGCGCGGGATGCGCTCGTGCCGATCATCTATGGGGAACTGCGGCGCCTCGCGCATCACTACATGCAGAACGAGCGCGCCGGCCACACACTCCAGACAACGGCGCTCGTGCACGAGGCCTACGTCCGGCTGACAGATGTCGATCGGATGCAGTGGCGCGATCGGGGCCACTTCTTCGCGATGGCGGCGACGCTGATGCGGCGGATCCTCGTCGACCACGCACGCGACCGGGCTCGTGACAAACGTGGCGGAGGCCTGGTGTTCATCGCGATCGACGACGAACACGTCGGGTCGGCCTCGAATGTCGACACGATCGCGCTCGACGAGGCACTCGAACGGCTCGCGGCCATCGATTCGCAGCAGTCGCGCATCGTCGAGTTGCGTTTCTTCGGCGGCCTGACGATCGAAGAGACCGCGGACGCGCTCGACATCTCGCCAGCGACCGTGAAGCGCGAATGGACGTGGGCGAAAGCGTGGCTGTATCAGCAGTTGGGTGGCCGATGAGCACGACGCCCATCGACTGGACGCGCATCAAGGCGATTTTCGATGCCGCGGTCGTCATGGATTCCGGAGCACGCGCGGCTTACCTTGCTGGCGCGTGCGGCACCGACGGTCCATTGCGGCAACAGGTGGATGCGATGCTCCTGTCGCACGATCGTGCGGGATCGTTTCTCGAAACGCCTGCCTCGGCGCTGATCGATCGGCCGGCAGACGCGTTGATCGGCCGGACCGTGGAGAGCTATCGCATCGTGTCGCGTGTCGGCGCCGGCGCCATGGGCGAAGTCTACAAGGCGCACGACGCGAAGCTGGATCGTCACGTCGCGCTGAAGCTGCTGCCTCCTGAAGCCGCCTCGAATGCCGATCGTCTGCGCCGGTTCTACGCGGAGGCTCGCGCCGCGTCCTCGCTGAACCATCCGAACATTCTGGTGATCCACGATTTCGGCAATCTCGACGGCCGGCCGTTCATCGTCAGCGAGCTCGTTGACGGTGAGACGCTGCGGCGGCGGCTCGACTGCGGTGTGGTGCCGGTTCGTGAAGCGATCGGACTCGCGATTCAGATCGCGAGCGCGTTGGTCGCGGCTCACGCGCGCGGCATCGTGCACCGCGACATCAAACCGGAAAACGTCATGCTGCGGCCCGACGGCTACGTGAAGGTCCTCGATTTCGGCCTCGCCAAACTGCTCGATTCGCCGACGACTGAAACCATGATGTCCACGCTCGGCACGCAGGCCGGCGTTCTCCTGGGCACGCCGCATTACATGTCGCCGGAGCAGGCCGAAGGGAAGGACGTCGATGAGCGATCCGACCTCTTTTCGCTCGGCGTGATCCTCTATGAGCTCGCCACCGGAGTCCGTCCATTCACGGGAGACACCCATCTGTCGGTGCTCTCATCCATCCTGAGAGATACACCAGCACCAGTAACCGAATCGAACCCGACGCTCCCGCTCGATCTGGCGCGCATTGTCCAACATTGCCTTGCGAAGGATCGCCATCGCCGCTATCAGTCTGCGCGCGACCTGCGGACCGATCTCGACGAGCTCCAGCGGTCGCTGGAATCGGGCGCGTCGACGGCGGCCACGCGTGACACGCATCGGCGAGATACGGAGAGCCCACCAGGCATTGACTCGCTTGCTGTCTTACCCTTTGCGAACGCCAGCGGCGATCCGGACACCGATTACCTGAGCGACGGTGTGACCGAGAGCCTGATCAACCGCTTGTCGCAGATCTCCGGCTTGCGGGTCGTCCCGCGCAGCGTCACGTTCCGGTACAAGGGCCGCGATATCGATCCCTACAAGGCGGGGCGGCAGCTCAAGGTCCCGGCAGTCCTGACCGGGAAGGTGCTGCAGCGTGGTGAGACGCTGAACGTGCAGGCAGAGCTCGTGGACGTTCGGCATCAGGCGCAGCTGTGGGGAGAGCGATTCGTACGGCGCGTCTCCGATATTCTCGCCGTCGAAGACGAGATTGCCGCCCAGATCACCGACAAACTGCGGTTGAAGATCACCGGTGAAGATCGCGACCGGTTCGGCAGGCGTTATACAGAAAACACGGAGGCGTACCATCTGTTTCTCAAGGGGCGGTATTACTGGAGCAAGAGAACCCGCCCGAATCTGCAGAAGAGCGTTGAATACTTCGAGCAGGCGATCGCGCTGGACGCCAGCTACGCGCTGCCGTACGCCGGGCTCGCCGATGCGTATGTGGTCATGAGCGTGTTCGACGCGGGCGTCCCGACGGATCTGTTGTCACGAGCAAAGGCAGCGGCCCGCCGCGCTCTCGACATCGACCCGGACCTTCCGGAAGCTCTCGCGGAGCTGTGTCTGATTTGGCCATCCCTGGATCGGGACTGGGATGCCGCGGAGGATGCGTTTCGACGCGCCATGAAGCGCCAGCCGTCATACTGGCTGGCCCGCGATCACTATGCGTTCGTGCTCGCCGCCCAGCGACAGTTCGATGCGGCGGTGGCAGAGGTCCGCCGCGGTCAGGCGCTGGAGCCGCTGTCGCTCGTCGTGCACCACCACGTGGCCTGGGTGTGCCTGCTCGCACGCCGATATGACGATGCGATCGCGGAGTGCCGCAGTGCGATCGACATGGACCCGACCTTTCCGATGGCGCATCTGTGGATGGGCGTGAGCCTCGAGCAGAAGGGACTTTACGATGAGGCCATCGCGTCTCTCGACGAAGCGGTGAAATTTATGGGCGGTGCCAGTATCGGTGCCGGAGCAGCGGCGCACGCCTACGCGGTGTCGGGTCAGGTAGAAGAAGCGCGGCGACGCCTGGCCGAGTTACAACAGGCGCGGTTCGCGCGTTACGTGGAACCGTACGGCATCGCTCTCGTGTGTGCGGGGCTCGGCGATCGAGAGGACGCGCTGCGGTGGCTCGAACAGGCCTACCAGGAGCACTCCTTCTGGCTCGCGTTTTGGGCCAAAGTCGATCCACGCCTGGACGTGTTGCGCGACGACATCCGATTCCAGGATCTGCTGCGACGCCTGGGGCTCGGCTCGAACTAACCCGGTGCCCAACTGACCGAGATCGGGGATCAGGGATCTGATCCCCGATCCCCGATTCCTAAATTCAGAAAATCAGGCGGACAGCGATCTCGGCCTGCTGCCGGTTCTGCGCAGTCAGCAGCTGACCGAATGAATCGGAGAGGGCTTTGGTTTGGAAGCTGCTGCCGATCCCTCCCAGGTTGTCGCGCCCGAACAGGTTGAAGATCTGGAAGATCCGCCATGGCTTTCGCGTACGGTGGTGGCACCCAGTGCGCGTGAAGATCGACGGCGACCGGCCGATTGGCTCTCGCGCTCGATGGCCGTGCGTTCCACCACGGCTCCACGTCTTCCGCCGGCGCGGCCACGGCAGGCTGCATCACAGCAAGAGCACCCAGACCGCCGGCACCGGCTTTGATGAAGCTTCTTCGTTTCATAAGCCTCCTCCACCCTTTGCATTGAACGTGATCGACGTTCCGTCCAACCGGGTCAGAATTGCCCGCGTCCGTGGATATGCCGCGACCAGCGTCGGAGCGAGCGCCTCGCCGGCGACGCAGATCGCGGTGGCGAGCCCGTCAGCGGCCGTCGCCCTCGGACCAATCACCGCCACGTCCACGAGGCTGTTGGCGCTGGCGCCAGTCCGCGGATCAAAAATATGGTGATAGCGTCCGCTGGCCTCGAACGTCGTGCCGTACCCGCCAGACACCGCAAGCGCGGTGTCTTCGAGATCGATCGTGCGCTCGATGCCGCCGGGGTTCC
>QHWQ01000240.1 GCA_003222635.1 Acidobacteriota bacterium | reverse complement strand
AACAGGGTTCGCGTCTCCGTGTCGAGGATGCCGTACGCCGCGCGCGGATCGCCGTCGCGCGGTTGACCGACGGCGCCGCAGTTGACGAGGAAACACGCGTCGCCGTGATCGGGAATCCGGATGTCGGTGGCGTGCACGTGGCCGACATTCTGCATCGCGGAGGACCAGTGGTACGCGGCGACGACATGCGTATGGCCGAACAGACACAGCGGCCGCCGGGCGGTGCGGATCCCGCGCATCGCGTCGAGCTCGTCGAAGATGTAGACGTCTTCGTCGAACGGCGCGCCGTGGCAGATCTCGACGAGATCGTCCACGACGACCGGGCCCTGCGGCAGCGCGGCGAGCCACTGCCGGTGTTCGTCGGTCAGCGAATTGGCGGTCCACTCGATCGCATGGCGTGCGAGGTAGTTGAAGCCGTCGGTGCTCTCCAGGCCCGAGCCTACCTTGTCGTGGTTGCCGCGGATGAACGTCGTGGGGCCGAGCGAGCGGACGCGATCGATCACCGCGTTCGGATCCGCGCCGTAGCCGACGAGATCGCCGAGCACGAGCGCATGGTCGTAGTGGCCGGCCGCGTTCAGCACGGCCTCGAGCGCCTCGAGATTGGCGTGAATGTCGCTGATGACGAGATACTTCAAAACCCAATCCACTCCAGAATGCGCTCGACGATCTCGGCGACGGGACGGCTGGCGTCGACGCGGATGTGCGCCTGGCTGTACGCGGCGCCGCGGCGGGCGTAGAGCTGTTCCATCTGTGTGCGGTCCGACGCGAGCGGACGCCGGCCGTCGGCAGGGACGCGCTCGATGACGCGCTCGAGCGGCACGTCGAGCCAGGCCACCGCGCCGTCGGCGAGCATCGCCGCGCGGTTCTCGGGATCGACGAACGTGCCGCCGCCGGTGGCGACGATGATGTGGCGCTGCGGCAGCAGATCCTCCAGCACGCTGCGCTCGACGCTGCGGAAGTACGGCTCACCATGGCGCGCGAAGATCTCCGCCACGCGCAGCCCCTCGCGCGCCTCGATGCGGTGATCGATGTCTTCGAAACGCCACCCCATCCGCCGTCCCAGCGCCCGCGCCACGCTCGTCTTGCCCGCTCCCATGAAGCCCACCAGATACAACTTATCGGCCTTCACGCGCGCAGCGACTCGAGCACGTTGAAGAACTCGGGATAGGAGACCGCGGCGGCACCGGCATCATGGATAACGGTGGGGCCGCGTGCGCCCAACGCGGCAATGGCGAACGCCATCGCGAGGCGGTGATCGTTTTTCGCGTCCACCTCGCCGCCGCGCAGCCTCGTGCGCCCGCGCACGTGGAAGCCGTCGGGCTGCTCGTCGATCTCGCCGCCCATCACCCGCAGCCCTTCGGCGAGCGCGGAGATGCGATCGCTCTCCTTGACGCGCAGCTCCTGCGCGCCGCTCACGCTCAACTCGCCGCCGTGAGTCGCGAGCGCCGCGAGCACGGGCAGCTCGTCGATCACGCCGGCCACTTCGGACGGCGCAATCGTCGCGGTCCTCAGATCGCCGTGGCGCACGGAAATCGTCCCGATCGGCTCGCCCGCCTGGGCGTGTGCGACGGCCGTTGTGACCTGCGCGCCCATCCGCTGAAGGATGTCGACGATGCCGGTCCGCGAGGGGTTGAGGCCGACGTGCTCGATCGTCACGTCGGAGCCGGGGAGCGCCGCGGCGGCGACCATCCAGAACGCGGCGGAGGAAATATCGCCCGGCACGTGGAACACGCCGCCGATCAATCGCTGACCCCCGCGCACAGCGACGGCGGTGCCGGCTCGCAGCACGTTGGCGCCGAACGCTTCGAGCGCGCGCTCCGTGTGATCGCGCGTCGACATCGGCTCGACGACGCGCGTGATGCCGTCGGCATGAAGCCCCGCCAGCAGCACCGCGCTCTTCACCTGCGCGCTCGGCACATCCGGGGTGAAATCGATCCCCTGCAAATCGCTGTTGCCGACGACCGTCAGCGGCGGACGCCCGTCATCGGAAATGAACCGCGCACCCATGCGCTCGAGCGGCGTGATGATGCGCTTCATCGGCCGGCGCTTCAGCGAGCTGTCGCCGGAGATCGTCGTCTTGAAGGGATGCGCGGCGAGAATTCCCGACAGCATCCGGATGGTGCTGCCGGAGTTGCCCGCATCGAGTGTCGCGGCCGGCGGCTGGAAGCCGCGGATCTGGACGCCGAGAATTTCGAGGTCGAGGCCCGTGGTGCGGTCGCGTTTGAGCTGCTCGATCGGCACGCCGAGCGCGCGCAGGCAGCTCAGAGTCGACGCGCAGTCGGCGCCCGTCGAGTAGCCATGAATCATCGTCGGCCCCTCGGCGATGGCGGCCAGCATGGCGTAGCGGTGCGAGATCGACTTGTCGCCGGGCGGCCGGACGCGGCCGCGCATGCTGGTGGCCGGCTCCACGGTCACCGCAAAGGTCGAGGGCATCTGACAGTTATAATTCCGATCAGGGCCGATGACCAGCGGCAACACCGTCCGGATCGACTTCCACAGCTCGCTTGGCATGCTTGATTTCGTGCAGATGGTCAGCGACTACATCGCGCGCGCGGTGGGACTCGATGACGACTCCGTACATTGGGTCAGCCTGGCGGTCCGCGAGTCGGTCATAAATGCGATCAAGCACGGAAACTGCAGCGATGTCCGCAAACGCGTGCACGTCGAGTTCACCTCGCTGCAGGATGCCGGCGCGCCGGCTCTCGCCGTCAGCGTGCGCGACGAGGGCTGTGGCTTCGATCCCTCCGTCATCGCGGATCCGCTCGCCGCCGAGAACCTCCTCAAGACCAACGGCCGCGGCATCTTCCTCATGCGCAGCTTCATGGACGAAATGACGTTCAACCGCGTCAAGGAAGGCGGCATGGAAGTCCGCATGGTCAAGCGCGTCCCGCAGTCGACGCTTGCCTGATCCGATCTACCTCGCCACAGCGGTCGAAATCGTGCTGCGCGCCGGCGACATCCAGCGCCACGGGCAGGAGTCCGGGTTTCGCGTGGACAAGAAGGGACGCATCGACCTGGTCACCGAGATCGATCTTGCCTGCGAGCGGATGTGCCGCGAGACGCTCGCGGAACGGTTCCCGGACCATGACATTCTCGCGGAGGAGTTGGGCGGGTCGACACCGGGGCGCGGGGCCTCGCGTTTCCGCTGGGTCTTCGATCCGCTCGACGGCACGACGAACTACGCGCATGGCCTCCCCATCTACTGCTCGTCTCTGGCGCTCGAAATCGACGGCCGCGCCGAAGTCGCGGCCATCTACGATCCGACGCGCAAGGAGCTGTTCACCGGCGAACGCGGCGAAGGATCGTATGTGAACGGCCGCGCTCTCAAAGTCTCACAGACGGAAACGCTCATCGATTCGCTTCTGGTCACCGGCTTTCCATACACCGTGCACGAAGAGAGCGGCAGAGATCTCGTTGCGCTCTTTGGGTACTTTCTGGGACGCGCGCGCGCGGTGCGCCGGCTCGGTTCAGCGGCGCTCGACCTGTGTTACGTCGCGGCGGGACGCTTCGAGGCGTTCTGGGAGCAGCATCTGAAGCCGTGGGATGTCGCGGCCGGCGCGTTGATCGTCGAGGAAGCGGGCGGCCGCGTGACCGGAATGGATGGCGCGCCATTCGATCCGGCCGCGGCGCACCTCATCGCCTCCAACGGACAGGTGCACCGCGAAGTGGTCGAGACGATCGCCGAGTTCCGGGCAGAACGCGCGAAAAAATTGACGAGTTGACTGGCACCGCGGTTGCACCAAGGTCAGCCATGACGCGACTACTTCGTATCGCTCTCGCGCTGGCGGGCATTGCGGTCGTTCTTCTTGAAGCGCGGCCCGCACTCGCCCAGCAAACGTTCAACGTTTCGATCGGATATTTCACCCTTCACGGCCAGGATGCGCGGGTGAGCGGCGACGTGCTCACCGCCAATCGCAATTTCCTCACGTTTGACGTCAAGGATTTCAACGGCGCCTCGATCGGCGGCGAATGGCTGTTCCCGGTCGGCAAGTACATCGAGGCAGGCGCCGGCGTCGCGTTCACGCGCCGCACGGTGCCGACGGTCTATACGCGACTCGTGAACAGCGACGGCTCCGAGATCCAGCAGGACCTTCGCCTGCGGACGATCCCGGCGACGTTCACCTTCCGCCTGCTGCCGCTCGGACAGGATCGCGGGTTCCAGCCGTATCTCGGCGGCGGACTCGGCGTGATCAACTGGCGCTACGCGGAGTCGGGACAGTTCGTCGACACGAGCACCAATGCGATCTTCAACAACTCGTACGCGGCGTCGGGAACGGCGACGGGGCCTGTCGGAATGGGCGGGATTCGCTTCGCGGGCGATTCGGTGGCGACCGGATTCGAGATTCGCTACCAGAAGGCGCAGGCGGATCTGGCGCCGCCGTTCGCTGGCCCGAAGATCGATCTCGGTGGCTGGTCGTATCTGTTTACGGTAGGCGCGCGGTTCGGGAGATAGGGTCCCTCTTGGCGACCTCCTCGACGAGCATCCATCCGGCGTGCGGCGCGGGACCAGTCTGCAGCGCGAGGTTCCAGATCTCGCCGTTGCCTTCGTTGATGAAGTCGGCGATGCCGAACCCGTTGTTGGACAACTCCTGCATGTAGTGGGCGAGCGAGCCCATGCTCGCCACCACCTTGTCGCCGCGGTACTCGCGCACGAGGCACGCGGTCACATCCCGCCGTCCCATGCTCGCGCCGCGATCCCATTGCGCCTCGAGCAGCATCGGCGCCTGCATGTTCCAGGGCGGCGATTCGATGAATGGCGACGCGACGAGCGCAAGTGCAACGGCCAACCTGCCGGGTCCGGAAGGACCCGGCCTCCTCTGACCGAGCAATCCCACGGCCAATCCGCTGAAGATCGCGCACGCGGCAACCATGGGCAGCATGTAACGGATGCGATAGGGATGCCCCTCGTAGAATGCCACGGCGGGCACCGCCGCGGCGGCAAACAGCGCGAGCGTGATCAAAAGAGGAGCGTCCTCCTCGCGCGCGAGCGCGCGCCACGCGATGAACGCGGCTGTCGCGAGCGCGACGATCTCCATCACGTATCCGCTCAACTGATGCGTGCCCCACCAGATGCCTATGACTGTTCGCAGCGGCTGGTTCGCATACGACGGGTCCGGCACGTAAAACCCTTCGCTGACGAACCACGCGCCGACGGTGATGCGGCTGTTGATCAGAAAGATCACGACCGCGAGCGCCGGCCACACGACCACGCGCCATCCGCGTCGAGCGAGTGTATCGAGCGAAGCGCCGCGCCGCCACGTCGCATAGCCCGCGGCGGCGACGGCCGCGGCGACGATCGGCCACGCCTCGTAGCGCGTCCACATCGCCGCAAAGAGCGCGGCTGCCAGCCTGGGCGGAACCGCATCGCGATCCTGCTCGACCCATTCAACCAGCCACAGCACGACGAGCGCGGTCGCCGCGATGAGCAGCGGCTCCGTCATCGGCGTCGTGTGCAGGTAGAGAAGGTTCGGATTGAAGATGAGCAGCGCCGCGCTCGCGCACGCGCCCGGCGCGGATCCAGTTACGCGCACAATCAGCCGCGCGGCCGCATACGTCGTGACGGCAAGACAGGCGATCGACACCAGCGATGCGAAGACTCCCGTGCGGTAGAAGACGTCGATCTGCGCGGGCAGCACATCGATCAGATGGGGCAGCGGCAGCCAGACCGCGCCAATCTGCTGCCAGCCTGGCGTCAGGTTGTCGAACACCCGGCGGGCGACGACGAGGTGCGCCTTGGCGTCGTAATGGCTGAGAACGAGACCCGCGCGGAAGAAGATGGCCCAGGCGGCGCCGCCAACGACTGCCGCGGCGAGGGCGAGCAGACGTGGAAGCTTCGATATAATCACGTGTCCGCCGCTCAGCATAACGCGAATAGGTGCAGTCCTCTTTTCTAAAATCTGTCTACGGGCTCGCGCTCTCACTAGGCGGCCCCGGCCTCTTCATCGTCGCCTTCCTCGACTCTTCGTTCATCTCGCTCCCGCAGATCAACGACCTGCTCGTCGTCCTGATGGTCGTCAGGAACAAGGCGGGGATGCCGTACTACGCCGCGATGGCGACGCTCGGCTCGGTGGCGGGGTGCTACGTGCTGTATCTGATCGCCGAGCGGGGTGAGGAGTTTCTCAAGCGGCGGCTGTCGGCGCCGCGCACCGAGCGGGCGCTCGCGGCGTATCGCAAACACGGCGTGCTCGCGCTGATGGTGCCCGCGATTCTGCCGCCGCCCGCGCCGTTCAAGCTGTTCGTGCTGATGGCGGGCGCGGCGGAGGTGCGTCCGCTGCGGTTCGTGCTCTCGATCGCGGCCGCGCGCGGGTTGCGCTATCTTGTGCTGGGCGCGCTGGCGATCCGTTACGGCGACGTCGCGCTCGAGTTGATGCGCACCCAGGGGCGTACCGTCGCCATCTGGCTGGCCGTCATCATCGTTGCCGCCGCCATCGGCTGGTGGCTGCTCAGGCGTTTCTCGCGTGCTCGATCCTGACGTCTCCATCGTCATCCCGCTTCGCGACGAAGAGCAGAACGTTGTGCCGCTGCACGATGAACTGACCAGCGTCCTCGATCAGCTCGAGACGACCTACGAAATCATCCTCATCGACGACGGCAGCACGGACGGAACCTTCGAGCAGCTTGCCCGCGTGCAGGCGCAGGACGCAAAGGTGAAGGTTGTTCGCTTCACGCGCAACTTTGGCCAGACGGCGGCGTTTGCAGCGGGCTTCGCCGAAGCGCGCGGCGACTACATCGTCACCCTCGACGGCGATCTGCAGAACGACCCGCATGACATCCCCGACATGCTCGCGCTCGCGCGGCGGAAGGACATCGTGTCGGGGTGGCGGCGCGAGCGGCAGGACAGCTTCCTGACGCGGTATCTGCCGTCGGCGATCGCGAACTGGCTGCTCGGCATCGCCACGGGTGTGCGGCTGCACGACAACGGCTGCTCGCTGAAGGTCTATCGCGCGAAGGTCGTCAAGCCGTTGAAGCTGCGGCCAGGCATGCACCGGTACTTGCCGGCGATTGCGAGTCAGCTCGGTGGGCGCGTGGCGGAGGTCGAGGTCAACCATCGTCCGCGTCAGCACGGACAGTCGAAATACAACCTGAGTCGCACCTTCCGCGTGGCGGCCGATCTCTTTCAGCTTCGCCGGCTGATGCGCGAGGCTGTCGATCCGGCCACGCCGACGCCGGACCTCTACGACATCGCCGAGATTCGGGAAACTCGATAGCTGACAAACTGCCACCTTGACGCCTTCAGCACGGCGCACATTCTGAGACGTCCACGGGCCGTCGCGGCGAATCACTCGAAAACGCGCGCGGCACTCGGCTTGCGATTCCGCGGCACGATGGATCGACGCGTCGTGTTGCAACTCGTTGGCGAAACGATGCGGGAGATCGGCGCGCTTGCGCTTCTGTTCGTTCCGCTCGACTCGACGATGTCTGACCATCCACTCGACTCGCGAGTCTCAAGCGCATGGGTCGTCGGCAGTCTCGTGATGATCGCGTGCGGTATACTGCTAGAGGTGAGGAATCGATGAACAGCTCGTCGATCCTAGTCTTCGCTCCATTCATCGGCGGCGCGGCCCTGGGGATCTGGGCGTTGGTCCTCATGTATCTCGAACGCCGAGACGAACGCAGGCGCGGCCACTGAATGTCCTACCGTAGTCCGCTCGAAGCGCGCATCGCGAAGAAGACGACCAGGGCGATCAAAGACTTCAACCTGATTGAAGACGGCGACCGCGTCATGGTCGGTTTGTCGGGCGGCAAGGA
>QHWQ01000239.1 GCA_003222635.1 Acidobacteriota bacterium | reverse complement strand
TGACTTCCTGCTGCAGCGCGAACTCGGCGCGCTCGTTCAGCATCTTGATCTTCAGCGTGCCGCGCGGGACGCCCATCGCTTCCTCGAGCATCTTCAACAGCGCGCCCACGAGCTTCGCTTCCTGCCACGACTCGACCTTCGGGATGTAGTAGTAGATGCCCGAGCCGTTCTTCTTCTGCGCCTCGTAGTTGTTCAGCGCGTGGATGACAAGGCCCGGGATCATCGCGGGCACTTCCTGGCCGTCGACGTGGATCTGGCGGTTGCGCAGGTGCAGCCCGGCGACGCGGTGGAAGATCGTCGGCCACTTCTCCTTCGGCGCGTCGATCTTGTAGGTCCGCTTCTTGGTCGGGTGCTCGTACGGCTTACGGTCCCACTCGTGCGCGAGGATCGCCTTCAGGTTCTTCCACGCTTCGTAGAGCTGCGCCTTGTAGTCGCCGCCCGCATCCTCCCAGTCCCACATCCACTGCGACGCGCCGCTGTTGAGCGCGCCGAACGCCATGCCGAGATCGATCGAGGGTCCGGTGCCCTCGAGGCCCGGACGCATCGTGTCGGCTGGAAGCGGCACGCTGGCGCCGACGCGCCACGCCTGCGGGGTGCTTCTGCCGAAGAAGCCGTCGAGCATCCCCTGGCGGATGTCGCCGACCGTCATGCGGTTGCCGTCCGGATCGGAAATCTGCGTCGACGCATCGAGAAAGTCGTACTGTCCCTGCTGGTGCGCGACGCGGTTGTGCAGCTGATGTCTCGCCTGCATGAGCGAGGCGAACTCACCCCGCGTCGCGCGCGTCATGCGCGCCATCAGTTCCTCGGCGTTCACCTGGCGGCCGCCAATCGTCTTGGTGCCGAACAGATCCGAATATTTCTGCTGAATATCCGCGCGGACCGATGCGGACGAGGACTCAGACACGTGAACCTCCTGACCGGGATCTGGAAAGAAACGAATTATATATGGGCGGGAAGATCCGTGATGGCGTGCACGACGCGCGCGGCCTGGTAGCCGAGCTCCTCCGGCGGCTCGGCGGCGGCGCGCTGGATCCACAACGCCGTCAGCCCCGCCGACGCCGCGCCGGCGACGTCCCAGCTGTTGGACGAGACAAATCCGATGTCGGCTGCCGCGATGCGCAGGCGCGTCGACGCGAGCTGATACACCCGCGGATGCGGCTTGAATACCTTGATGTCGTCCACGCTGATGATTTCATCAAGTAAATCGTGAATTCCGAGTCCCGGCTTGACGTCCGGAAATGCGTGCAGCGTGCGATACGCATCCATCAACCGATCGCGGTTCTCCGCGGTGAGCTCGAGTCCGAGCGTCCTGGTCGAAAAGACGAGCGCGTCCTGCGTAACCCGCCAGAAGTTGGCGTAGCGGTCCATCATGCTGCGCAGCAGCGAGTACTGCAGCTGCTTGCTGCGCCACGTGGTTGCCAGCGCCGTCCCGCTGCCCGGGAACAGCGACTCACACAGCGATGTCACCGAGAAGACGTCGAACAGCGTTCCGTACGCATCGAAGACGAGCGCCTTCATGAGCTCGAATCTTTGCCTTTAGCGGCGCGCGCGGCGACCGTCGCCTCCAGAGCCGGAATTTGCGCGAGGTCTTTCGCTCTTCCTGTGGCGCGTTTGGTGGCAATGATGCGCTCGAGCGGCAGAATTCGGAGACTCACACCATCCACCGTATGCGAGATCGTGCCTTCGTACTCGCGATCAAAAGAATTCAAGCCGTGAGCCGTTAGAACGATGTCGATCCGATCGAGTCCGTCACCGCCGAAGGCTGGCGGTTGCATACCGAATCCCGAGATCCAGAACCCCCCCGCGTCGGTTGCCGCTTGCCGGATCCGCTCGTCGTCGACGTGTTCGAACCAGACGTCGAGATCCTGAGTGGCGACGGGCGCGCCTTCGAGAAGTGCCGCACCCATGCCGAGAATGATGAACCGCACCTGATGGTGATTGAGCGCGTCGAACAACCGCCGCTCAGCGGGTGCGAGCGCGAAGTCGTCCACGTGAAAGACCGCGCCGAAGTCGCTCCGCGGGTTCAAACTCGAGACAGCGAAGCGCATGATACACGTCGCCCGGATCGAGATCAGGATGACTGGCAACGATGGCGTGCGCGCGACGCCAAAGCGACTCGGAGTGACGCGCGAACGCCTCTTGGCGTTCCGTCAGGTTTTGCAGCGGAACCGCTCTCCGATCGGTCACACCTCTAGGATAGACGAACTCTCCGTGTTCTCCGCGCCACCGTGGTTCGTGGACCTGTGAACTCAGTTGAATCGTACGTACTCGAAATCGATCGGCTGCGTATGGATGCCGCGGCGCGGCGGCGCGATCCAGTTGGCGAACTTGCCCGGTTCGACGACGCGGCCGGTCATCATCGCCTGGACGAAGGTGTAATCGGCCTGGCCCGGGAGCCATTCGTCGCGCTTCGCGTTCCACTGGCCCGCGGTCAGCACGTCGCCACCAGGGCTGATGAACTGTCCGGCGAAGTTGCCGATCTGGCGATGGAAGCCCTTGTGCGGCAGCGTGAGACGGAACGGGATGCCGCTCTTCTCGATCGTCTTGTTCCAGCGGTCGACACCGGCCTGCACCTCGCCGATGTAGTCATCCCGGAGTCGCTCGTTGAGCGCGTTGAGCGCCGGGATCTCTTCGTCGATGACGCGGCCATCCTTCACCGTGCCGACCTTGTAGGTCGCGTCCGTGAGCTGGTGGTCGTCCTGGATCTTCGTTTCCTCGTAGCGTCCCTTGAGCCCCGTCGTGTAGAAGCTCGCCGCGTTTGACGACACGTCGCCGCCGAACAGGTCGAGCGTCACGCTGTAGTGGAAGTTGAGATACCGCTGCACGGTCTGCAGATCGATGACGCCGAGCGCGCGCACGTGATCGGGGTCGTCGACCCTGTGCTCCGCCATCACCTCCGCGGTCCGCTGCACGATGCGGCCGACGCCGGTCTCGCCGACGAACATGTGATGCGCTTCCTCGGTGAGCATGAAGCGGCAGGTGCGCGCGAGCGGATCGAAGCCCGATTCCGCGAGCGATGACAGTTGAAACTTGCCGTCGCGATCGGTGAAGAACGTGAACATGTAGAACGCGAGCCAGTCGGGCGTCGGCTCGTTGAACGCGCCGAGGATGCGCGGGTTGTCGACGTCGCCAGACCTGCGATCGAGCAGCGCCTCCGCCTCCTCGCGTCCGTCGCGGCCGAAGTAGCGGTGCAGCAGATACACCATCGCCCAGAGATGACGGCCTTCCTCCACGTTCACCTGATAGATGTTGCGCAGGTCGTAGAGCGACGGCGCGCACATGCCGAGCATCCGCTGCTGCTCGACTGACGCCGGCTCGGTATCGCCCTGCGTGACGATCAGGCGCCGCAGCATCGATCGATACTCGCCCGGGACGTCCTGCCACGCGGGCTGGCCTTTGTTGACGCCGAAGTTCACCTCGCGTCCCTGCGTCGGCGGCACGAGGAAGATCCCCCATCGGTACTGCGGCATCTTCACATAGTCGAACACCGCCCACCCTTCCGCATCGACGCTGATGGCCGTGCGCAGGTAGACGTCGTAGTTGTGGCTCTCGTTCGGCCCCATGTCGTACCACCAGCCCATGTACGCGGGCTGCCAGTGCTCGAGCGCGCGCTGCAGCACGCGATCGCGCCCCAGATCGACGTTGTTCGGAATCTTGTCGATGTAGTCGATGTTGCTGGTCATAAGACATGAACCGCGAAGAACACGAAGTTCGCGAAGACGTTGTCCTTCGCGTTCTTCGCGACCTTCGTGGTTTTGACGTTGTGTTCCATTAAACGCGATCCCAATCGAACTTCGGTTGCGCGCCGCTGCCGTACACCTTCAGCGCGCCCTTCTCGCCCGTGGCGTTCGGCCGGATGAAGATCCAGTTCTGCCACGCCGACAGGCGGCCGAACACGCGCGTCGCCTGATTTTCAGACGGGCCGAAGCGCAGGTTGGCTTCCATTCCGGTCAACGCATCGGGTGACAGCGCCACCCGCGACTCGATCGCCTGCCGCAGCTCATCGTCCCAGTCGAGCGCGTCGGGCGCATCGGTCACGAGACCGAGCGAGACGGCTTCCGGCGGCGCGAACGGCGTCCCGATCTCTTCCCGCAGTCCATCGATCGTCGCCGCATCGTCATAGAAGCGCGCGGCAAGCCGCGACTGGCCGCTCACCATCGGCAGCGAGCCGAAGTTGATCGGCGACAACATCAGCGTCGCCGCCGGCTCGCCTTCTTCCGTCTCCAGCATGTAGACGCGGTCGGACGCGAGCGCGATCTCGAACAGTGTTCCGGCGAAGCAGGATCCCGGCATGACGATCGAGAACATGGAGCGCGACGACACCTCCAGCCGCTGGAACGTCCGCCGCATCATGCCGAGCACTTCGCGCACGAACCAGTCGTCCTGATGGTCGACGATGTACTGGTCGAGCCGTGCGAGCGTGTTCGCATCACCGGCCGTCTTGAACAGCCACAAGCCGATGTCGAGCTCGTTGGTCCGCAGGTGAAGAATCGCGTCGTCCAGCTCCCGCACGAACTGCAGCATCGCGTCGATGTTCGCCGGCGCCGTGACGGTGATCGTCGCCGCGCGCAGGTGGCGATCGATCGCGACGTCCACGTGCCGATATCGCACCGTGTTGGCCTCGATCGTCCGCTCGAGCGGCGCCAGCGTCACGCCCTGCGCATCCGCAGGACGATCGCTCTGCTCCGCGAGCCCCGCCGCGCGTTTCTTGACGAACTCGCCAAACTCCTGCGTGCGGACGATTTCATCGACGAGCTTCCATTCTTTCGCGCGCGTCCCCTTCACGCCGTCAGGCGACGTGCAGAAGATGTCCGCATGGTCGCGTCGTACCCGGCGTTTGTCGGTGAGGCGCGTCAGCCCGCCAGTCCCGGGCAGCACGCCGAGCAGCGGCACCTCCGGCAGGCTCACCGCCGACGACCGATCGTCAACGAGGATGATCTCGTCGCACGCGAGCGCCAGCTCGTAACCGCCGCCGGCCGTCGTGCCGTTGCAGGCAGCGATGAACTTCAGGCCAGAATGTTCGCTGGCATCCTCGATCCCGTTGCGCGTCTCGTTGGTGAACTTGCAGAAGTTCACCTTCCACGCATGGCTTGACTGCCCGAGCATGTAGATGTTGGCGCCCGAGCAGAAGATGCGATTCTTCGCGCTCGTGATGACGACGGCGCCGACCTCGGGATGCTCGAAGCGGATGCGCTGCAGGATGTCGTGCAGCTCGATGTCCACGCCGAGGTCGTACGAATTCAGCTTGAGCTTGTAGCCGGGCCGCAGGCCGCCCTCTTCCGCGACATCCATCGTCACGGTGGCGACGCGGCCGTCGTAGGAAACGCGCCAGTGTTTGTACGTGGTGGGGTTGACCTGATAGTCGACGAGCTCTCTGGTCTCAATCACGTGACTTCCGCCTTCGAACTTCCCACTTCCAACTTCGATTGCGCGGCCTTTTCACGCAGTTTATAGCGCTGGAGCTTTCCCGTCGCGGTCTTCGGCAGCTCGTCAATGAACTCCACCCAGCGCGGCCGCTTGTAGTCCGCCAGCCGCGACCTGATGAATTGTTGCAACTCTGCCGCCAGCTCTGGCGTACGCGACACGCCTGGCCGCACGACGATGAATGCGTACGGCTTGA
This sequence comes from Acidobacteriota bacterium, assembly GCA_003222635.1. Taxonomy (GTDB): domain Bacteria; phylum Acidobacteriota; class Vicinamibacteria; order Vicinamibacterales; family UBA2999; genus Gp6-AA40. The sequence goes on along the minus strand of QHWQ01000239.1, from coordinate 4,050 downwards.
GCAGGCCGTCGCGGTCGGCGCGCGCGCCGATGCCGCACTCGTGGACGGCTGGATGCTCGATCATCGTGTTCTCGACCTCGATCGGACTCACCCAGATGCCTCCGACCTTCAGCATGTCGTCCGAACGGCCCGCGTACCAGAAATACCCCTCGTCGTCCTGGTAATACTTGTCGCCGGTCCGAATCCAGCGGCCTTCGATCGTCGCCTTCGTCTTCTCGTGCTTGTTCCAGTAGAAGGCGCACGTCGAGTCGCCGCTGATCAGCAGATTGCCGATCTCGCCGCGCGGCACGTCGCGTCCGTCCTCATCGACGATGCGCGCTTCGTAGCCGTCGACGATCTTGCCGCTGGAACCGGGGCGAACGTCGCCGGGCCGATTCGAAATGAAGATGTGCAGGACCTCGGTGGATCCGACGCGTGTGCGCGAGGAGCATTCCGTAGTTGGTCGGCACCGAGAAGAACAACGTCGGACGATAACGCTCGATGACGGCGTAGACATTCGGCGCCGCAGGTGAACCAGGCCAGAGAATGGACGTCGCGCCAATGCCGAAGGGACAGTAGCCGGCGTTGCCCAGACCGTAGGCGAAGAACAGCTTCGCGACGCTGAAGCAGCGATCCGCCTCCGTCATCCGCAGGATCCCTTTGGCGTAGAGCTCCGTGCAGACGACCATGTCGTGCTGCAGGTGGACGCACCCTTTCGGAAACCCCGTGCTGCCCGACGAGTAGAGCCAGAACGCTGGATCGTCCTTGCCGGTCGGCTCAGCCTCCAGGTGAGGAGAGGCATCCGCCATCAATGTGTGGAGGGCGGGTCCTTTCGGACCCGCCACGACGACGTGCTTCAGATAGCGAAGCCGTTCGCGCGGAATCGCCTCGAGCTGCGGCAGCAGCGCGTCGCTGATGACGACGACCCGCGCGCGCGAGTCGTTGAGCACGTATTCGTAGTCATCCGGCTTCCAGAGCGTGCTCGTCGGAATCGGCACCGCGCCGATCTTGATCGCGCCGAAGAAGGTGTACATGAACTCGGGACCGTCGAGCAGGAGCATGACGATCCGCTCTTCGAGCCGCACATCGAACTCGTCGCGCAGCAGGTTGCCGGCGCGGTTCACGCGCTCGAGCAGCTCGGCATACGTGACGCGCTCGCCGCCGCACTCGATGGCGACCTTCGCGCCGCGACCCTCCTGGACATGTCGATCCACGAACCATGTCGCGGCGTTGAACGTGTCCGGCAGAGCCACCACGACGTTATCGTAAAGCAGAATAGGGCGTGGCCGAATACGTCGCGATTGACGGCGCGCGGCTCGAGTACGTGTGGCACGGTCCGCCGCCGCTGCACGCGCCGACACTCGTGTTCCTGCACGAAGGCCTCGGCTCGATCAGCCAGTGGCGGAACTTCCCTGCCGAACTGTCCTCACGTCTTGGCTGCGGCGCGCTGGTGTACAGCCGCTGCGGTCATGGCAAGTCCGACGCACTCAGCGCGCCGCGCACGATCCATTTCATGCACGACGAAGCCACTGAGGTGCTGCCGCGCCTGCTCGAGGTGTTCGAGATTCGCCGGCCGATCCTCATCGGGCACAGCGATGGCGCGTCCATCGCGCTCATCTACGCGGGCTCCGGCGGCGATCCGTTCGCGCTGGCGCTCGAAGCGCCGCACGTCTTCGTCGAAGACGTCACGGTCACGCGCATCGCGGAGCTGCGCGAGTTGTACAAGACCACGGATCTGCGGACGAAGCTCGCGCGGCATCACACCAACGTCGATTCGCTGTTTCAGTACTGGACCGACGTGTGGCTGCGGCCCGAGTTCCGCCACTGGAACATCGAAGCGTATCTGCCCGACGTGCGCTGCCCGACGCTGGTCATCCAGGGCAAGCAGGACGAATACGGCACCGACCGCCAGGTGAATACGCTCATTGCCGCGCTCGGCGGCCGCTGCGAAGGGATCATGCTCGACGACTGCGGCCACGCGCCGCACGTCGATCAGCCACGCCACGTCGAGGACATCATGGCGCGGTTCATTCGCGGTCTAGAATGAAACCCATGCCCTCGCCCGCGGGGCGCCTGACGCGCGCCCTGCAGCATCGCAACTTCCGCCTCTTCTTCGGCGGCCAGAGCATCTCCCTCGTCGGCACCTGGATCACACGCGTCGCGACGAGCTGGCTCGTGTACCGCCTGACGGGCTCCGAGCTGCTGCTCGGCGTCGCCGGATTCGCCGGCCAGATTCCGACGCTGATCATCACGCCGTTTGCCGGCGTGCTCGTCGATCGGCACGACCGGCGGCGCATCCTGCTCATCACACAGGTCGCCTCGCTGCTGCAGTCCGCACTACTGGCGGCGCTGACGTTCACCAACGTCATCACCGTCACCCAGATCATCTGGCTGCAGGTGATCCAGGGCGTCATCAACTCGTTCGACACGCCGGCGCGCCAGGCATTCGTCAGCGAGATGGTCGAGGACCGCCGCGACCTGCCGAATGCGATCGCGCTGAACTCGTCGATGGTCAACGGCACGCGCATCATCGGCCCGTCGATCGGCGGTCTGCTGATCGCGGGTTTCGGTGAGGCGTGGTGCTTCACCGTCGACGCCATCTCCTACATCGCGGTCATCGCTTCGATTGTGGCCATGCGCGTGCCGCCGCGCGCGCGCCACGAAGCGGCGGAGATGCACCTGCTCGACGAGCTGCATCACGGATGGAAGTACGTGCTGCACTCGATTCCGATCCGCTCCGCGCTGCTGCTGGTCGCCATCGTCAGCATGGCGGGCACGCCGTACACGGTGCTGATGCCGGCGATTGCGGCGCAGGTGCTGCACGGCGGGCCGAACACGCTCGGCCTGCTGATGACCGCGACCGGTGTCGGCGCGCTCGCGGGCGCGCTCTATCTCGCGCAGCGCGAATCGGTGCTGGGCCTTGGCCGCATCATCATGTGGGCGTCCATCGTGTTCGGCATCGGGCTCGTGATCTTTTCGCTGACGACCTCGCTCTGGTTCGCGTTCCTCATGCTGGCGATTGCCGGCTGCGGCTTCATGATTCATCTCGCCGCCACCAATACGGTCCTGCAGACGATCGTCGAGGAGCGGCTGCGCGGCCGGGTGATGTCGTTCTACACGATGGCCTTCTTCGGCACCGTGCCGATCGGCAGCCTGCTTGGCGGCATCCTGGCGGATCGATTCGGCGCCATGCGCACGGTGATGGTGACGGGCATCGTCTGTCTCGCCGGCAGCGCGTGGTTCGCGTACAAGCTGCCCGCCATCCGCGCCGTCATCCGGCCAATCTACCGCGAGCGCGGCATTATTACCGTTCCAGCTGTGGATACAGGCAGTAAGACCTTGTAAATCCCAAGTGACGCAACGCATCGCTTTGATCGTGGGGGCTGGCATCGGCGGGCTGGCTGCGGCCATCGCGCTCAAGCGCGGCGGGTGGAACGTGCGCGTCTTCGAGCGTGCCGCGTCTCCGCGCGAGCTTGGCTTTGCCCTGATGCTCGCGCCCAACGCGATGCGCGCGCTCGGCGCGCTCGGCCTCGCGGAAACCGCTCGTCAGGGCGGTGTCGTCATGACCAGCGGCGAATGGCGGCGGCCCGACGGCACGGTCCTGCGAAGGCTCGACACGCAATCCGCGCGCGCCTTGCTCGACGAAGACACCGTATGCATCCTTCGGCCGGTGCTGCATGGCGCGCTGCTCGATGCTGTCGGCCTGGATGCGATCGAGCTTTCCGCGGACGCCATGCGCTTCGCCGCCGAGCCGCGCGGCGTCGTCCTGACGCTCGCGGACCGCCGGATCGTTCCCGGCGACCTGCTGGTCGGCGCTGACGGCGTCGGCTCAGTCATCAGGCGCCAGCTACAGCCGGGTGAGCCGCCTCCCCGCGCGAGCGGGCTGCTCGCGGTGCGAGGCGTCGCGCGTGATGTCGTGCAGCACCTCGGAAACACCAGCGGGGTGCAATACTTCGGATGCGGGCTCGAGGCGGGCGCCGCGCGCGCCGGCGAGCGCGAGGTCTATTGGTACATGTCGCTGCGCGCGGACCAGGTCAGCGGTCCGCGCGATGCGCTGACGATCGTGGCGCG
>QHWQ01000238.1 GCA_003222635.1 Acidobacteriota bacterium | reverse complement strand
CCGCGACGATCAGCATCACGCCGCCCCATTCGACCTGCGCTTCCGCTTCCTTCCACGACAGCACGCGAATGCCGGGCAGGAAGAGCGCCACGCCGCCGCCCAATCCGACCGCTTCAATCGGCAGCGGCGTGAACAGCCAGAGCGCGACGACCGACGCGAAGACGAGCAGCGTGCGGCTTTCGCCGCGGCGCAGCGGACCGAGATCGCGCAGGCGCGCGCGAATCGTCTCCGTGTCGATCGGCAGGCGATCGATCTCCGGCGGGAACATCCAGAGAAGAATCCGCCACGCGAACGGCACCATGATCAGCGATGCCGGCACGCCAAGCGTCATCCACCGCCAGAACGACACGTCGACCGACGCGAGCTGCTTCAGCTGTCCAATCGCGACGAGGTTCGCCGCCGTGCCCGCCGGCGTCGCGATGCCGCCAATCAGCGGACCGAAGGCGGTCGAGATCATCAGCGCACGGCCGAAGTTGCTCTGCCCGGGCCGCAGCCCCGCGTCCTGCAGGAGCCCGACGCCAAGCGGCAGCAGCATCGCGGCGACCGCGATGTCCGTGATCCACATCGACATCAGCGTGCCGACGGTGAGCATCCCGAGCAGCACGCGATCGGTCCGCGTGCCGACGCGCAGCAGGACGTGGTACGTCATCCGCGTGCCGAGCCCCGACTGCGTGAAGGCCGCCGACATCAGCAGCACGCCGATGAAGAAGGTGATCACCGGATCGCCGAAGCCCGCGCGCACGACGTCGCGGTAAGGAGCAATCCCAAACGCCGGAATGATCAGCAGGACCAGCAGCGAGGTCGCGGCGAACGGCAGCGTCTCCGTCACCCACAGGATCACCGCGAACGCCATGATGCCGAGGCAGGTCTTCCCGTTCGCCGTCAGCGGGATCTCATTGCCCGCGCGCACGAGCGGCGCAGGCACCGGCAGGAAATAGATCGCGACCAGCAGCGCCGTCGCCGCGACGAGGAACGCTCCTCTAGAAGCCGAGTCGCGCGCCGAGTTCGATCGTACGTCCGGGACGCGCACTGGAGATAACACCAAAGTCAGCAGCCCCAAGGGTGAAGCCGGGCAGATTGAAGTTCGCGCGATTGAAGACGTTGTAGGCGGAGACGCGCAGGTCGAACTTCATCTCGCCCCGCAGCGCGATGCTCTTCTCGACGGTCGTGTCGAGCGTCGCCAGCCCCGGTCCACGGAGTACCGAGCGCGGCGAGTTGCCGAAAGTAAAGCTCGCCGGGTTCGCGAACGCGTCGGTGTTGAACCAGCGGGTCAACGTGCGCTCGCTCGCCGGCAGCTCGGGATCGCCAACCAGATTCGGCCGCAACGGGCCCGCGGGGAACGCATTGGTCGTGTTCGCGGTGGTAATGACCGTGAACGGCGGCCCCGACTGCAGCGTCTCGAGCGCGCTGAACCGCCATCCGCCGACGGAATAGCTGGCAGTCAGCACGAAATGATCGGGAACGTCGCTGGCGCTGCGCGCCCAATCGAGCCGCCGGGCCGTGATAGCTCGACTTGCCGATCGACGGATTGATCAGCGTGACGTTGCTGAACTGCGGGAACGGCCGAAGCGCCTGTGTATCGCCGGGCCCGAGCAGCGCGGCCGGAACCTGATTGATCGAGAAGTCGTTCGCGGTCAGATGGCGGCTGATGTTGCCGATGTAGCCGGCCTCGACGACGAGGCCGCGCGCGAGCTCGTGCTGAAGGTCGGCATTCACCTGATACGACGTCGGGGCGACCTGCTGTGGATCGAAGAACGACACCGCGGTGTTCGGGCGCGTGCCGACGGGGACGGCGCCGAGGCCGGCGTTCAGTTGCGGACGCGCATACGCCGGGAACCCGTCGCGCAGCTTGAATGCACTTTCGGTCGTCGCCTGCGCGGTGACGAAGCTGGCGGAGGTCGAAAAGCCGAGTGCCGCGGCATCGCCGATCGTGTTGCTCACGGTCGGACCGTAGAAGATGCCCGTGCCACCGCGCAGGACCGTGCGGCCCGACTGCGTGAGCTGATACGCGAAGCCGAGGCGCGGCCCGACGTTGTTCCAATCGGCGGCGAACGCCCGCTCGCGCGTGCCGTTGCGCCCCGCGAAGGTGACCACGCCCGGCGTCCCCGACACGGGATTGATCGCGAGCGGGTCGAACGAGTTCATCTTGTTGTTCACCTCGCGGCGCGGCAGTTCCGCTTCCCAGCGCACGCCGTAGTTCAGCGTCAGGCGGCTGGTCACGCGCCAGTCGTCCTGCGCGTAGAACGCCCAGTAGGACGCGCGCGACCGAATGAGATCGGACATCTGCACGCTGCCGGCGTTCACTTCGCCGAGCAGGAAGGAGGCGAGCGCGTTGCCGGTGTTCGCCGCGCCGAGATTGCTCGTAATGAGCGGCGTGAACGTGAAGCTGCCGGAGGATCCGCGATCGCGGATCTCGTCGTTGGCGCCGCCGCGGAACTCACCGCCGAACTTGAACGCGTGCCGCCCCCTCGACCACGACACCGACTCGAGGACCTGGCGATCGAGGATCGGCGTCTGCAACCGGGCGACGTTCGTGCTGCTCAGCGATGCGTACCCCGGGATCGTGAACGCCGGAAACGCACCGGGGCGATGTTCGATGAACTTGCGGCGGAGATACGTGAGCCGCAGCTCGTTGACCAGCGTCGGCGTGAACACGTGCGTGTGCGCGCCGGTCAGGCTCTGCACGCGGACGTCGGTTGAATCCGCCAGCGGATCCGCGATCGGATTGCCGTAGGAGCCGGTCACGTTCGTGCCGCTGTTGTTGATGTAGTAGCGCACGGTGAGCAGGTCCGCCATGCGGATCTGATGATCGACGCGGCCGACGAGGATGTCCCGATCGAGCGTCGAGTCGCTGTTGCCGACGTAGTTGTTCGCGTTGGTGGCGGTGCCCTCACGATTCGGCAGCGGGAAGTACTGCAGCGCGGCGCGCGCAACGGGATCGAAACGATCGCCGGCAATGACGTTTCCCGCGAACGGCTGGTGCGTCACGGGGTCGTAGATGACGACGGGTGCGCCGGTGCTGCTGCGCAGATCGGAGAAGTCTCCGTTCCGGTTCAGCAGCGTGGGCACCGTCGAGAGCACGGTCTCGCTCGTCAGCTGGCGCGTCCGCTCCCACGATCCGAAGAAGAATGTCTTTCCCTTGCGAATAGGCCCACCGAGCGTTCCACCGAACTGATTGAGGTTGATCGGCGGTTTCGACTTCGCGAAGAAATTCTTCGCGTCGAGCGCGTCGTTGCGGAAGGATTCGAAGATCGAGCCGTGGAACCGGTTGCTCCCCGAGCGCGTGGACATCACGATGACGCCGCCCGTCGAGTGGCCGAACTCCGCGGCGTAGTTGTTGGTGATGACCTTGAACTCCTGCATCGCGTCGACCGGCAGCGTCGTCAACTGCTGCGGCCGTGTCAGGCCGACGGCGTTGCTGGCGTTGCCGCCGTCGAGGATGAAGTTCTGGTTGCGCGCGCGGCCGCCGGCGACGGAAAAGACCGGATAGTTCTCCGCCGTGCCCGTCCCCATGTCGATCATGATGACGCCGGGCGCGAGCGAGACGAGCGATGACGCCGCGCGGTTCGGCAGCGGCAGCGCGGCGAGCATCTCGCGCGTGACGGTCTGCGCGATATTCGACGACTGCGAATCGACCAGCGGCACGGTTGCTTCGACCGACACCGTCTCGCTCTGCCGCGCCACGTCGAGCGTGAGATCGATGGCCAGCGTCTGGCTGACGGCGAGCGTGACCGCGCGCGCGGCGGGCTCGAAACCGTCCAGCGCCGCCTCGACGCGATAGCTGCCGGGCACGAGCGCGCCGATACGATACAGGCCTTCTTCGTTGGTGACCGCATCGAACGCGACGCCGGTGTCGACGTGGCGAATCATCACGGAGACGCCGGGGATCGGCGCGCCGCTGCCGTCTTTGATCAGACCGGAGATGGTGCTGTTGCCGCTCTGCGCGAACAGCGGCGCGGGCAGCAGCAACGCGACGGCGAACGCGAGAAGAAGGCGGGTGCGAGCGGCGGTCATGAACCGCTATAGTCTATATAGCCGGTAGACTAAATGGCTACTGCTTTCTTCCGGCGGGGCCTGGCGCCCGTGCCGGAGCGTGCAACTTTCGCGTTCAGGCCCGCCAGCGTCGTGTTGTCCAGGATGTCGGCCGTCGCGTCGCGCACTTCCTTCATCGCCAGCCGCACGGCACATGTCTGCTCGTCGAGACATTCGTCGCACTTTCGGTAGGCGGTGACGCTCACGCAGGGGGTCAGTGCCAGCGGACCCTCGAGCACCCGAATCACCTGGCCGACGGTGATTTCCGTCGGTTTCCGCCCCAGAACATAGCCCCCGCCCTTCCCCTTCTTGCTGTGCAGGAGGCCGGCGCGCTTCAGCTCCAGCAGGATCGCTTCGAGGAACTTCTTGGGTAGACGCTGCCGATCGGCCAGGTCCGAGATGAGCATCGGGCCGCGATCGGCGTCCTCGGCGAGCACGAGCAGCGCCTTGAGGCCGTATTTGGACTTACGGGTGAGCATCCCTTTCCACTCTAGCCTATCGATTGACTTCCGACCGCGGTAACGGCGAAAATTTGGACTCCGTGACCTGCTGCTGCTGCGCGTGCCCCTGTTGCACCTGTATGAGGACCCTCGAGGTCCCCGCGCTATCGGTCACGGTATAGGAGAGCACGGCTCGACAAGCTCCCGAACAAACCTGAAAGATCGAAAAGCCCGGGGAATAAGACCCCCGGGCTTTTTTATTTAGAACCGATATTTGGAAAAAAGGCATGTCGACTATTACGCTGCCACTGGACATGAACATGGACGTCGCCGCCGCGCCCCCGCGCCTGGATCATCTGCGCGCCCTCGAGGCCGAAAGCATCCAGATCCTCCGCGAGGTCGTGGCCGAGTTCGAGCGCCCGGTGATGCTCTATTCCATCGGCAAGGACTCGTCGTGCATGCTGCGCCTCGCGCAGAAAGCGTTCCACCCCGGACCGATCCCGTTTCCGCTCCTGCACGTCGACACCACGTACAAGTTCCAGGAAATGATCGCGTTCCGGGACGAGATGGCCGAGCGCGTCGGCGCCCGCCTCATCGTCCACACCAACGAAGAGGCGATTGGCGAAGGGACGCAGCCGTTCAAGGTCGGCACGCAGCGCTGCTGCGGACTCCTGAAGACGAAAGCGCTGCTCGACGCGCTGCAGGCCGGCAATTTCGATGCGGCCATCGGCGGCGCGCGCCGCGATGAAGAGCGCTCGCGCGCGAAGGAGCGCGTCTTCTCCGTGCGCGACGCGAACGGCCAGTGGGATCCGAAGCGTCAGCGTCCGGAGCTCTGGAGCCTGCTGAACGGCAAGCTGCGGCCCGGCGAGAGCATCCGCGTCTTCCCGCTGTCGAACTGGACCGAGATCGACGTCTGGCAGTACATCCACGTCGAAAACATTCCGATCGTCCCGCTCTACTTCGCCAAGGAGCGCCAGGTCATCGTCCGCGGCGCCTCGCTCATCGTGCAGGAACAGCCGTTCGTCGTCACCATGCCCGGCGAAAAGCCGCAGCTGGTGAAGTGCCGGATGCGATCGCTCGGCTGCTCGCCGTGCACCGGTGCGATCAGATCCGACGCCGACACGCTGCCGAAAATCATCGACGAGCTGATCGCCACGCGCCAGTCCGAGCGGCAGCTGCGCATCATCGATCACGATCAGGACGGCTCGATGGAGATCAAGAAGCGCGAGGGTTACTTTTAAGATGGAACAGGTGAAGCTGATTCGAATCGTCGATCCGGTTGCAACGATTCGACGGACCGCGACAACGGGACGGTCCGCCAGGCGTTTCGAAGTGGGTCTCCAGTAGATGTCGGGACTCCTCCGCATCTGCACCGCGGGCAGCGTGGACGACGGGAAGAGCACGCTGATCGGACGGCTGCTCTACGACTCGCAATCGGTCTACGAGGATCAGGTCCACTCGGTCGAGAAGGCGTCGAAGAACCGCAACGCCGGGCCAATCGACTTTTCGTTGTTCACCGACGGCCTGCGCGCCGAGCGCGAGCAGGGCATCACGATCGACGTCGCGTACCGGTACTTCGCCACCGCGCGGCGCAAGTTCATCCTCGCCGACACGCCGGGCCACGAGCAGTACACGCGCAACATGGCGACCGGCGCGTCCACGGCGGAGGTCGCCATTCTGCTGGTTGACGCGCGCCACGGCGTGCGCGTGCAGTCGCGGCGCCACGCGCGCATCGCGCGGCTCCTCGGCATCCGGGATTTCGTCCTCGCCATCAACAAGATGGACCTCGTCGACTTCGATCGCGACGTCTACGATGGCATCCGCGACGACTTCGAGGAGATTCTCGACCGTGCAGGTCACGCGCGATCTGACCGCGCTGCCCTTCCGCTTTCCGGTGCAGCTCGTGCTGCGGCCGAACCACGAGTTTCGCGGCTACGCGGGGCAGATCGTCTCGGGCGCCGTGCGCGCCGGCGATCGCATCACCGCCTGGCCGTCGGGCCGGTCCGCACGCGTCAGCCGCATCGTCAGCTACGACGGCGAGCTCGATTACGCGTTCGCGCCGATGTCCGTGACGGTGACGCTGGACGATGAGCTCGACATCAGCCGCGGCGACATGCTCACACTCGAGCCGCCGGCCGTCGGCACCGAGCTCGAGGCGGACGTCGTCTGGATGGACGAGCGTCCGCTGGATCCCGGCCGCGTCTACCTGGTCAAGCAGTCAACGAAGACCGTGACGGCGGAAATCCATCACGGGCTCGTGCTGAATCAGATCGGCACGGTGAATATCTCCACTGCCAGGCCGCTGGTCTTCGACCGCTACACCGAGAATCGCGCCACCGGCAGCTTCATCATCATCGATCCGGCGACGCACTTCACGGCAGGCGCCGGCATGATCTCGAATCCGCTCCATCACCCGGTGAAGCCGGTCAACGCGCCGATCAGCGCGGCCGAGCGGCTCGCCCTGCTCGCCCGTCATGCGGGCTCGGACGCCGAAGCCGTCGAAGCCATTCGCAAAGCGCTCGAGGAGCTTCTGTCGTGACGGTCAGCGCCGGCGCGCTCGCCCGCGCCCTCGGGAGGAGCAGCGCGCCGTGCATCACGTCCAGCTTCCAGGCGGAGTGCGTCGTGCTCACGCACATGCTGCTCGCGTCGAAGCCGGACATCCCCGTGCTCTTTCTCGAAACGTTTCACCACTTCGCCGAAACACTGAAGTACCGCGACGAGCTGACGGCCGCGTGGAATCTGAATCTCGTCAACCTGAAGGCGGCCGAACCGAAGGTCGGCCTGTGGCAGACGAGCACCGAGCAGTGCTGCGCCCTTCACAAGGTCGGCCCGCTCTTCGCCGCGCTCGAACAGTACGACGTCTGGTTCACGGCGCTGCGGCGCGAGCAGTCGCCCTCGCGCGCGAACCTGCAGGAGATCGAGCCGTTCCGCCTGCCGAGCGGCAAGATGATTCAGCGCGTCAGCCCGCTGGCGTCATGGACGACGAAGGATGTGTGGCGCTACGCGAAGGAGCACGGCATTCCGCTCCTTCCGCTCTACGACGTCGGCTACACGAGCATCGGCTGCGAGCCGTGCACGACGCCGCCGCTCGACCCGGACAATCCGCGTTCGGGCCGGTGGCAAGGTCAGAAGCTTGAATGTGGCATCCACATTCAGGCCAAAAGTTAGTAACTACCAACCACCAACTACCAACTTATTTTTTGATTTTCTCGTACCGTCCCATCAGCTCCGCCTGCGCGAGGATGTGCCCTTTGATGGCGTCCTCGACCGCCGCGCGATCCTTGAAGGTCTTCCCCGTCAGCGGAATGTCGACCGCGTAGAGGCGGAAGAAGTAGCGGTGCTCGCGATCGGGCGGGCACGGGCCGATGTAGCCGGCCTTCCCCGTCCCGTTCGATCCCATCGTGCCGCCCGCGCCTTCCGCAATGCCTTTGCTGGCCGGCGCGATGTCCCACACCATCCAGTGATCGAAGTTGCCGCTCGGCATCAGGTTCTTCGGCACGTCCGGATCGTGCATCGTCAGCACGAGCTGCTTGGCGTTGGCCGGAATGCCGGAGAAGTTGAGCGCGGGATTGACGCCGCCGCCCTGCGCATCGCAGGTGTACTTCGACGGAATCTTCTCGCCCTGCTTGAACGCGGTCGAGCTGAGCTCGAGCGCGGATGCTGCCTGCGCCATGAGCAGTCCTCCTACTACGAATGCGATCCTGAGACACGTATGTCGTTTCATGGGTCTCCTCGGTCTCCTCTGCAGAGGTCGATGGACGAACAACCTCGGATCGTACGACCCACAGCCAATCGCGTCAACGTCGCGACGCTTGGGGTGCCGAATGCCCGGCGTTAGGTTCCGAATGAATTGAACGCGAAGAACTACTAAAGCGAACAAAACGACAACGACGCTCCACATCGCGACGACGCGTGTCATTTTCGGTTCTTAAATTACGACGATGTAGAGAGCGTCATTCGACGGCGAATCCCAGCGCCTGTGCGTTCTCGCGAATGCGATGGTCGCGGGTGACGATCGTCGCCAGCTGGGGCGCATCGTCCAGCAATTCGCATCGAGCGTCCGAATCGGCTCGACCGGAAATGGGCAGCCGACGCGCGCCAACACCGCGTCTGTGACCGCCGCCACATCGCAACGCCGGGCAAACACCTGAAGCGCACGAACAGTGGCTCGTTCTCCGGCAGGTGTCAATCGCTGCTGGACGCGCCGCTGATCTGCAGACCGATCGGCAATCCTGTGCTGCTGAAGCCGCACGGCACCGAGATCGTCGGCAATCCGAAGATATCAAATGGCTGCGTGTTGCGCAGCGTCGGCGCGACGCCGCCCGGCGGCGGCACGACCGGACGATCGATCGCATCGTCCACCGTCTGCGGCAGAATCGGCGAGGTCGGCGTGACGAGCAGATCGACGTTCGCGAACACGCCGGCGACCGCGCGGCGCAGGCGATCGAGCTCGCGCTTCCCTTCGATGTATGCAGGCGCGGTGATGCGAGCCCCACCTTCGATACGCTGGCGTGTCGCCGGTTGATAGAGCTCCGGCGTCTTCGTCACGTACTGCGCGTGAAACGCGTACGCTTCGGCGCCAACCACCGGCAGCGTTTGATATGCCGGCAGCTCGACATCGCGCGTGGTCGATGTGAGCCGCCGCATCACCTGCAGCGCCTCGTTCATCGCGCGTTCGATCTCCGGATCGAGCCCCTCGTAGAACACCGAGCGTGGAATGCCGATGCGAAATGACGAGACGTTCTGGTGCAGCGCTCTCGAATAGTCCGGCGGCGCAGAGTCGATGCTGTTGGTATCCGACGCATCGTAGCCGGCGATCGGCTGCAGCAGCATGGCCGCATCCGCGACGGTTCGACACATCGGACCGATGTGATCGAGTGACCAGGAGAGCGGCACCACACCGGTCGTGCTGACGAGGCCGTAGGTTGGTTTGAGACCGACAATGCCGCAGTAGGCGGAGGGCTGACGGATGGAGCCGCCGGTATCCGATCCGAGCGCGCCATAGCAGAGCCGCGCGGAGACGGACGCCGCCGATCCACCCGACGATCCGCCGGAGATGCGCTCGCGATCCCACGGATTACGAACCGGCCCGAAGTGGCTGATCGCGGAGGTATCGCCGTAGGCGAACTCGTGCATGTTCGTCTTGCCGATCAGCACCGCGCCCGCCAGCTTCAGACGCCGCACGACTTCGGCATCCCGCGACGGGATGCGATCCGCGAAGATGGCACTCGCCGCGGTCGTCTTCACGCCGGCCGTGTCGAACAGATCTTTCAGCGCAATCGGAATCCCATGCAGCGGCCCGCGCTGTCTGCCGCGCGTGATTTCTGTTTCCGCGGCTTTCGCATCCGCCAGCGCCTGTTCGCGCATCACCGTGATGAACGCGTTCAGCGCGGGATTCAGGCGATCGATTCGCGCGAGACACGCGTTGGTGAGCTCGACGGGCGAGATCTTGCGCGTGCGCAGCAACTCGCCCGCTTCGACCATCGACAGCGCCGCCAGATCGTCAGGCGTGCGGCCACGTCCCGAGCGAGCGGAGCGAGTCGAGGGGCTCTGCGCTGAAACGTTCACGCCAGCCGCCGCACAGGCGCCGACCGTCGTTTTCAGGAACTCACGCCGCGTCGGAAGCATGGCTACGGCAGGGCGACGAAACCCGCCCACCAGAGAGGCTTGCGGCCGACCGCAAGATCCTGACGGCTGACGAACTCGAGCTGACCGTCGGGGCGAATCCGGAACAGCGCCACGTTCGCGGGGACGGCGTCGGTTGTCGTCTGGTTACCGACGGCGAGCATGCGCCCCTCGGGATCGAGCGAGAACGTGCGCGGCGTGAATCCGTGCGTGTCCATGTTCTGGATGAGCGTCGGCTCGCCGCTTTTCTGATCGATGCGGAACACCGCGATGTTGTTCGACCCGTTCGGCGGCGCGCCGCGATTGCCGACGTAGACGAACTCGCCATTCGGGTGAACGTGAATGGGCGATTCGAGCGTCAGATACACCCACGGGCCGGTCGGGTGAAAGTCGAGATGCCGGGAGCGAAACCCGATTCCATTCCCCGGCGCGATCGACACCTCGTTCGAGAGCTTGCCGTCGTTGTAGCGGAATACCTTGAGCGCGCCTGGATCCTCTTTCGTCGTCGCCGTCGCCTGGTTGCCGCGCGTGACGAGGATCACGTTGCGGTTTCCGGGAACCACGCGCACCTGATGCGCGTAGATGCCGGCGTCGATCGTGCCGGCCTGCGCAACCTCGGCCCCGAGCGTGCCGTCGCCGTTGATCGAGTAGACCGAGATGCCGCTCGGATCGTTGTAGGCGACGAGCAGGTGCCGTGCCGAACCATCGCCCGTGATGTGAATCGCCCGCGCGCGCAGCCGCGCCGGCGCGCCTTCCGCGTGCAGGGTGCCATCGCCGTCCACGCGGAACGCGGTCACGCCATGCTGATCGCCGCGCGGCTGGACGCCGGCGCCGGCGTAGCTCGCGCCGCCGTTGCTCCATGCAACGTAGAGGAAGCGAGATGATGGCGACGCCCACGCTTCCTGCACGAAGCCGGGCAACATGATGGAAGGCCGTCTCGTCAGCGTCGCCTTCTCGACATCAACGCTGAATGGAATGAGCTCTTCGCCAACGCTCGCGTACAGCGCGACGCGCGGCGATCTCCCGATGCTCGAGCCGAGAGCGCCGACAATCATCGGAACGGTGGCCAGACCGACGACGGCGTAGATCTGCCACGCCTGCGTGATGCGCGTGAGTCTGCCCGGCATGTCACCTCCTCAGAACGTTCCGAACGATCCGAACGCTCCGAACGACTCGAACGAGTTAATGGCGCGCGCGCCTGACCGAGAGGACACAGCCCGCGCCAATCACCATCGAAACCGCCAGCAGGGCGAGGCCGATATTAAATGAATTGGTCGCGGTGCGGACGTAGCCGAGGATATACGGGCCGACGAAACCTCCGAGGTTTCCGAAGGAATTAATCAGCCCGATCGCGGCGGCGGCTGCGGATTCGGTGAGAAACGCGGTCGGAAGCGGCCAGAAGCCGGGGAAATAGCCATCCGCCCCCGCGGCGACGACGCAGAACGCCGCGACGCGGAATCATCGCGACCATCGTCACCTTCAGATCGCTCCAGCCCGACGCACCTTTGAGAATGGTCGGCAGCCAGATGTTCAGGCCGTAGAAGCCGACGGTCGCGAAAAAGTACGCGCCGACCAGCAGCAGCACGTCGCGATGCTTCAGCGCCTGCCACATCGAGATCTGTTGCACCGCCTTGCGCCGCTGCTTCTCGGTTTCGAGCTCCTGGATGATCCACCCCTTCTCGTCTTCGGGCAGCCACTTCGCCTCGCGCGGCCAGTCGGTCATGTAGAAGATCGTCACGAAGCCGAGGATGATCGCGGGCACGCCCTCGACGATGAACAGCCACCGCCAGCCGGGCCGGTCGAGCCAGTGCACCCCGAGCAGCAGTCCGGAGATCGGCGAGCCGACCAGGTTCGAAATGGGAATCGCCGCCATGAACCAGGCGACGGCCTTCGCGCGATCCTCGTAGCGGAACCAGTGTGAGAGGTAGACGATGAGGCCCGGAAAGAAACCGGCTTCGGCGGCGCCGAGGAGAAACCGCACGGTGTAGAACTGCGTCGCGGTCCTGACAAACGCCATCATGACCGCGAGGATGCCCCACGAAATCATGATGCGCGCGATCCACTTGCGCGCGCTCCAGCGCTCGACGATCACCGAACCCGGAATCTCGAGGATGACGTAGCCGAAGAAGAAGATGCCGGCGCCGAAGCCGAATACCTCCGCGCTGAAGCCGAGGTCGCCGGCCATCTGCAGCGCGGCGTAGCCGACGTTGACGCGATCGAGGAAGGCGACGATGTAGAGGAGGAAGACGTACGGCATGACGCGGAGGCTGATGCGCCGCAGCGCCCGATCAGCAACCGCCGCGTCCAACTAGTCGACCTGCTCTGCCGCCGCGTGGGCCGGGAACGCTGCGCGCGTGCGGGCGCGCGCGGGACGAGTCGACGCCAGCCAGCGCCGCAGCACGCGGTTCCACCACATGATGGCGCCGGTGACGAACATCGCGGCGGGAAGGAGGCCGATGATCACGTAGGTGATGCGCACGCCCATGCCGCCGTAGCGGCCGAAGTGCATGCGCACCATCCAGGCGATGAACGCATCGCCGCGCCGGCCGCCGGCAACCAGCTCCGGCGGCTCGAAGTAATCGACGACCTTGATGAAGAAATCGGGGAACCCGAAGTAGATGCCGCTGATGCCCCACAGGACGAGAATCACCAGGCCCCAGAATCCGAGTGCGGCGTGCAGATCGAAATTGATTCGCTTCCATCCGCTGCGCGGGTCGAAGAAGAACCCTTTGAACCAGGCGCCGCTCGCCTTCCACCAGATGACGAGACCGCTGATGCAGAGGAGGCAGAGCAGCGCGCCGCCCACCGCGTTCACCTTGCGGCCGGTCTCGCCCTTCAACAGATTGTCGTGGAGATCGGTGAACCACTCCATCACCGCCACCGACTTCGGGCGCGCGCTCCCCATGTCCGCGCCGGTGAACCCGTTGAACCGCTCCTGCAGCGTCTCCCCGTCCTTGATCAGCGTCGCCTCGCTCGGCGTCAGGCGCCGCCGCGCCATCGCGACCCGCCTGATCGTGTAACCCGGATACTGCTTCTGAATCGCGGCACGAAGATCCGCTTCGGACAGCTTCTGCGCGTCCGCGGCGACTTCGTTCGCCGGAATGTTGCCGAGCATCCTGGTGTTCAGATCGCGCCGGAAGACGACGGCGCTGCCGGTGAGGCTGATGAACACCATGTAGACACCGACGCCGACGCCGGTCCAGAGATGGATCTGGAAGAGCGCGCGCCGCAGGAACGTCGGTTTCGGCTGCCTCCAGAAGCCCATAGTGGCGGGCTGATCTTACAACTTGGCCCCGAGATACGCACAGACCCGAAGCAGATCGGCGAAAACGCCTCCGGCCGTCACGGCCGGTCCCGCGCCGGGTCCCTGCACGACGAGCGGATTCTTGTCGTACCGGCTCGTGATGAAGCGGACGATGTTGTCCGTCAGGTTGATGTTCGCGAATGGATGCGTCCGATCGAGCTCGACGAGGCCGACGGTCGCGCGCTCCGATGCCGCCTCGAGCGCAGCGACGTAGCGCAGCACTTTTCCCTTCTTCTTCGCGGCCTCGAGCCGCTTCAGCATCGGCGCATCGAGCTCGTTGAGCCGGCTCATGAACTCGTCGACGTTGCAGGCGCTGAGCGACTTCGGGATCAGCCCTTCGAGCTCCACGTCCGAGAGCTCGAGCCGCAGCCCCATCTCGCGGCCGAGGATCACGAGCTTCCGCGCGACGTCCGTGCCGGACAGGTCGTCGCGCGGATCGGGCTCGGTGTAGCCATTCGCCTTCGCCACGCGGACCACTTCCGAGAACGACTGCCCGCCGTCCCACACGTTGAACAGATAGGCGAGGGTGCCGGAGAAGATCCCTTCGATGCGGCGGATGTCGTCGCCGGTCTCGCGCAGATCGCGCAGCGTCTGGATGATCGGCAGCCCCGCCCCGACCGTCGCCTCATAGAGATAGTGCGAGCCCGCTGCACGCCGCGCCTCGTGCAGCTCGTCGTACAGGTCCAGCGGTCCGCTGTTGGCGCGCTTGTTCGGCGTGACGACGTGAATGCCCTCGCCGAGCCAGCGCGGATACTGACCCGCCACTTCCTCGCTGGCGCTGCAGTCCAGAATCACCGCGTGCGGCAGGTATTCCGCGTTGATGTGGTCCTCGAAGCGCAGCATGTCCGGCGCCTTGCCGCCGTCCTTGAGCGCATCGCGCCAGGCATCGAACGGAATCGCCGTATCCGACAGCGCCATCGCGCGCGTCGTCATCACGCCGCGCAGCCGCAGGTCGATGTGGAAGTCGCGCGTGAGCCGGTCGGTCTGCGACGCCAGCTGCTCGAGCAGGACGCTGCCGACCGCGCCCGGACCGATGATGCCGAGAGAGATCGTGTGCGGCGACAGATAGAAGCCGGCGTGCACCGACCGCAGCGCCTTCGTCGTCTGCCGTTCGTCGATGACGACGGAGATGTTGCGCTCGGAGGAGCCTTGCGCAATCGCGCGGACGTTCACGCCTGCCGCACCCAGCGATCCAAATACCTGCGCCGCGACGCCCGGCGTTCCCGCCATGCCGTCGCCGACGACGGAGAGGATGCTGCAGCCGCGCACGACGTCGACGTTCTGAATCTGGCCGCCGTTCAGCTCCGCGTGGAACGCGTGGCGTACGGTGCGCGCCGTGCGCTCCGCTTCCGCATGCGGGATCGCAAAGCAGATCGAATGCTCGGAGCTCCCCTGCGAAATCAGAATCACCGAGATGCCGTCCTCGCGCAGCGCGCCGAACAATCGCTGCGCGGTGCCGGGTACACCGATCATACCCGCGCCCTCGACGTTGACCAGCGCCACGCCGTCGATGCTCGTGATCCCCTTCACCGGATGAATCGAGTTCGGCGTCTCCGAAATGACCGATCCT
>QHWQ01000333.1 GCA_003222635.1 Acidobacteriota bacterium | reverse complement strand
TTGAGGGCGACGGTGAACGTGTCTCCCGCGGTGATCGCCGACGGGATCGTCACGCTCGGTGCCGCGCCAGAGACGATGACGGGCGTGCTGGTGGCGAGCTTGACCCAGGTGTTGTTGACGAACAGCCGGATGTTGTACGTGCCCTGCGTGACCGGCGCAATGAACGTCACGGTCGCACTGGTCAGCGCAGTCGAGGGAGCGCTCTTCGACCCGTTCATGTACGCCCAGGAGAAGTAGTTCGTGTCGGCGGCATCGGCGGCCGTCAGCGAAACCCAGTCCGTGACGTTGCCCGGCGCGCCGGACACGTCGACGGTGAACGCCTTGCCGGGCTTGACGGGCGCCAAGGGCACCGTCAGCGTCGGCCCGACGTTAACCGTGGCGCTCGTGGCGAGCTTCGTCCAGCCGCCGTTCGCAAACAGACGAACGTTGTACGTGCCGGGAACCGTCGGCGCCACGAACTGCACGGTGGCACTCGTCAGTCCCGTGGTCGGCGCCGTCGTCGAGCCGTTCAGATATTTCCACCCGACGTAAGTGGCGTCGAGCGCCGCCGTTGCATTCAGCGAGACCCAATCCTTGGCGTTGCCCGTCCCGTTCGTAATCGTGACGTTGAACGTGGCGCCCGGAAGCACGGCGTATGGCGCGGTTACCGTCGGCTGTGCGGGCGCGGTCACGGTCACCGTCGGCGCGATCTGGCTGGCCCGAATCGGCGAATCGAGCGACAGCGCCTTCACCAATCCGCTGTTGGCGAACTCGAGAACGTCTTGTGTCGGCAGATCCGCCACGAAGAGATTCAGCGAGCCGTGCTCGCGGCGCACGCGGCGGCCGCGCTGCTGCAGCAGCTTGCGGAACGCATCGCGGTTGCCGGCGGTCACCGTGATCATGACCTTGTGGGTCGACAGACGGCTGTCCAATTCGCCCGCAAGCGCCCGATCGATTTTTTTGATGTTCGCCCGTTTCGCAACGTCGGCCAGGACGTCGTTGAACGTCTTCGCCGGCGCGGCCTTGGCCGCAACGCTGGGTTGCGCCGGCCCGACGCCGTTGCCGTTGCCATTGCCGGCGGCTTCCGTCGGGCTCGCGAATACCGTGGTCGTCACGACAACGGCGAACAGTGATAACAAACGAGATATAGGTCCACTCATGTCAGCCGCCAACAGAGCAATATGCCGTCCAACACTTGGGGTTGCCTGTATCTCTTGTTAAGTCCTTGTGGGAGATGTGATTAGAGGCGGCGTCGCGAACTGTGTCCGATCCGCCCACTGCTCCGCTCTGGCACACGGGCAATGGGCGCCATCCCCCTTGGAATCGCTGGAAATGTCGGTAAGTGCGCGTAAGTCTTCGGCTTACAAGAAGGTGTTGTTTCGGGACACGCCCAAGCGCTGAATGCCTAGATCCGGGGCAACTTCAAGCGACTCGGCATGACAGAACTGTCAGGAGAGGGCCTTTATTGTGCCGGGGGTCGCAGCTCGTAATTCGGCGGCGGCTCGGCGCCGAGCAGGTTCCGAACAAAGTAGTCCCATCGGCGCCGGATCATGTACGGCTCCGCGGCGTAGCCGTGGTGCCTGTTCGGCATCAGCAGCAGATCGAAGTCCTTGTTCGCCTTGATCAACTCGTCAACCAGAACGAGCGTGTTCGACGGCGGCACGTTGTCGTCCATCGTGCCGTGCGCGAGCAGCAGCTTCCCTTTCAGGTTCTTCGCGAAATTCTGATTCGCCTGGCTGTCGTAGTTGGTTGCACCAGGCGTCTTCTCGAGCAGCCCCTGCCACTTCTCCGCCCAGTCGTCCTCGTAGTTGCGGTTGTCGTGATTGCCCGACTCCGAGATGCCGACCTTGAAGAAGTCCGGATAGTGGAACATCGCGCCGGCCGTCGCGTAACCGCCGCCTGAGTGTCCCCATATGCCGACGCGATCGAGATCGATCCACGGATATTTCGCCGCCAGGTCCTTCATGCCGGCGACCTGGTCCGGCAGCGTGTTGTCGCCCATGTCGCCGAAGTAGGCGTCGTGGAACTTCTTCGAACGCCACGGCGTGCCCATGCCGTCGATCTCGACGACCACGAACCCGAGCTCCGCGAGCGCCTGGGAGTCGCCGCGCGCCGCCATGAAATTGCGCGGTCCGACACTGCCGGTCTGCGGACCCGGATAGATGTGATTGATGATCGGATACTTCGCGGACGAATTCAGATTCGTTGGCGGGTAGAGCAGACCGTACAGATCCGTCATGCCGTCGCGCGCCTTGACGACGATCGGCTGCGGCGGCTTCCAGCCGGTCGCCACGAGCCGCGAGATGTCGGCTCTCTCGAGCGTGGCGATCAGCCTCCCGTCCGCATCGCGGAGCACGAATGTCGGCGCGACGTCCGGCTTCGAATAGCTGTCGACAAAATAGCGTCCTGCGGGCGATTGCGCGACGACGTGCGTCGCATCTTCCGGCGTCAGCAGCGTCAGGTTCCTGCCATCCAGGCCTATGCGATACAGGTGAATGAAGTAGGGGTCTCGTCCCTTTTCCTTGCCCACGCCGCGGAAGTAGACGACGCGGTTCTTCTCGTCGACGCTGACCATCTGCGTCACGTTGCCGTCGCCCGTCGTGATCTGATTCTTCAGCCGGCCTGTCTGCAGGTCGTAGAGATAGAGCTGGCCCCAGTTGTCGCGCTCCGAAAACCAGATGACTTCGTTGGACGCCGGCAGAAATCGCCAGTTGTGCGCATCGTTGCCCGATTCGTAGTAGGTGGCGACCTTCTCTTCAAGGACCTGCCGCACTTTGCCCGTCTCTGCATCCGCGACGCGAAGATGTGCCTCTTTGTGATCGCGGGACGAAGAGAGAAACGCGAGCTGCCGGCCGTCCGCGGCCCACTCGACGTCCTCGAACGGGCCGTTGCACTCGACGTCGTCGCACACCGACGAGCGATGCGGATCCGGCGGGATCTGCAGGCGGACGACGCGCGCGCGATCGACGTCGATGACGACGCGCTCGATCATGAAAATCTTCGGGTCGCCGGCCAGCGGATACTTCCAGGCTTCGAGCCGCGGATGGCCGACGCTGGTGCTGACGAGATACATCTCTCCGGTGCCGCGCTCGTCCTGCTGGAAGGTCGCAATCTTCTTCGAATCGGGCGACCAGAGGAGGACCGCGTTGCCGCTGTGAATCCAGCCGGCGTTGTCGGTCGCGTAGCCATACTCTTTCACGCCGTCTTTCGTCAGCTGCGTCTCCTTGCCTGTCGCCGTGTCGCGCACCCAGAGGTTGTAGTTGCGGATGAACGCGGCGCGTTTGCCGTCCGGCGATACGACCACCGGCTCGCGCTCGCGGCCTTCCTTCGATTCGCAGCGCGTCCCGGCGACGTCGCACGTCCACTGGCTGCCGCCCGTATTGAACGAAATCGACTTGCGATCGGCGCTGAAGTCGAAGCGGTTGAACGGCAGGCGATAGGTCGCGTAATTGCGGCTCGCCGCCGTCGACAGCGCGGCGGCGACCTTCGCCTGGTCGAAGGCGGCCGCCTTCATGCCGGTGGCCGCATCGACGAGGAAGAACTCGGTGCCGTTCTCCGTCGACGTGCGATACCAGAAGCGATCGTCGCCCACCCACGTCGGCTGCGCCGCCACGTGCAGCACG
Organism: Acidobacteriota bacterium; assembly: GCA_003222635.1. Classification (GTDB taxonomy): domain Bacteria; phylum Acidobacteriota; class Vicinamibacteria; order Vicinamibacterales; family UBA2999; genus Gp6-AA40. The sequence goes on along the minus strand of QHWQ01000333.1, from coordinate 21,396 downwards.
AGGGGGGTGGTGTTGTAGCCGAGGAACCTCTCCGCCCTGGCATAGTCGTTCGCCGTGAGCGCCCGCGTCTGCGCGGAGGCGGCGGTAGCGAGACACAGCATGAAGGTCGCCGCGACCGGGATCGGTCGAAAAATCTTGGTGCACATGCGCCGATTATCGACCATGCGCATGCCGTTTGCGTGATCCGCGTCGAGGGGGCCGAAACAGGCCGAAGTACGCATCCTGCGAGGTTCGGCCGGATCACGCGATGCAACTCGGTTACAAACCTACCCGCACCAATACATACAGGACGAGCGCGACGAGCAGAATCAGGAGACCGAGCTGCTGCGTGCGCGTCGGCATCAGCGATCCGGATCTTCGTTGTAGTAGAAGGTGACGGTGAAGAACGCTTTGTCCGACGGATACTCCGGCGGCAGCGGCTCGGTCGGATTGCTGCCGGTGATGGCGCCGATAGCGGCCTTGTTGAACCCGTCGATGTCGGAGGGCTGCAGTACGCTGACATCGGAAATGCTGCCGTCCTTGTGGATATTGAACGTCAGCACGACGTGGCCGTGGAATGTCATCGCCGCCTGCGGGATGAACCAGTTGTGCCGCACCTGCGCGACGAAGCGCCGCAGCCACGGGCCGAACTCGACGCCTTTGGTGTCGAACTGAATCGCCGCGCCCGGTTGATTGAGTCCACCCTGCGGGTTGTCGAACGTCTGCTTCTGCACGTACTGCTGCAGATTGCGCAGCGCCTCGCCGAGCGATCCGCTCGGCCGCGGACGAACCGGCTGCGGCGCCGGCGTGCGATAGCCTTCGTCTGACGGCGGCAGCACGCGCGCCTGCTGCGATTCGGGCTGCGGCTGCAGCGTCGGCTGATTCTGATTCTGCTCGCCCGCCTGTCGTTCGTTTTGCTGCGCTTCGACTTCTTCGGGCGTGTTGCCGCGCGCGAATGGCGCGGTGTTGGTGGGCTTGGGCGGCGCCTCGCGCGTCTGTGCCCGGCGATTTTCGTCGGACTGCGGCGCGCGCTCCGGCGGCTGCAGCGCTTTCATGTCGATGCGCGGCTGCACGAACACGAATCGTTGATCCTGCTGCTCGCGCAGCTGGCGCTCGAGCTCCGCACGCCGCCGCGCCAGCTCTTCGGGGCTCACTTGAAAGATCGGAAGCTTCGGCACCAGCAGAATCGCCAGTATCAGCAGGACGTGAACGACGACGGAGAAGATGACGCCTTCCCGGCGCGAGATGGCGCTGCCGACGACCAAGTCGTCCTGGTAGCGACTGTCGATGTCGAAGTGAATCAAGATCGAAAATTATAACATTCGCACTTGCAACAACTTACGGCCCCCTATCACTTCCGGAGCGCCGTGTATAAATAGACGATCCCGAACGTCAGCGGGTCTGCTCGCACATCGGAAAAACCGGCCGCGCGCAGCGTCTGCATGAACTCCGCCGGGGACGCGAATGTGCCAACCGATGCAGGCAGGTAGGAGTATGCCGCAGCGTGCCCGGAAATCGCACGGCCGATCCGCGGCAGTACGTGCGTGAAGTACCAGAGATAGAGCGGCTTGATGCCGGGTATGCGCGGGACGCCGAACTCGAGGATTGCGAGCCGGCCTCCCGGCCTCAGCGCTCGCGCCATTTCGACACAGGCGACCTCCGGCTGCTGCACGTTGCGGATCCCAAACGCCACAGTGACCGCGTCGACCGACCGATCCGCCACAGGCAGGCGCATTGCGTCGCCGCGCACGAGCGTGATGGCGTGTGACTCGCCCGCCGCCCGCACTTTCTGAAGTCCAAGCGCAAGCATGGCGCCCGAGAAATCGACGCCGATCACGCGGCTCGCGTGAGATCGGCCCGCCAGCGCGACGTCCGCCGTGCCCGCGCACACGTCGAGCAGCGTCTCGCGCCCGGTGAGCTTCAGCGATCGAATCGCCGCGGCGCGCCAGCGCCGATCGATACCCGCGCTCAGCAGATGATTGAGAAGGTCGTAGCGAGGCGCGATCGCATCGAACATCCCCGCGATGCGATCGGGTGACTTGTCAGGCGCGTGCGCCATTCATCGAAGGTAGAGCGAGAGCGCCGTGGCCACGAAGTACACGATCCCGACGTAGCCGTTCAGATCGAACGCCTTCTTCACCTGCGACAAGTCATCGTCGCTGACGAGCGACTGCTCGTAGGTGAGAAGCACGGCGACGATGCCCACGCCGACGAGGTAGAGCGCCGGCAGATGCGCGACGCGCCACAGCGCGGCCATCGCGATCACCGCCGCGACGTGCATGAGACGCGAGAGCTGAATGGACCTCGTCACGCCGAAGCGCGTGGGAATCGACAGCAGCCCGTACCCGCGATCGAAATCGAGGTCCTGGCAGGCATAGAGGATGTCGAAGCCGCCGACCCACAGTCCGATGGCGAGCCCGAGCAGCCACGGATCGGCGCCGCCCCGGCCGCCCGCCGCGATCCACCCGCCCACCGGCGCCACCGCCATCGCCAGGCCGAGGAACAACTGCGTGTACGCCGTGTAGCGCTTGGCGAGCGAATACCAGAAGACGATCGCCAGCGCGACGGGGCTGAGCATCAGGCAGATCGGATTGAGCCGGTAGGCGCCGTAGATGAAGACGATGGACGAGGCGAGGACGAAGACGATCGCTTCCGCGCGCGACATGACGCCGCGCGGCAGCTCGCGCATCTTCGTCCGCGGATTCAGTGCGTCGTGATCGACATCCGCCAGCCGGTTGAACCCCATCGCCGCGCTGCGCGCGCTGACCATGCAGACGATGATCCACGCGACCTGCGACCAGGAGAATGGATGATCGCGCCACGCGAGCAGCGCCCCCGTGAGCGCGAACGGCAGCGCGAACACGGAATGGCTGAAGCGGACGAACGACAGATAGGTGGTCAGCTTACCCACGAGACATCAGGCGGTGTGATCCCCGAGACCAGATATTCTTCCACATCGTCCACGTCTGCCGGGACGTGCACGGCGATCACCTGCGCGCGCTTTCCCACCTCAATCGTGCCGAACTCCTCGAACCCGAGAGCCACAGCGCCCTGGCGCGTCGCGCTGTCGAGCAGCGCGCGGGCGGACACGCGCGGCGCCAGCCGCCGCGCCTCGGCCAACTCGGAGAACAGGTTCACATCGGGAGCGCTCGCCAGGCTGTCGGTGCCGAACGCGACGTTGACGTCCATCGCGTAGAACGCCTCGAGCGGCGGGGCGCCGACGCCGACATGCTGGTTGCTGCGCGGGCAGCTGACGATCGTCATGCCGCGCGAGCGCAGGCGGCGGAGATCGTCGCCGTCGAACTGCACGCCATGCACGGCCAGCACGCGGCGATCGAGAAATCCGAGCTGCTCCAGGTACTCGACGGGCGACGTGCCGGGCGGCTTCCAGTCATCCGTCCAGACGCCGAGCTCTTCGAGCAGCGTGCGCCACGGACCGGTCCCCCGCTTGACGAACTCGAGCTCCTCCGGCGATTCGCCCAGATGGACGCTCGTCACCTCACCGGGATGCGCGTCGAGATCCGCGCGAATGGCGGCGAAGAGGCCGGGCGAGACCGAATACGGCGCGTGCGGCGCGAGGCTGACGCGCACGTCCGGAGCAACGGCGGCGTCCGCGCGGGCGCGCCCCTCGCGCGCGAGCGCCTCGGGGTCGGTCGCATTGAATTTCAAGAGCTCGTAGAACAGGTGCGCGGGCATCGACGCCTCGCGCAGCAGGGGTGCCGTGACCAGCGTGTTCGAGATGTCCCCGACCAGGCCCGTGCCGCTCGCGCGCGCGCCGGCAATCGCGCTGCGTGCGGCCTCGATAATCCGCGGGTCCGCCGCATCCGGATAGTGCCGCCTGGTCGCCATGATCGTCCGGATCCAGTCGAGGAACGCCTCGGTCCGCGCGACCCGGCCGTGCAGATACGACAGCTCGAGGTGTGTGTGCGCGTTGACGAGCGCGGGCATGATCGCAACGTGCCCGAGATCGCGCGCCGAGGCGCCGGCGTCCTCGTCAACGGAGACGATGCGGCCGTTTTCGATCGAAATGGATCCGCGGTGCAAGGGTTCGCCCGCCATGGGCAATACCCATTCCGCTGTGTAGGCCTTCACTGAGAGAGGCGGATGCGCTTGCCTTCGCGGCTCCGGGCGGGATAATTGCGCAGCTCCTCCGGGACCGACGAGTCACCTCCGGCGCGCGCGGTCGCCAGCGAGAGCATCCGCGGCACGTCGCGCTCGCGGAAGATCGGATCGCCGAGGATCTCGTAGTGCATGTTGCGGCGCTTGGGGATGAAGCCGGCATCCTCGATGTTCACGACGATCTCGAGCTCGTCCATGCAGTAGCTCGCGCCGGCGGCGCGCACGACGTTCTCTTCGATCATCACGCTGCCCATGTCGTTGGCACCGAAGGCGAGGCTGAGCTGTCCCACCTTGCCGCCCTGCGTCACCCACGAGGCCTGCAGGTTATCGAAGTTGTCGAGGACGATGCGCGCGAGCGCGAGCGTGCGCAGGTAATCGACGCCGGTCGCCTCGATGCCGCCGCGCTCGGTGTGCTCCGGCTGGTAGCTCCACGTGATGAACGCGGTGAAGCCGCCGCTCTCGTCCTGCAGCTCGCGCAGACGCATCATGTGCTCGATGCGCTCTTCGTCCGTTTCCACCGTTCCGTACATCATGGTCGCCGTCGTGCGGAGACCCGCGCGATGCGCGTCGCGCATGACGCCAAGCCACTCGTCGCTCGTCGCCTTGCCGTAGCAGTTGAGCAGCGTGCGCACGCGATCGACGAGGATCTCGGCGCCGCCTCCCGGAATGCTGTCGAGGCCCGCCGCCACGAGCCGCTCGATGACCGCCGGCACCGGAATCTGATGCAGCCTCGAAATGTGCAGCACTTCCGGCGGCGAGAGCGCGTGCAGCTTGAACGCCGGGTAGCGTGCCTTCACGCCGCGGAACAAGTCCTCGTACCACGCGATCGGCAGATCGGGATTGTGGCCGCCCTGCAGCAGCAGCTGGTTGCCGCCGACGGCAATCGTCTCGTCGATCTTCTTGAAGATCTCCTCGAAGCCGAGAACGTAGCCTTCGGACGATCCCACCGGCCGATAGAACGCGCAGAAGTTGCAGCGCGCGACGCAGACGTTCGTGTAGTTGACGTTTCTGTCGATGATGTAGCTGACGATGCGCTCCGGGTGCTTCCGTGCGCGGATGGCGTCGGCCAGCTGGCCGAGCAGGTGCGTCGGCGCGTGGCGATAGAGCTCCAGCGCCTCGGCGCGATCGACGCGTCCGCCCTCCAACACCTTTTTCGCGGTGGACTGAATCATCCCGGAAAGAATTCCAGTGTCCTGCGCTTCGGCGCCAGGCCAAGGTCCGCTGCGTAATCGAGAAACATCTGCAGACCCTGCGCCTCCTCGGGGCCGAGACCGTAACGCATATTATCCCTTAGGTATGCGAGCGCCCGCTGCGCGGACGCGCCGTTGGCCTGCGCGTATTCGGCCGCGATGGCCGGATACGACGCGACCCCTTCCGCCTGCGCCTGCTCGAGCAGGCGCACGTGCTCCACGCCGATGACGCCCGCTCGCCCGGTCCACGCCGCATAGATGAACGGCAGTCCCGTCATCGCGGTCCACTCGGCGCCGAGATCGATCTTCGTCACACCGAGCGCATTCGCATCCGCCTCCAGCGCGGGATCACCGATCAACAGCCCCGCGTCGTAATCACGAACCATTTCGACGAGGTGGGGGCCATGCGGCACGAACTCCGGCGCGATGCGGTAGCGGTGCTGACACAGCAGGCGAATCAACGTCACCGACGTCCGCGAGCTCGTGTCGATCGCGATGTGGCGAATCTCTGCGAGCGGCCGGCGCGTGAAGAGCGCAACCGACGCCACCGGTCCACGTGATCCAATTCCGACGCCGGGCACGAACCGGTACTGATCCGAGCGGAGATATTCGATCGATGGCACGAGGCCGAGATCGACTTCGCCGTCGTAGAGCAGCCGCGCGCACACCGCCGGCAGGTCGTAGCGCACCTGCCAGCGCTCCGGCGAGCGATCGAGCGCCCACGTCAACGGGCGGGCATTGAGGTAGCCCACCGCACCGATACGTACGGCGACCTGCCCCGAGCGAGCCAAGCGAGTCGAGGGGTTCATCTAGGAAATGAGCTGGAAGCGGCCGTCGCGTTCCGCGGGTTCGAGGCCGGCCGCCTCGATGTTGCGCCGCACGTCCTCGAGCGGCGCGCGGCGACGGCCATCCGGCGCGTCATCGCTGGCGGCCACGTTGTCGATGTCGTCGGCGCCGAAGGTGAGCGCCACCTGCGCCAGCTTGGGACCGTAGCGCAGCCAATCGACCTGCATCGTCGGGATATTCGGCGCCGCGAGCCTCGCCATCGCCACGCTCTTCACATCGTCATAGCCCGTTGTCGGGCGCAGTGCGTCGAGCAGGGTCGGCAGCGCACTGATGGATTGGATGACCGGAAATCTCTCCTGCAGCGCGGCGGCGGCGACAAACAACGACGTGCGTGCCGCCGCAGGCGCCTTTTCGATCGTGAGCCGCACATGCCGGTAGCCGGCCCCCTCGATGGTTTGGACGACGCTGCTCGCGTCGGCGACACGATCGAGCGGCACCTCGGCGAGCGCATCGAGCCCGGCGCCGCGAAGCTGCTCCAGCACCTTCGCCGGACGCGACGATTCTGCGGCGGCGAGCCTCTCCACATCCAGCCACGAAAACGCAGAGACGGCGCGTTCGCCGGCGACGGCTCGCGCGGCTTCAACGGCGGTGATCGCCACTTCGAGCGTGTCGGGCGTGCCGGTGACACGGACCTCGCGCGCCGCAAGCGGCACCGCGTCGGTGAATGGCTTGTCGAACGGACAGAGCGCGACCCGGAGGTAGGTCACCTGCGAGTCGTGCAGGCGCCGCCGAACGGTATCCGCGAGCATGCCGAGCTGGAGGATGTCGGGCGTCGCGGCCAGCTGCGCGAGATCGTCCGCGCCGAGCCGTTCGCCGGCGCTCACCCGCTCCATCAGCACGTCGAACAATGACGACGTGGTCATGACTCCATTGTTTCCGCGACGCGCGTCGCCAGCGCGAGCGCCTCGCGTCCGTCGCGGCCGGTGACGCCGGGCGCGCGTCCGGCGCGCACGGCATCGACGAAATCCTCGAGCTCGCGCCGCAGCGGCTCCTCGTTCATCACCTCGAGCTTGCCGCCGTGAATGATCGGCCGGCCGCCGGCCATCAGGCCGTCCGTGGCGCTGTCTTTCACGAGGCGGAACATCTCGAGCTCCTGCGACGCGTAGTCGATCGACACGTACGAGTCGTGCTGGAAGAAGCGCGCCTTCCGCACGCGCTCGCGGCTGATGCGGCTGGCGGTCACGTTGGCGATGCAGCCCGAGGCGAACCGCAGGCGCGCATTCGCGATGTCCGCCTTCGGCGTGAGCACGTTCACGCCCACCGCTTCGATCATCGTCACCGGCGACTTCACGACGCTGAGCAGCAGATCCAGATCATGAATCATGAGATCGAAGATGACGTCGATGTCGAGACTGCGCTCGGGGAACGTGCCCAGACGATGGATCTCGATGAAGCGCGGGTCGGCGATGAGCGGCAGCGCCTTCGCCACGGCCGGGTTGAAGCGCTCGGTGTGTCCCGTCGCCAGCAGCGCGCCGCCGCGTTCGGCCGCGGCGACCAGCCGGTCGGCGTCTTCGACGCTTGGCGCGATCGGCTTCTCGATGAGCGTGGCAACGCCGGCCTCGAGAAACGGCATCGCGACCTCCAGATGCGCGATCGTCGGCACCGCAACCGTCACCGCGTTCACGCGCGAGAGCAAATCGGCCGCGTCGACGACCTGCGTGCCGAACTTCGACGCAATCTCCTCGGCGCGCGGATGATTGGTATCGCAGACGCCGATCAGCTGAACGCCGTCCATCGAGGCGAACAGCCGCGCGTGATGCTGGCCCAGATGGCCGACCCCGATCACACCGACCTTGACTGGCATTGACGGATCTACGAAATTACGAATTGACGAATTCAATTGCGCAATCCCAATTCGTAAATTCGTCGATTCGTAAATTCGTCAATTCCGCTCTCGCCCCACAATTACTATGCCCGCCTCGTCGGCGGACGCGATGATGGCATCGCCATCGATCATCAGCGTCTTGCCTGCGTCCACCGACAGCGCGTTCGCGCCGGCGACGCGCATCGCCTGAATCGTGGCGGCGCCGATGACCGGCACGTCGAAGCGCATGTCCTGCTCGGGCTTGGCGACCTTGATGATGCGCACGCCCGGACCCGCGAGATGGCCCGCGCGGCCAATCACCTCGTCGGTCCCCTCCATCGCTTCGACCGCAATCACCGCCTGATGCTTCACCGCGACGGTCTGGCCGATGTCGAGCGCCGCAATCGCGTCCGCCATCCGACAGCCGAACTCGAAGTCCTTCTGCTCGTCCTCGGTCGGCTGGCGCTTCGTCAGCACGCCGGGACGCGCCAGCAGCGGCTGGATGAGCGACGTCGAGTCCATCAACTCGATGCCGTTGTCGTGGAGCACGCCGGCGACCGCGCCAATGAGGCCGTCGGTGTTCTTCGACGTGAGCTTCCGCAGCACGCTGAGAAAGGCGAGATCGGGAATGATGCCGCCGGCGAAGATCTTGGTGTGCTTCACCTGGCCGGCCATGACCGCGTGGCTGACGCCGGCGTCTTTCAGCACGCTGATGCACCGGCCAAGCTGGCCGAGGGAAATCCAGTGGATGGGCGCGCCGTGACGCCTCGCCGCGTCGGTCAGCTCCGGAAACGTCTCTTCCTTCGCGGCGACGATGGTGACGTCGTGGCCCTGCGCGCGCGCGGCGTCGAGTACCAGGAAAGGAAACCGGCCGTTCCCGGCAATTAGGCCAATGTGCATGACATTTGCGGATTTACATTGCGTTATTCATCTGCAACCAGTTCTTCTGCTCTTCGCGTCGGCTTGCGGAGGATGACGCCGCGCTGCGAGGTGCGGATGAAGTCCACGAGGTACTGCACCTCGGGCGAGCTCAAGGTCGCGTCGCCCTCGATCTGCGCGATCGCGTGCGTCGTGTTGGCGTGCAGCAGGTAGCGGTACGCGCGCTTCAACTGGTTGATCGTGTCCGGCGTGACGCCGCGGCGCGAAAGGCCGACGGTGTTGACGCCGAAGATTCGCGCCGGCCGGCCCCCGATCGTGCGGCCAAAGGGCAGCGCATCCTTCGTGACGATCGAATAGCCGCCGATGAATCCGTACTTGCCCACGCGGCAGAACTGGTGCACGGCGGAGCCCGCGCTGATGTTCGTGAAATCCTCGACCGCCACGTGGCCGCCGAGCACCGCGTACGGCCCGAAGATCGTGTGGCTGCCGACGTGGCAGTCGTGCGCGACGTGCACGTAGGCCATCAGCAGGTTGTCGTCGCCGATGGTGGTGAGCCCGCCGCCGCCCGCGGTTCCACGGTTGATCGTGGCGAACTCGCGGATGATGTTCCGCCTGCCGATCGTCAGGCGCGTGCGCTCGCCCTTGTACTTGAGGTCCTGCGGCGCGAGACCGATCGACGCCATCGGAAAGATGTGCGTCTCGTCGCCGATCTCGGTCCAGCCGTCGATGACGACCGACGCATCGATGCGGCAGCGGCGGCCGATCGTCACCTCGGGACCGATGGTGACGTTGGCGCCGATGACGGTCCCGTCGCCGATGCGCGCCGACGGATGCACGTCGGCCGTCGGATCGATGTCGGCCGCGCCCTGCTCGATGGCGAGCAGCAGCTCGGCCTCGGCCACACGCTGCGCGCCGACATATGCCACAGCCTCGACCTTGGCGAGACGCGACCGCTGACGGAGAAGCGCGACCTCGAGCGTCAATCGATCCCCCGGCAACACCTGCCGCCGGAACTTCGCGTCGTTGACGCCGCGCAGCGACACGCGCGCGGTCGGCGCCACGCCACGCTGCTCGAGGATCAGCACCGCGGCGAGCTGCGTGAGCGCCTCGATCGTCAGGACCGCGGGCATGACCGGCGCGCCCGGAAAGTGTCCCTGAAAGAAGTCTTCGTTGATCGTGAGATTTTTGAAGGCCGTGAGCCGGCGGCCCGGCTCATGCTCCCCGACCGCGTCGATCAGGAACGACGGAAAACGGTAATGAACGCGGTCGAGGAGCGCGGGGAGATCGACGGGCACCTACCTACTTTTTCGGCGCGGGTGCCGGCGCCGGCGCGGCCGGTCGCCGCGCACCCGTGGCCGGAGCCGGAGCAGCGGGACGCGGCGCCGGCGCGCCTAGACCTAGAGCCGGAGCGGCCGGTCGCGGCACGGGCGCAGCCGCGGCACCCGCAGGCGCGGGCGCCGCGACGTCGAAGCGGCGAATCACCTCGGAGGTGAGATCGAGGCCCGCATCCGCCCAGATGATTCCGGCGTCGAGCGCGCTGAACAGGATCTCGAGCTTCTTCTCCTGCGCCACCTGCTGGACGACCGGACCGAGCTTCTGCTGGAACTCCTGCTGGAGCTCGTTCTGCAGCTCCTCGACCTCCTTCTGCGCATCGTCGGTGAAGCGCTGGATTTCGGTCTGCTGGCGGTCGATGTCCTTGGCGAGCTGCGCGCGAGCGGTGTCGCTCAGCACGCTGGCGCCTGAATCGAGCTTCTGCTGCGAGGCCTGCAGCGCCGTATTCTTCTGGTTCAGCTCGGTGACCTTCTGCTGGTTGAGGGCCTGTACGCGCAAGGCCAGCGCTTTGCCCTGCTGCGACTCGGCGGCGATGCGCTGGATGTTGACGAACGCGTACTTCGCGCCGGCCGGAAACGCCGGTTCAGCAGCGGACGCAGCCTGTGCGGCAGGCGGCGCCGCCGGAGCGGCCGCCGGGGCCTGAGCGAAGGTGGGGGCGGCAGCCAGCACCACACTGAGGGCCGCGGCGCGGACCCGGCAAACCGTCAGTAATGGTCGATCAGCAGCTCGTAATTGGCGGATCCCGGGACAAAACCGACGTCGTAGACCCGCACACAGAGGTTCCCTGCCGCGGTCGCGCGGCCCGTAATGCTCGAGCCCTGCGCCACGTTGTCATTGGCGATGACGATGGCGCAGGACGTACCGTTCCAGGTACCGAGGCTCACACCGATCGGAATCGTGTTGTTCGGATTCGAGGCATCGACACTTTCAGTCAGGAACACCGAGACGTCGCCCGCGTCGCTCACGACGAACGGATGCGTAAACGCGGAGTTCTTGCTCAGCGTGCCCGAAAAGGTCTCGGTGAGCACGGTGGGCAGGGTCGTCGGACCCGTCGGGGTCGAGTTGTTGTTGTTGCTGCAGGCGGCCGCGATGCCCGCGACGAGCATCAGCAGCAACGCGCGGCGAATCGATCGTCGCATCGGACACGCGCTCCTAGAACGTAGAACCAACGGCGAACTTGAAGGTGAAGGCCTTCGCGGGCAGCAGCGTGTTGTTCAGCACGCCGCCGCGCTGCGGGTTGGACGCGAAGATCAGACGGAACGGCACGTTGAGCACCGGCATGAAGAACCGGATCTCCGCGCCCGTCGACGTCTTGAACGCGCTCGTGCGGCCGATCACCTCGGTGTGCGGCCCCAGCGCATTCGGATTCTCGAGCCCGCCGAATGCGACCGCCGAGAACGGATCGATCAGCAGCGGCTGCGGCGGAAACACCTGCTGCGTCAGGTTCTCCTTCCACGCGAACTGCTCGCCGAAGTCGCGCACCTGCCCCGCGTCGTAGAACAGCACCAGGCGCACCGGGCCGGCCACCGTGATGATGTACTCGCCGTTGAACAGCAGGCTCTTGTTGCCGCCGAGCACGATCTGCGAGCCGGGCACCGTCGGGCCGATCGAGCGGATGTCGTAGCCGCGCACGCTGTACTCACCGCCGAGGAAGAGGCGCTCGAACACCGGCAGGTTCGTCGTGCCGCGGTACGGCTCGATGTACTCGAACTGCACGCGGCCGCCAAACGAGCTGCGCGACGTGTGCGGGTGGTACCAGATGGCCTCGAGCGTCGGCTTGTAGTAGCTGGTGTTGCCGCCAAGCCCGCCAAGATCGATCGCCGCCGTGAACCGCTTGCCGTTGGCCGGGAAGATCGGGTTGTCGATCGTGTTGAACACGTAGCTCGGCGAGACCTTGCTGATCGTCCGGTTGCCCTTCGACCCGATCAGATACGAGTCGAACAGGAACGGGTTGCGCCGCAGCGTGTCGAGCGCCGACGGGCTGATGGTCGACAGATTGTTGACGTTCACCGTGCTGCAGCCGCTGGCCGAGACGATGCACGACGGATCGAGCAGCGCTTCGTTGAGGTCGGAAACGCCCACCGACTCGTACGAATAATTGATGAACATCCGCGCGAAGTCCTGAACGGGGAACCCGAACGTGATGTTGCCGCCGGTGGACTTCTGCGTGTAGTAGCCGATGAACTGCAGCGAGCGCTTGTAGACGTCGACGCCGCCCGTCAGGTTGCGATCGAAGAGGAACGGCTCGGTGAAGGCCAGCTGGTAGTTCTGCGACCGCGAGCCGGCCTGTGCCGATGCCGTGAGGCTTTCGCCGCGGCCGAGGAAGTTGGCGGTCTGGAACGACAGCTGGCCGAAGAACCCTTCGTACTGCGAGACGCCGGCGCCGAAGGTGACCTGGTTGCGGTTCTGCTCTTCGACCTTCAAGGTGACATTGACCTGATTGTCGCGGCCAGGCACCTTGTCCACTTTCATGTCCTTGTCGTTGCCTTCGAGCTGCTTGAAGTAGCCGAGCTGATTGAGGCGGCGGATGCTGTACTTCAGGCTCTCGGTGTTGAATGTGCTCCCTTCGACCAGACGCATCTCGCGGCGGATGACGTTGTCGCGCGTCGTCGTGTTGCCGGTGAAGGAAATGCGGTTGACGAAGAACTGCTTGCCTTCCGACAGGCGCATCGTCACGTCGACCGTCGGCCGCAGCGCCTTGCCGTCGGTCGGCGTCGGCGCGGGTGCGGGCGGCGCGGCCGCGTTGCCATCGGTGGCGATCGGCGCGAGGCCGTCGTTCTTCGGGTTCAGATCCGGATAGCCGGTGAACTCCATGTAGCCGCCGGCGCCGTACGCTTCCTGCGCCTTCTTCAGCCCGTCGCGAACGGCCTTCTCACTGTACCACTCGCCCTGCTTGACTTTGAACATCGGGCGGAGGTTGTCGCTCTTGACGACGGTGTTGCCCTCGAACTTGAAATCGCCGACGCGGTAGCGTGGGCCTTCGGTGACGGGGATGCGCAGCTCGATCCAGCGCGTCTTGCCGTCCTTCTCGTCCTCGAGCGTCTTCACCTCGGGGTTGCCGACGCGGACGCGGACGTAGCCCTGCTCGCGATAGAAGCCGGCGACCTTCTCGGCGTCCTCTTCGTACTTGTCTTCCTTGTAGGTCGCGCTGCGGAACAACGTCATGAAGATGAGGCCCTTCTTGGCCTTGTTGTCCTTCATCTTCCGCGCGAGCGTCCCGTCGCCGAACGCCTGGTTGCCGACGAACTCGATGTTGCGGATGCGCAGCTTCGGCCCTTCACCGATCGTGAAGGCAATGTTCACCAGCTTCGTGCCGCCTTCGATGGGCGTGACCTTGTGCTTGATGTCCGCGTTGGTGAAGCCCTTCTCCGCCATCATCTCGCGGAGCACGGACTCGACGCGGTGGATGGTGTTCTCGTCGAGGAACGAGTCGAGGCGCAGCTCGATGCCCTTCTCCTTGAGCTGCTCGGTGATCTTCGTGCGGTCGATGTTCTTGGAGCCCTCGTAGGTCACGTTCTTGACCCGCTCGCGCTCCTCCATGTTGTAGATCACCATCTTGCCGATCACGCCGTTGCTGAAGACGTAATCCTGCGTCTCGATCGAGAGGTCGTCGAGGAAGTTCGTCGCCCACAGCCGGCCGAAGTCGTCTTTCGCGGTCTGCTCGGTGATCTCGTTCCACGGCGTCCAGATGCCCTGCGATGGCCGGCTGACCAGCGGCACGAGCTTCATGTAGTAGAGATAGGTCTCGGATTCGACGACGGGCGAGCCCCCCTGCTTGGCAAAGCACGGCACGATCTGGTACAGGACGGGAGGCGAGTTCGCGGGTGGCAGCGAGGCAGGCGGCGGAATCGGGAGGCCGCACACCGTGGACGGGTTGGTATTGACCGCCGTGGGGTTACCCTGCTGGGCCAACGCCGGCGACGAGCCGACGGCCGCCAGCAGCGCCACGGCGGCGAGCGTCCGAGCCAACTGCTTCTGCATGAAAGGATTCCGAAACAACTTATTTTACTTGGAGTCAGACGCCGCAGAAGGCTCGTCGGCCGGTTTTACGGCAGTTTGCGGCCCCCGACCAACTGGCCGGCCGGGCGGTAGGCAAGCTGACCAGTTTCCAGGTAGACCTCGATGTCCCCGTCGTGCAGGTTGCCGCGAATCAGCTCCTCCGAGAGCGGATCCTCGACGTAGCGCTGGATCGCACGGCGCAGCGGACGCGCGCCGTACGAGCGGTCTTTGCACGTGATGTCGATGATCCAGTCGACGACCTCCGGAGCAAGGATGACCTTCATCCGGCGGTCGGCGAGGTTCTGGTTCAGCTGTTCGACCAGCAGCGCCATGATGCGCCGCAGGTCGTCGTCGGTCAGCGCCTCGAAGACGATGATCTCGTCGATTCGATTGATGAACTCGGGGTTGAAGGTCCGCTTCACCTCGTTGAGCACCATCTCGTTGACGTTCTTGTCGATGGCGCCGGTGTCGTTGCTCTGGAACCCGAGCGACGCCTTCTTCTGGATGAAGCGGGCGCCGATGTTCGACGTCATGATGATGATCGCGTTCTTGAAGTTCACCCGGTTGCCGAGGCCATCGGTGAGGTGGCCGTCTTCGAACACCTGCAGCAGGATGTTGAAGATGTCCGGGTGCGCCTTCTCGATCTCATCGAGCAGCACGACGGAGTACGGGTTGCGCTTCACCTTCTCGGTGAGCTGACCGCCTTCTTCGTGGCCGACGTATCCCGGCGGCGAGCCAATCAGCTTGCTGACCGAGTGCTTCTCCATGTACTCGGACATGTCGAAGCGGATCAGCGCGTGGTCGCTGCCGAACAGGAAATTCGCGAGCGCGCGCGCGAGCTCCGTCTTACCAACGCCGGTCGGGCCGAGGAAGATGAAGCTGCCGGTCGGCCGGTTCGGGCTCTTGAGTCCCGCGCGCGAACGGCGGATCGCGCGCGACAGAGCCGAAATGGCCGTCTCCTGGCTGACGACGCGCTTGTGGAGGTCCGCCTCCATGCGCAGCAGCTTGTCGCCTTCGTCCTGATTGATCGACGCAATCGGGACGCCCGTCCACTTCGAGACGACCTCGTCGATGTCGCCCTTGCTGACGACGACCTTGCGGGCGCTCGACTTGACGTCGAACTTCTCGCGGACGAACTGCAGGTTCTCGCGCGCGGAGACCTCCTGCTCGCGGTAGAACTGCGCCTTCTCGAAATCCTTCTGCGAGACCGCGTTCTCCATCTGCTCGACGGCGACGCGGATGCTCTTGTTGATCTCGCCGAACTCCTCGCTGTAGCCGGCTTCCTTCAGCTTGGCGCGCGCGCCGGCTTCGTCCACGAGATCGATCGCCTTGTCGGGCAGGAAGCGATCCGTGATGTAGCGGCTCGACTGGTAGACCGCCGCCTCGATCGCCTCGCGCGTGTATTCGACGTGATGGAACTGCTCGTAGCGATCCTTCACGCCCATCAGGATTTCGATCGTTTCCTTCTCGGCGGGCGGATCCACCTTGATCGCCTGGAAGCGGCGCTCGAGCGAGCGGTCCTTCTCGATGTACTTCCGGTACTCCGCGGGCGTCGTCGCGCCGATGCAGCGGATCTCGCCGCGGCTGAGCGCCGGCTTCAGGATGTTGGCGGCGTCGAGCGACCCTTCCGCGGAGCCCGCGCCGACGAGCGTGTGCAGCTCGTCGATGAACACGATGATGTTCGGGTTCTCGGTGAGCTCCTTCATGATCGCCTTGAGGCGCTCTTCGAACTGGCCGCGGTACTTCGTGCCGGCGACGATCAGCGAGATGTCGAGCGCGAGAATGCGCTTGTCGGCGAGGAAGTGCGGCACATCGCCGTAGACGATCTTCTGCGCGAGCCCTTCGACAATCGCCGTCTTGCCGACGCCCGGTTCGCCGATGAGCACCGCGTTGTTCTTCGTGCGGCGGCAGAGCACCTGCTGCACGCGCTCGAGCTCGTAGTCGCGGCCGACGAGCGGATCGAGCATGTTCTTCATCGCGGCCTCGGTGAGGTCGCGGCTGAATTCCGCCAGCAGCGGCGTCTCCTTCACGCGCGTCAGCGTCGTCTTCTCGTTGAGCAGCTGGACGATGTCTTCGCGGACGGTGTGGAGGCGCATCCCCTTTTCCATCAGGATGGACGCGGCCACGGAGCGCTCTTCGCGCAGGATGCCGAGGAGGAGGTGCTCGGTGCCGATGTAGTTGTGCAGCAGGCGGTCCGCTTCTTCAGCCGCGAACTGCAGCACGCGCTTTGTTTCCGCGCTGAACGGGATCTCGACGGAGGTCGAGACCTTCTCGCGGAACACGGTGCGCCCTTCGATTTCCTTGCGGATGTTTTCGAGAGACAGGTGCGAGCGCGCAAAAATGCGGCTCGTCAGCCCTTTGCCTTCGCGGATCAGTCCGAGAAGGAGATGCTCGGTCTCAATAGAGATGCTGCCGAGCTGGCTGGCCTCATAACGGGCGAAGAAGAGAACCCGTCGCGCCCTTTCTGTATAGCGTTCGAACATCCGGTGCCTACGGTTTATCGGTTGATCGCGAGAAGAGCTTCTCTCTGTGGGCATTATAAGGCATAGCTAGTGTGACTTAGCGGCTCGGGCAGATGCCTGACGCCGCCGCTCCCCGCGCCTGGTTAGACGCTCGATTTCACGTTGAAGCTCACTCCGGTCAGCTGGGTCGCCTCGCGCGAGACGATGGCGCGATCGCCCACCTCCTTGAATGCGAGAAAGTGCGCAGCCGCGCGATGATCGGCCCACGCCTGCTCCTGGTCGTACACCTCGTACAACACCCACCGCGCCGGATCGTCCTGCTGCTGCAGCACGTCGAAGCGCACGCACCCCCAATCGCGTTGCACCGACAACTCCGCGTTCTTCAGAATGGCGTCCCTGAATTCGCCAACGAGCTCCGGCTTCACCTGCAACTTCACCAGCATGATGAACATAACGGGCGCACTATACTCCGCACATGCCTGAAACCATCGGATTCATCGGACTCGGTCTCATGGGCCGGCCCATGGCGACGAATCTGATCAAGGCCGGCTACTCGCTCGTCGTGCACTCGCGCAGCCCGCAGCCGGTGGACGCGCTCGTCGCGCTCGGCGCGAAGCGCGCGGAGACGCCCGCGGACGTCGCGCGTCAGGTGACGCGCCTGGTCACGATGGTGCCCGACTCGCCGGATGTGGAGCAGGTGCTCGAGGGACCGAACGGTGTGTTCAGCGCGCTCGAGCGCGGCACGATCATCATCGACAACAGCAGCATTGCGCCCGGCGTTGCGCGCCGGCTGGCCGCGAAGGCGAAGTCGCTCGGCGCACAGATGCTCGACGCGCCGGTGAGCGGCGGCGAGATTGGCGCCGTCAGCGGCACGCTGTCGATCATGGTGGGCGGCGATGCGGACGCGTTCGAGAAGGTGAAGCCGATTCTCGACGTGATGGGGAATCCCGAGAAGGTCGTGCGCATCGGCGAGGCGGGCGCGGGTCAGCTCTGCAAGGTCTGCAATCAGATGGTGATCGCCGGCACGCTCGGCGTCGTTGCCGAAGCGTTCGCGCTGGCGAAAAAATCAGGCATCGATGCGGAGAAGATGCGCGAGGCGTTGCTCGGCGGATTCGCGTCGAGCCGCGTGCTCGAAGTGCACGGCGAACGCATCCTCAAGGGGAACTTCAAGCCGGGCTTCAAGACGAAGCTGTTCGCAAAGGATCTGAAGATCGCCTCATCGACGCTCGGCGAGTATCAGGTCGCCGGCCTCATCACCGCCGTCGCGCAGCAGGAGATCAACGCGCGGATGGCCGCGGGCGCGGCGGAAGAAGATTATTCGGGGATGGCGAAGGTGGTTCTCGAACTCGCGAGACTCGATTAGGTGCGATGGTGGCGCGCACCGTCGTCACCTCGCACTGATTAACCGCCCCAGCTCCAACCTCAACACCCGGTCGCACGCGGCCGCGAGGCGCGGGTTGTGCGTCGCGATGATCGAGGTGAGGCCGTACTCGGCGTGCATCTCGCGCAGCAGTGCGTGCAGCGAGTCGGCAGTCGTTTCATCGAGATCGCCAGTCGGCTCGTCCGCCAGCAGCAGCGCTGGCTTCATCACCAGCGCGCGCGCGACGGCGACCCGCTGCTGCTCGCCTCCTGAGAGCATCCCCGGACGATGCTGAAGCCGCTCGCCGAGGCCGACGCGCGACAGCAGCGCCGTCGCCCGGCCTTGCGCCTCGTTCACCGTCTCGCGCGCAATCCGCATCGGCATCTCGACGTTCTCGAGCGCGTCGAACTCCGGCAGCAGATGATGAAACTGGAAGACGAAGCCGACGCTGCGGTTCCGGAACTCGACCAGCGCATCGTCGTTCATCGACGCCAGCTCGTGCTCGGCGATGCGCACCGATCCGCTGTCGATGCGATCGAGCCCGCCGAGCGCGTGCAGCAGCGTGCTCTTCCCGACGCCCGACGCCCCGACGATTGCCAGCATCTCGCCCTTCTCGACGGCGAGCTCGAGATCGCGCAGCACGTGAATTCGCTGCGCGCCCACCTGGTAATACTTGTTGAGGCGTTCGACGCTGACGAACGCCATTATTCGAAGCGCAGAGCCTGCACCGGATCGAGGCGGGACGCCTGGCGGGACGGATAGATCGTCGCCACGAAGCAGATGACGACCGCCGCGATGATGACGATCGTGAAGTCGCGCGGCAGGACGACGAACGGCACATAGGCGACCTGATACACGTCCGCCGGAATCTTGATCAGCCGGTACTTGTCGAGGATGTGACAGAGCGTCAGCCCGCCAAGCCCGCCCACGACCGTGCCGGTGACGCCGATAATCAGCCCCTGCAGGATGAAGATCGTCCGTATCCGCCTCGGCGCCGTCCCCATCGTCTTGAGGATGGCGATGTCGCGGCTCTTCTCCATCACCAGCAGGATGAGCGAGGCGACGATGTTGAGCGCGGCGACGATGACGATGAGGCCGATGGTGATGGAGATGGCCATCTTCTCGATGCCGAGCGCGGAGAACAGGCTCTGATTGAGATCGGCCCAGTCCTGCGCCACATATTCGGTACCGAGACGCTTGGGAATCTCGTCGGCGATCTTCGGCGCGTCGTAGATGTCGGAGACGCGCAGCTGAATGAGCTCCACCGTGTTCATGCCGGTCAGCCGCTCACCGAACGGCAGCGACACGAACCCGTACGACGAGTCGAACTCGTAGAGGCCGAGGTTGTAGATGCCGCCGACGCGGGCGCGGCGCGTGCGCGGCAGCATCCCCATCGGCGAGAGCGTCCCCTGCGGCGTGATGAGGGTGACGAGATCTTTGATGGCGGTCACCGTCGGTTCGAGACTCGGATCGATCGCCTTGACGCTGATGAACTGCTGCGATTCGCCGGCGGTGACGAGCGCCTTGCCGAAGATGGTCGGCGCGGCGCCGACGACGCCCGGCACCGTGCGGAGCTTCCGCACTTCCGGCAGGTAGTCGGTGATGCCGCCGTTCTTCCAGACGTAGATGTGCGCCTGCGACGAGAGGATCTTGTCGCGCAGCTCGCCCTGCAGGCCCGTCATCAGCGCAAGCGCGATGACGAGCGCCATCACGCCGACGCCGACGCCGATCATCGAGATGAGGGAGATAAGGGAGATGAACGCCTGCTTGCGGCGCGCGAACAGGTACCGCAGCGCGACAAACAGCTCGAAGCTCATTTTGGTCTCATCAGCGGAAAGAGAATGACATCGCGGATCGACGGGCTGCCGGTCAGCAGCATCACGAGCCGATCGATGCCGACGCCTTCACCACCCGCCGGCGGCATGCCGAACTCGAGCGCGCGGACGTAGTCCTCGTCCATCGCGTGCGCCTCTTCGTCGCCCCCCGCGCGGCTCGCGAGCTGTTCCTCGAAGCGCCGGCGCTGCTCGACCGGATCGTTCAGCTCGCTGAACGCGTTGGCCAGCTCGAATCCCCCCGCATACAGCTCGAAGCGCTCCACCGTGTCGGGATCATCGGGCTTCTGCTTGGAGAGCGGCGACACCTCCGTCGGGAAATCGTAGACGAAGGTCGGCTGCACCAGCTCCTCCTCGCAAAGTGCCTCGAACACTTCGGCCGTGATCTTCCCCGCGCCCATGCCTGACTCGATCGGCACATGCAGCTTCGACGCCAGCTCCGCCGCCTTTTCGCGCGATCGCAGCGATTCGGCGGGCACATCAACGCCGAGGCGCCTGCTCGCCGCCGCGCGTGCGCCCTCGCGCAGCGAGAGACGCCGGAACGGAGGCGTGAAGGAAATCGGCTGGCCGTTGAACGTGACCTCGGTGCCGCCAATCGCCTTC
Organism: Acidobacteriota bacterium; assembly: GCA_003222635.1. Taxonomy (GTDB): domain Bacteria; phylum Acidobacteriota; class Vicinamibacteria; order Vicinamibacterales; family UBA2999; genus Gp6-AA40. The sequence goes on along the minus strand of QHWQ01000333.1, from coordinate 991 downwards.
TGCGCGACAAACGGCAGCATCTCCTCGGTGAGCGTCATCAGGTCGTTGTAGTCCGCGTAGGCCCGGTAGAACTCGAGCATCGTGAACTCGGGATTGTGCTGCGTCGAGATCCCTTCGTTCCTGAAGTTGCGGTTGATCTCGAACACCCTCTCGATGCCGCCGACCGTCAGGCGCTTCAAGTACAGCTCCGGCGCGATGCGCATGAACAGACGCATGTCGAGCGCGTTGTGATGCGTGACGAAGGGCCGCGCCAGCGCGCCGCCGGCGATCGGCTGCATCATCGGCGTTTCGACTTCCAGGAAGCCACGCTCCGAAAGGAACTCGCGCATCGCCGCAATGACGCGGCTGCGGACCTCGAAGACCGTGCGCGCATCCGGGTTGACGATCAGATCGAGATAGCGCTGCCGGTAGCGAATCTCGACGTCCTGCAGACCGTGCCACTTCTCCGGCAGCGGCAGCAGGCACTTGGCGAGGAACTCCAGCTTCGACGCCCAGATCGTCAGCTCGTTCGTCTTCGTCCGGAAGAGGCGCCCCTCCACGCCGATCCAGTCGCCGAAGTCGAGCAGCTTGTAGATCTTGAAATCGCGCTCCGGCAGCGAGTCCTGCCGGATGTAGACCTGCACGCGGGCGCGGCCGTCGGAGATGACGAGGAAGTTCGCCTTGCCGAAGCTGCGGATGCTGAGGATTCGCCCCGCCGTCCGCGTGCGTGGCTGCGCCGCCTCGAGCTCCTCGCCGGACTTCGATCCGTGCTGCGCGACGATGGCGTCGACCGGGGCGTCGATCTCGAAGCGGCGCGGATACGGCTCGACCCCGAGCTTCTTCAGCTCCTCGAGGTTCGCGCGCCGCTGGACGACCTGATCCGATTCCTGGACTGTGTTCATTCGCGCCCCAGCGTGCGCCTGACCGCATCGAGCACGCCGTTGATGAACCGCACCGAATCGTCCGTGCTGAAGGTGCGCGCCAGCTCGAGCGCCTCGTTGATGATCACCTT